>CAKUWD010000100.1 GCA_934699065.1 uncultured Treponema sp.
TGCAAGCATCTACATTCTTTCTGAAAACAGCGTTATGTACCCCGCCAGTACAGATTCCAGAATCGTAAACAGCAGATTTTTCCTTTCAAACGAGCTCGATACCTCGGTTATGAACACTTTCCTTCAGGCCTCACAGGATGCTATAGGACGTTCAACCAGAGGTGAAACAATTGCCCTTAATTCTTCACCTTTCTTTGGTATTCCGGTTATGTCTATGCTCTTTCCTTATAAAGAAAACGGACTTGACCAGGTTTGTATAATCACTTTCTCAATGGAAAGTATTTCAGATATCCTTGGAACAAACTCAACAAATACTACATTTATCATAAATGATTCAGACGAACTTCTCTCTCACCCTGAATCAGACCGTGTTTTACGTGGTGAAAGTCTTAAAAACTACCCTCTTGTTCTTGCGATGCGCAAAAACAACCAGAATAACGACGACAGCCGCCAGATTCCTTTTGTAGATATTGAAACTATAGACGGAAAAGAAAAGAAAGTTGACTATTACGGCGCTTACGAAAAGCTTTCTTTTGGTGATATTGTTGTAATGACTACCGTTCCGGTTAATTCGGTACTTGAAGGCGTTCTTACGACCCGCAGAAACAACCTTTACCTGATGGGAGTTGTTTTCTTCCTTTCTGTAATCTTTATTCTTACATTCTCCCGCTTTGCAATTTCGCGTCATTTGCGCCGTCTTACAGAATCTGCAGAAGAAATCAAGCTTGGTAATTTTGAATCTGAGATTTTCGAAACCCTTTCTACAAACCGAAAAGACGAAATTGGAGTTTTGAACCAGAGTACAAAAGATGAGCTTTTCTCTCTGAACACTTTTGCAAAGTTCACTAACAGAAACGTTGCTAAGGCTATCGCCCGCCAGGAAATCGACTTTAATCCACACCTTAAGGATGTAACAATCTTCTTTAGCGATATCCGAGGTTTTACAGCTATTTCTGATGGTTTTAAAAACCGCTTTGGAAACGACTCGCCGAGCGAAATTATTGGATTTTTGAACGATTATATGAGCCGAATGGTAAACTGTATCGTTCTCAGCCACGGAAACATCGATAAATTCGAGGGTGACGCTATTATGGCAGTATGGGGAATCATGAGAAATGACAGCCTTGATTTCGAAGCCCTGCCAGATTCAGACCCGAAAAAGAAGGAATTGCAGAAAATCCACGACGAACATGTTATGGAAGATGCAACAAACGCAATTCGCGGTACAATCGCAATGCGTTATGCCCTTATGAAGTACAATAAGGAAGCAGAAGCCTTTACAAAAGCCCACGAAAAAGAGCCTAAAGCTAAATATAAGCCTCACATCCGCATTGGTAGTGGTTTGAATACCGGTCGTGCAACCTGTGGTCTTATGGGTGCCGACATGGGTAAAGACGGTAAAATGGAATATACGGCTATTGGAGACGCAGTAAACTTTGCTTCCCGTACAGAAAGCTCTAACAAGCCTTGTGGAACTGATATTCTGATTACCGAGGACACATACAGCCTGCTCAAAAAGCGCTTTATTAAATGTCAGGAAAATAATTTTACTATTGCCGAGGCCGACAAGCCTAACGAGTTGATTGTTGAGCAGATTCCTGTTGAATTTGAAGTAAAAGGTAAAGGCACTCAGCACTTCTATGGTGTTGTAAATATGCCTCAATTTGATATTGAAGCTTTCTTTAAGCCAAATGAACCTGATTTTAAGGCAGATCCTGACTGTGCAAGAGCCCTTGGCCCTAATGGACCAAAAACTCTCAACGAAGTAAGAAATCTGCTTGGAATCCCAATCCCTGAATTTGAAAAGGTAAACTTGAATGAAGAAGAAAACAAAATCCAAGTTAAGCAGTAGTCTCCTTCTTCCGTTCTGCATTACCATCTTCGTGTGCCTCATCGGAGCGACGACAAATTCATGGCTTTTCTATAACAGTTTTTTCCGCGCCCTTTCAAAGCTGAACGAGCAGCCTATTGCGACTATTACATTTAAATATAAAACAGCCCAGCGAAAATTTATGGATCGTGTAGTCTGGGACCGCTTGCGCCAGGATTCCCCTGTTTACAACGGAGATACAATCCATACTGCAACACTTTCAGAAGCAACCATCTGGTTTAATGACGGTAACGTTATGGAACTGATGGAAAATACCATGGCTCAGGTTTTCCTTAGCGAAGACAATGGAGCTGCAGTTGAACTGGAAGACGGTTATGCAACTGTAGATTCTTCTGAATCAGAAAACGGACTTACACTTTCTTCAAATGGTGTTCAGGTTGCAGTAAAAACAGGCACAAGCTTAAGTGCAGGCTCTGTTGCTCAGCAGGGAGCTGCCGGCAACGGTCTTTCTGTACAGGTATTAAAAGGCAGTGCTTCTGTTCAAAATAAAGACGGAACTTCTGTTGCAATCAGACAGGGAGAAGAGCTTAACCTAGGCGAAAACGGTTCAACACCTGCAAAACCAAGCCTTACTGTTCTCTCCCCTGCCCGCAATGAAAAGATTCTTTACCACGAAAAGGGAGCTGCAGATGTTCACTTCAGCTGGAACAACGCAGCAGCTTCAACAAGCCTTCAGATTTCACAGGATAAAGACTTTAAAGATGTTCTTTACACTCTTAATTCAGATGGAATAAACGAAACAAGTATAAAACTCGAAAACGGAATCTGGTACTGGAAGCTCGACGGTTCAGAAGACGGAACTTCGGAGCAGCAGGCTATTGAAGACGGACTTATCAAAAGCGGAAGGATTCAGGTTATTCAGTCTCTGCCTCCAAGTCAGGTTGCCCCTGCAGAAAACTACAGCTACGGCTACCGTACACGTACACCGGCAGTTCGTATTATATGGACTGAAAGTCCATACGCTTCTACCTATAAACTTGAAATTTCCAGAAATCCAAATATGAGTAATCCTGTTATTGAACAGAGAACTTCTACTACATCTTCTATTATTTCTACACTAGAAGCAGGTACTTATTACTGGCGCGTAACTCCTTACTATACCTTGAATAAGAAGGGCTTTGCAGCACCTTCGGAAGTACACTCATTTATCATCGAAAGAAAGGGCCAGCTTACTGCTCCAGAACTGTTTATTCCAAGTGAAAACGGAATTGTAAATACAGAAGTTAATGCAAAGGCAACAAGCTTTTCATGGAGAATTGAAAACGAAGCCCAGAGCTATACAATTAAAATTGCAGATAATGAAAACCTCAGAAATCCGGTAATTTCTGTTGAAACAACAGAAAACTTCTATTCTTATACTTCAAGCGCAACCCGCCTTAAAGATGGAAAATGGTTCTGGGGAGTTACAATGCGCGATACAGAAGGTAACGTTTCTCCTGTTTCAGAAGTAAGAGCTTTCTTTGCAATGAAGGGTATGCCGGAACAGCACACCGTTGAACCTGCAGAAGGCTACAAATGTGCCCTCAACCTGCTTCCTGATACAAAATTCACCTGGAAGCGCAACATTCCGGAAAACTTTAAGAGTGAATTCCAGATTGCTTCTGACCCTAACTTCAGAAACATTGTTTACTCAAGCCCTATTAACTCTCCAAGTCTTAAGGGTGTAAACATAGGGCTGGGAACTTATTACTGGCGACTTAAATCTACAAGCACAACTGACAGTGCAGAACTTATTACTCCTGCAAAAACACTCAATGTAATAGACAGTCTTGATGCTGCAAGTCTTAGAGAACCAGGTAACCGTGCCGTTGCCCGCGAAACTATTCCTTTCACTTTCAGATGGAATGAAGTTCAGGATGCCGATTACTACAAGATTTCTATTTTCCGCCAGGCTGATGATGAGCTGGTGTACGAAAACGTAGTTTATGAGCCTTCTGACTCTGTAGATATGTTCCATCCAAAGGAATTTGTTGATAAGTCTAACTACAAATGGCGGGTTCAGGCTTATGCAAACGAAATTCCTGGCGTTTCTTCACGCCGCACCGGTCGTCTTTCGGAAAATTCTTTCCATCTCATTAAACTTCGCCCGATAGAAATTACAAGCCCTGCACGTGGTACAGAATTTAACGGAGTTCAGGCAATCCTTAATCCTTCTTACTCTACCTGGACCACTGTAGATTCTGTTTCAAAAGCACAGTTTGTAATCCGCAAGGCCGGCGACAAAGAGAATTATATTCTCAAGGTTCCTTCAGATGAAGAAATGCAGGACGGAAAGCGTGTAGCACCAAATAAGGTTCTTCTCGATACTCCTGAAGGTCTTCGCCCTGGTAATTACGAAATCATTGTATACGCAGAAACTCTTGATGGTATTGATATTTCAAATACAGACCGAAAATATATAGGAACATTCCGGGTTCTCCCAGTGGATCCGCTCCAGGGAACAATTAACTTGAACTCAAAACCTGCCGTTCTTGATGCCAAGTATCTTACAAACCCGGAAAACCCGAGAACTATAACTTTAAGCTGGGCTCCTGTACCTGATGCAACCGATTATATAGTTGAGATTAAAGATAAAAAGAATAAGACGGTAATATCAGAAATGATTGAAAATAAAACATCTTATGGAATCGACTTCCTGAAACTGTACGAACAGGACAAAAACACCTTCTCAAAAGGAACATTTAAATGGACTGTTCATGCAATCAGAAGAATTGATACAAATAAAGACGGACAGCTGGATAAGATTTTACAGGAAGGTCCGGCATCTGAATCAACCTTCTCTACTGATGTACCGACACCTAAAAAATCAAAAATGAAAGGAGCAAAGAACCCTTATGGCAATTAGAAAAAAGCTTCTTTCGGCATTATTAATTGCATGCCTTATTTCTACAGCACTTTCTGCAAAACCTAAAAAGAAAAAGGGCTTCTCAAGTTCTGCTCAGGCAGAAACTACTGCAGTCAGCGATATATCTTCTACTGATTCATCTGATTCAGAAGCTACAAACTCGGATAATGCTGACAAAACTGACATTGATGATAAAACAGATTCAGATAACGAAGTTTCTGCAGAACAGGGCTGGCAGATGCTCGAATGGGATGAAGAAACTCCTGAATGGGTAATGAAATATGAAGTTGTTATCGAGCAGCGTACAGACGAAAACTCTCCATGGGAAGAAATCCGCCGCCTGATGACAGAAGACAATACTCCTCAGATTAAAATAGACCCGCTTTTACCTCCAGGTTTCTATCGCTATACAGTTATTACTTACAACCTTCTTGATGTACCTGATGTTTCATCAGATCCTTTTGAGTTTACGATTTATGAAGCACATGTACCTTCTGTAAGAGGTGTAGAAGTTACAATTAATCATACTTCAACCATTTATCTTGATGAAGTAAATGATGGTATTCTTGATATCAGAGGTAGAAACCTTCTGGAGCTCCAGCAGGATCTTTCTGATATGTCTTATACAAACTACTACCTCATGAATCAGCGAAGAAGAAGAAACGATTCAATTATTCCTGAGATTCTTGAATACAGCGATAACAACAGAAGACTTAAAGTTAGGTTTGATGTAAATGAACTTGATGCAGGAAAATATAACTTTGTTGCAGTAGATGCCAGTGGCCTTTCAAGCGCATTAGAAAAGAACAACCAGCTGGTTATCAAATTCCGTAAGGCTGTAGACTTTGATGTTTCTGCTGGCATTACCTACCCTATTATGGTTTTTGGTGACCGCTTAAAGAAATATTTGAATACAGATGCCCTTCTTCCAACTGGAATTAAGGGTATGGATTTTCCTCTTCCAAGTGCTACTGTAAAATTAACCCTTATGCCTGTTAAACGCCGTTTTGGTTATTTTGGTATTGGAGCCACAGCAAGTTATTCAAGACTTTATACAAAAGCAGACGGTTACGAGCTTGACGGTAACTATATTACCGGACATGCACTTTTTGTTTATCAACTTCCTATAAGAATCAAAGTAAAGAATTCAGACAAGCTCCGCCATATTGCAACTATTGAACTTCATGGTGGTCCTGGTCTTGCAATGTTCAACGATACCAGATTCCACTTTTCAAGAGGTATCAAATCTGAACCGCCTCTTAACAGCCTTGATATAAGTGCTCTTGCTGGTATAAGCGGTCAGATTTACTTTACAAACAGACTTTATATGGAATTTGGTGCTGATTTTATAATGCCTTTTATTGAACAACTTATATCAGGTTATATCCAGCCAAATCTTAGTATCGGATGGCAATTCTAGGAGAGAATAAAAATGAAGAAAAGTAGATTCGGTAATGTTCTAAAAAAGGCTTCGCTTTTATTTTTATTTTCCATTTCTGCTGTATCGTGTCAGCTTTTTGATAATGATGTAAACGACTTTATGGAAAAATACACAGAAACAGCAGCTATAGAAGAGCATAGTTTTTCTGAAAAAACTTATAACGATGCAGCCGGAAATCCGTGTATCAGTTCTAAAAAAGACCTGGAAGTAATGCTTTATATGCGTAACCCAAAGAGCTTCCAGATGACTCCTTCTGTAGAATTCCAGGCGCTTGATCCTGCAATTGAACGCACTGGAATTGAAATTGAACAAACAAATTTTGACTCTCTCCGTCTTCTTCTTCCACAGGAATTTTTGCTTGCTTCTGATGAAGGTAAAAACATAACAATGACATTCACTCTTTATGAGCCTATGTCTGGCCGTTACTTTGTTGGTTATGATATTCCGCTTTTGTGCAATTCAATTCCACCTTTAGTAGAATCGCCTACTATTATAAATAATAACGGACAGAACTTTGTTATTGCATTTGATATGCCGGATCCAGAAGAACTTGCACTCCGCCATAAAGATATCACTGCATTAAGAATCAATGATACTGATTATGCACTTTCTGTTAATGCAGATGGCTCTTTTGAATTTGAAGATGCACGTTTTACCCGAACACCACAGTCTTCGTATATCTATATAAATGATAAAGATTTTACACAAACAGAAAATTCTGTATATTTCGAAACAAATGATATCTTTATTCAGGGCGACAAAAGCTATACACTTGGTCTCAAAGATAGCGCAGGTCTTATAGAAACATCATTTACCAGCACTTCTATTTCCCGTCTTTCAAGACCTCTTGCTAAAGATGCTGATGGTGTAGCATATCCAAATAATGCAAGCGAAATGGTTTCTGGAAGTTCAACAGAACCTTTTGCAATTTCTCTTATTCCACCTTCTACAGACCATAAGGGAAATCCTGTTGATAATGTTACCCTTCACTACACTGTTTATAAGGGAACAAATACTGTTGCAGCAGTAATGAAAGAAGGCACAACAACAAGTGTTGAAACATTACAGCTTGAGCCTGGAACATACTTTATTGATACTTATGCTACTAAGACTAACTATGAACAGTCCAGCCCATACCGTGTAACATTCCGAATTGTAGATAACGCAGTTTATGTAAGTCAGAGCGGAAATGATTCTACGGCAGATGGTACCCGTGAACTTCCATTTGCAACCTTAAACAAAGCTATGGAAGATATTGATGTAAGAAATATGCCTAATGCAAACGTAACTGTTTACGTAGACGGAACAATTTATGGTCCTGCAACTATAGGCGCAACTCTTACACGCAGCATTACAATCAGTGGAAGAAACGGTGGCTCTCCAGCTGTAATAGACGCTCAGTCTAATGGTACAGCTGTAAATGTAACAACAACGGTTCCAGTAAACTTCAGAAATATAAAGATTACCGGCGGAAATGCAACAAACGGTGCTGGTATGTATATTGGAAGCAATTCTCAGGTTAAGCTTCTTAAGGGTACAGAAATTAGCGGAAACACTGCAAGTGCAAACGGTGGTGGTATTTATGTTGATGGTAACCTTACAATCTCTGGTGTAGTTACAATTAATAATAACGTAAACTCTTCTGGTGACCGCTCTAACGTATACCTTCCAAGCGGTAAAAAAATAAATATTGGTGCAGCTTTGAGTGACGAAGGCAACAACAGTTCTATTGGAGTTTCCTGCCAGTCCACACCTTCTGTTCTTTCAGCAGTAATGATTACAGAAGGTTATGGCTATAATGGCGGTTATAACAATGGTGTTCATCCGGGAACATTCTTTATTGGTGATGCTTATGCTATCAATAAGGATGATGCTTCTGGTGAAGTTGGACTCTACATCGACAGCGGTACATTTGATGACCTTCTTTCTACACTTAATATCAGCTTTGCAATTGAAGGTGGTAAGAACAGCTTTACCGTTGGAACAGCAGAAGTATTTAATATCATACCTACTGTAACTGTAATGAACGGCAGCACACCTGTTACTATTGACTATTCAGACATTCAGGATAAAATAGTATGGACTGTTAAACTGAAGAACGGAGGAGTGGATGTTGCAGGAGTAACTTCTAGCACAAATTCTATTACTATACCTTCTACAGTAACCAATCCTGATAGTTACAAGCTATATGTAAAAGCTGTTTATGACGGTTTATATACATTCGATCGTGAATTTGATATTTCCGGACATAATTAATCTGGAAGCATAGAGGAGAATTATCAGAATGAAGAAATTATCAGTTAATATAGCTAAATGCCTTCTTGTATTATTCCCGCTTTTTATTACAGCCTGTGTAAATTCGAATGATCCGGCAGGCTTTTCTTTTGCAGATTCTTCGACAGTTCAGGAACCGATTAATCTTTCCTGCAGCTACAAGGTTTCTTCAGAAGTAAATCAGAAAAATATTTTGCCAGCTGCTTCTGACTCCAGCCTCTCACGTTCTGCTACAGCTTCTATTCCAACTGGAATTACCTACTTTGTAACGGCAGAAACTACAGACGGTACACGAACTGTAAATGTTCCTTCTTCTGATATTGATGTAACAAACAGAAAATTTACTATCAGCCTTGTAACCGGCTATACATGGAAAATAACTGTAGGAATTAAAAACTCTGCTGGTAAAGAGATTCTTTCTGATTCAGTAACAAAGAGCCTTACTCCAAATGATACTCTCATGGCTCCAACTTTTAAACTTAAGCCGCATATTACATCAGGAAAAACAGGTGACCTTTTGCTTAATGTAAGCTGCCCTAGCGGTTATTCTCTTTCTGTATCTGATGAAACTTCAACTTCATGGCATGTAACTCCAGATCCTGTAGTTGCAAACAAATACCAGGTAACAGCATCAAATGTAGCGAGCGGTACTTATAATCTTATTTTAACCTTTACAAAATCAGGAGTGCCGCCTTTTATTACAAGCCAGGTTGTAACTATTTACGATAACCTCGAAACTAATTCATGGCACAGTGGTGGAAACGCCCTTATCAACGACGGAAACTTTGAACTTACAACTGCAATTGTAAATCTAGCCACAGAAAACCGCACAGACTTTTATGTAGACGGAACAGCCGGCGGCCCTGGAAACGATAACAATTCCGGCAACTATCAGGCTCCACTTGCAACTATCAGTAAAGCCTTTGGTCTTATTAATGCTATAGGAAATGATACTACTACATATACAATTCATCTAAAAAATGAAACTCATTATACGATTAGTTCTGGCATTGATATTTCGAAAAACACTATTATTGAATGTTATAACACAACTCCTGGTGACAAGGCTGGTACTGCTACAATTGCTGCATCAGGATCTGTAGACAAAATATTTTCAAATGAATTTGGTAAATCATTCTGGATTTTTGGCTTAAACATTGATGGTGCTAACATTTCTGACATTATTGGTATTAATCAATCCGGTTCAAGCACAAATACATTTACCAGAATGACCGGTGGAAGTATAAAAAACTGTTCCCGGGGAATAAAGTTTGATATTGGTAATTTTTTCCTTATAAACACAG
Organism: uncultured Treponema sp.; assembly: GCA_934699065.1. Lineage (GTDB taxonomy): Bacteria > Spirochaetota > Spirochaetia > Treponematales > Treponemataceae > Treponema_D. The sequence continues at coordinate 9,756 of CAKUWD010000100.1, forward strand.
AAATAACAGACAATACAAATTGGGATACTACTTTACCTGGTGCCGGTGTTTGCCATACAGGTACTGCTAATGGCTTTCTCTATATAAGTGGAAACACTAAAATATTTGGCAATAAAGCTTCAGACAACTCTCCACAGAATCTTTATCTGGATTCCGGAAGATATCTAGAATTAGATGGACCTCTAACTACAGGTGCAATGATTGGAGTTTTGACAAGAGATCCACCTACACTTTCCCTGCCCAAAACGTTTACAATTAATTATCATAATTATCACAGTACTACACATCCAGGTACTTACTTTGTAGGAGATGTGTACGGTGTTTCTCAAAATGCAGCTGGTGAAGCAACTCTCAACCTTAGTGGTGGTAGCATTACAAATCAGTTCTACGACAACATTACTTTGAGCTGTGCAAAAACAGCTTCTC
>CAKUWD010000101.1 GCA_934699065.1 uncultured Treponema sp.
GCAGTAACTAACTCGCCGATATTACTTCCACTGGAAATAAAACCAATAACAAAAGAAATACACAAAATTACCGGAAAGAGAAAAACAAAAAGCGGCCCGTTCGAAAAGAAAGCCGGTTCTCGCAAAACATTCCGCACATCACGCCAGAACAAGGCATGGAATACAGAAAAAGAACGAACATCTTTATTTATAACTTCTTCTGCTTTTTCCGATGAAATCTTTTTTGTTTTTACATCAGAAAAGCCGTTCAGCGTTTTTATATAGAGATTTGCAAAAAGAGGAACCAGCACAAAAAGCACAAGCGAACCAAGTGCTGCCAGAATCAGAATCGGAATTATCTTGCCTTTAAGTGCGCCGGAAATATACATGAAAACCGGAACGTTTGAACTAATGCTGTTCAATTTGTCGATTGCATTTCCTAAATTGTCATTCAAAAACTGCGGATTCGAAAAAGACATCGAAACCGAAGAATTCATAAATCCGTAGAACATACAGAAAACAATTAAAAGTACTGTAGCAATAATTGTCATTATCTTTTTTTTACGAAGGGCAGGAACAAAAAATAAAACCACAATAAAAAGAAGATAAATAACAAAAACCGCAGTTACTGAAAAAGCCAGAGCCGCAACAATAAAACCAAGATAAAAAAGCGGATTTGTCAAAAGCCCTTCATTATATCCGTATACAATCGAGCTGATGGCAAACATTCCAACGCCAAATACAGCATCAGAAACAAAAGAAACTGCAAACTTTGCACCAAAGAATTGTTTTGCAGAAAGCGGAAGGCTCATTAAAAACTCTTCGCCAGTACCTGTGTAATAACTGGAAGCAACCGAGGTAAAACCAAAAAACATAATTACCATCAGGGCAACCATCATCGAAATGAAAGGCATAAAATCCTGTGTGCCGTTAGCAGCCAGATACTTATAAGTTCCAACCATGTAAATCGCATACATGCCAACCATTACTGCAAGAAGATAAATTGCCAGAAGAATCAAAGCAATGCTTTTTATAATTCCCTTAGGACCTTTTTTAAAATCCCCGGCAAGGCCCGAAAGATTAAAGGTGCCTTGGCTCAAAATCTTGAAAAGCTTAAAAATCATATAGCAGCCCCTGCAATGTCGCCGCCAGCCTTAGCTGTGCTTCCAATTAATTCAAGGAAAATGTCTTCCAGAGACTGTCCTGATTTTCCATGCTGCTCTTTGAGCTCGTTCATAGTTCCAACAAAAATCAGTTTACCCTGCTTTATGATTCCAATGCGGTCGCAGAGTTTTTCTGCAACTTCCATAACGTGAGTAGAAAAGAAAACTGTTTTTCCATTATTAGCACGCTCACGCATAATTTCCTTAACAATAAAAGCCGCCTCCGGATCAAGTCCTACCATAGGTTCATCAAGAATCCAATTCTGAGGGTCGGTAATAAGGCTTGCAATCAAAAAGAGCTTCTGCTTCATTCCATGGCTGAACGAAGAAATCTTGTTATTTAAAACTTCCTTCAAACCAAACTTTGTACAATATGCTTCTATACGTTCTTTGCGAAGGTCTGCAGGAATCTTATAAACATCACCAATAAAATTAAGATATTCAATAGCCTTAAGGCGGGAAACGGTTTCCGGATTATCTGGCACAAAAGCAAACTGACGTTTAGCCGCAACAGGACGCTCCTTAATAGAAATTCCATCCAGCTCAAGCTCACCTTCATCAGCCTGAATTATTCCTGTAAGCATTCTGATTGAAGTAGTTTTTCCAGCGCCGTTCGGACCAAGGAATCCAAAAATCTCGCCGTTATTCACAGTAAGAGAAAGGCTATCTACCGCTTTTACTCCACCCTTGTTGTAAGCCTTTGAAACATTTTTAATTTCAAACATTTTTCCTCCAGTTTTTTATAAAAAAATGAGGCCCAATAAGTATAGATACCGAAACAGATTCAGTATGACAAGACTTATTAGGCCTCCCTTTATAATTATAATAAATTAAGATTATTTTTCACCAGCTTTTCTGCTTCCGAATTCATTAAGAATATTATCTGCATTAGCAAATTCTACAACCGAAAGCTTTTTATGTAAAACTGCACGAACAAGAGAACCTTCAAGTTTATTAATCAACTTTGTGTATTCCTCTGAAGAACAATTCTTGTCCATGTAAGATTTGATAGCTTTATCTACACTATCAACCACCAGCTTTTCTTTGTTTTTCGTTACCATCCGAAACTCTCCTTTAGGCTATTTTGAATTTAGTTTTTTTTAATACGTTATTATGTAATAACTTGTTATATTTTATAAAATAAATACGTTTTGTGCAATGTTTTAATTAAACTATGCCTTTAAGCCACGGCAATCTTTTTTTTAAATTTTTCAAATCCATTTCCTGAAATGTTCACTTTGAGACCATATATATAGGGGCTTTTTTTATTTTGCACAGCTATATCATAAATATCTTATCGATGCGGAAGAACAGCTTACAACAAGTAAAATGATTAAAATTCCAAATCCAAATTACATTGTCTTTTATAATGGCGATACAAACCGCGATGAAGATTATGAAATGAGACTTTCTGATGCATTTATGATTGAAGATAAAAGTGGTAAATTTGAGTGGACTGCAAGAGTTTTAAATATTAACAAAGACTATAATTTATCTCTTCAAAATAAATGTAAAGCGTTGTATGATTATATTCAGTTCACAAGCCGGATTAACGAAAACAAAGAAAAAGGAATGACAAATGAGAAGGCCATAGATGAAGCTATTGACTGGGCAAGTGAACAAAACCTTTTAGAGGGCTTCATAAAGGAACAAAAGGCGGAGGTAAAGATGACATTACTTACAGAATTTAACGAAGAAGCAAGCATCCGAGGTTGGCGCAAAGAAGGCGCCCAGGAGAAAGCCGAAGAAGCTGCCCGCAGTTTCTACGCTAATGGTGCCTCTATTGAACTCATTGCAAAATCCCTTCACATGACCGAAGAAGAGGTTAGAGAAATTGTGAACGAGCCTGTAAAAGTTAATGCCTGACCAGGAATACCGCGAAGTTGCAGTTTTTATAACACATTAGTTGAACTGGCGGATTGGTAAAACTGCACCACCGTCAGCGCTATTACCATAATAATCGTATTTATGAGCAGTAATTCTTGTATCTCCATCTTTTATATTTCCAAGATAAACAGACCAGATTTTTAAATCCCCAGACCCCGCATATGCTTCTGTATTGGATGACCAGTATGGAACATATCGAACACCACCTGCACCTCCAAGTGAACTTGTTCCACCAAGATATGTATATGCCTCCATAGATCTTCCAAGAGCATTGGTAAAAACCGCATTTATTGTTGCAATATTTTCATAAACTTTATAAAGCTCTCTAATAGAAGGCAGATACCAGCCAGATTCATAAGTGGTTCCTGCAAGATTCGTTTTATTATCCTTATAATTTGCACAATACTGCATAGCCTGAAATATGATAGTAGAACTATTATTCACTGCATAACTATAATTTGAACTTCCATCCGAGAATCTTGTATCTGACCCAGAAAAATTTGTACCACTCACATTTGCTGCAAGAAGAGGAATATCTGAAGCAGGATTACCATTTGCCCAATTACAGTGAGTTACTGAACTAAGGTCTGCAGCCATTCCTAACACACGTGTACCTGCACCTAAACCCGTTCCATTATGGAAAATAATTGCCACTGCATCTTCTTTCTTTGTACCTAATTTTAACCCTGCTTCATATTTTATTATATCACCATCTTTCATTACTATATCACCAACTGATGTATTTGTAATATTGCTTAATAGCGTTGGGTAGATACAGCTTGTCTGACAAATTGCCGGGTCTGTTGTCAGTTTTTCGGAAGAATAAAAATATGAATATTTTGATCCTGAAGGCTGTTTTATAACAAACTTGCCAAGAGATATATTATAGTCATTAAGTGATGGTGTATAATCATTGCTTGTTGTTATAATAGACTTTCCCTTAAAGTTTGAAAAATCTGTATCTATTCGCATATAATCACACCCATATTGAAGTAACCCCGTAATGGTTATCTGACACGGATTTGATCCGCTTTTTGTATCTAAGTAAATTGTGTTTGGATCTGAATCATTGCTGCATGTAATACTTATGTAAGCAGCATTACTAGTGTACGGAGTAAAAGTAAAGGATGCGTTTGCACCTTTTTCATATACTGCACCACCTTTTGAAGCGTTATTTTTTTTAATTGTTTTAGTTCTAGCAGCCTGTTTCAGTAAGAGTTTACCTTCATTATATATACCACCACCATTGGTAGCCGCAGCACTATAAGAAACAGATCCTCCATAAAAATTTATAATACAATTAGAACAGTTATAAATACCACCACCATTGCCCCCTGAATAATTATACTCTATCTTAGGTGATGAATAATTATTCTCTGCATCTTTTCCTATATTAATTTCCCCATAATAAGTAGTTCCGTTATAGTTGCACAAATCATTAAAAATTGCACCTCCAGATTTTCCGGCATAATTTGAATATTTTTTTGTTGGGGTAGTCACATTTTCTGCAGGTCCTGTAGTATCATCGCCAGCAGCTCCTATTATTGTAGTATCACCATAAATATTTACAATTCCACCTTCGTTTCTAATAGCTCCACCCCTTCCATTTGCTGCATCAGTTGCCAAATTATCAGATATTTGTGCTCCAACAATTGTTAATGTACCAAAATTATAAATTGCTCCTGCTCGTGTTCCAGAATTACTCTCAATTATAGCTCCTGTTGAAAGTGTTACATCCGATTTTCTCGGGCCATTCAGAGTGTCTATCGTTATACCAGCTCCGTAGGAATTACCATCAAAATAACCATTAATAATAGAAATATTAGAAATTATAACAGGAACTTCTGTAGCAATTGAAAGGCATCTGTAAGTATTTGCTCCAGAAATTTTTGGTGGGTTAGTTACATCAGTTACACCATCAATAGTTATTGATTTTGCAGTTACTGTTGGATTCGTTTGTGTTGCAGTTTTTACCAGCTTAATAGGATTATTAGTATTACTGTTATTAGTAATATTTATTTCGTCTGAACTGGCTACGGTGTAAGTTCCCACTATATGAATTGTATAATCCTGTGCACTTGCCTGATAGGTAATGAACTTTAAAGCTGTATCAATTGACCTGAACGGCTTAGTCTGCGAAGAAGTTGCTGAGGCATTAAAGGCATAAGTAGAGTTATTCCAGGTTGAGTCGTTCTTTGTATATGATGAACCTGGTTCAAAACTATTGGCCTCTGCTGCACTTTTATTTACATAGATATCTGTTACTATTACAGCTAAATCTATTTTTCCCTGATTGTTGAAGCCCATACCATAAACACCATCCAGAGCGAACTGACTATACACATCTGCAACCTTGTCACCTGTAAGAACCTGGGTTCCTCGCGTTTTAGTTGTTAAATCCAGAGTAAAACTTGTCTGATCTAAGGTATTATCTACTGTAATTTTTTGACTACCTGCAAGTCCAATGTCATTATTCTTTACTGCACTTGAAGCAATAGATGCCTCTTTTCCAAGCTTAAAGGTTCCCGTTTTATTATAGACTGCACCGCCTTTCAGACCATTTGTAGCATCCAGCTCATTTGAAGACAGAGTTCCTTTCTGTAAATCAAACTCTCCGCCTCCAGTTATAAATACACCACCTCCGGATTCATTAGCTAAATTATTTGCTATGGTGCCACCTGTCATGATGAGTTTACCACTATTAGCAAGTTGAACAGCTCCACCCTCTACAGCATAATTATAGGCTATATTTCCAGAATCAAAATAAACAGTTCCACCAATATTATAAAGTCCGCCAGGGTAATTCCTTGTAATTCCGCCGTTAAGTGTTGCCTTATGAGCTTGTGGAGGATTATCACTTGTAAAACCATCGTAGCCAAGATAGACAGTTCCTGTTTTATTATAAACACCACCTCCGCTAACACCAGTTTGCCCAGAAGGTGCATGATTTGCTGCATCAAATTTGGTTGTATCAGTTACTGTAGTAGTTGTAGCGTCTCCAACTCTTGCAGTTCCATACATAAAGAGAGTTCCCTCATTATAAATACCGGCACCAGCTTTTGCTACATTACCAGTAATAAGGGCTCCATTACCAAGCTTTACGGTTGCTCCGGAAGCAATTTTCATTCCTCCGGCACTATCATAATTTTTGAGGCCACCTGTTATTAATAGATTTTCAATTATTACATGTACAGAAGTACCTATTGTAAGAGTTGTTCCCCCTGAGTTGCCATGTAGCTTATGTTTTGGTGTTACACTGTCTGTTTCTTTATCTGTGTTAATACCACAAAGCCTGATTGACGCAGCCTTTCCGTTACAAGCAGAAGTAAGTGACTGTGTACCTGTAATTGTACCGTTAATTAAGATTGTATATTCTGCACTTGTACTGTCTGCTCTGGCAGAAATGATGGTAGAAATATCTGTAACATTATTAAGAGGTTTTACAAGGGTACCGTTGTATCCCTGCTCCAGACTTCCTGTAGTAGTACTGAAGAGTGTTGGTCCAACGTAGAAAGTATTTGCCTGGAAACTCGAAATCATAGCGTCGGTTACGGTGTAGCTTCCGCTGCTAATAGGGTCTGAGTTGCCGGTATCACCATTGTTCACCCAGGTGCTTGTTGTACAGTTATTAAAAACATTTATGGTCTGTTTGTTGCTGTACAAAAGAATTCCGTTGGCATCCTTAAAATTGAATCTGACTGCATGGGAACCACTTGCCAGATTCCCGGTAATTGTTACAGTTTTTGGTGCGCCGGTAGCAGGGCTTGGAGTTGGAGGAGTGCTTATTACAATTCCGAGGTTATCGGGATCAGCAGTTACACTTGTTACCGACTCCGGTACAGACATAGTAAGCGAAAGACTTCCTGCTTTACCTTCACCTGTTACAGGGCTTACTATAAAGTCGTGAATGTATACCGAATTATCATTAGTAAGAGTTAATGTAAGGTGATCTTCCATTATTGCAGAAGTATCTGCATCTGTAGCGGATTTTTTGAGTCTAACAGTAACTGTCCAGTTAATTCCTGTCTGAGTAGTTGCAAGACCTGGATAAGAGTAAACTGGTGATGAAGAATTTGCATTTACAATTACTGGTTCAGGGGTCGTAATGCCAGGTTCTGTTGTTGTTGCCTGTAAAACATAAACCCAGCTAGAGTCCATTGAAGGCAGGGCGGTACGCTCGTTGTTATCGCCCCTTGCTGCCAGAAGCTCCAAAGGAACTGCGCCCTCAAAAGAAATACTACCCTGGAGCCTTGCATATTTTGTAAACGGATTAACAAGATTAACCGGATAAATCGGGTCATTTAATGTATTAAAACAAGAAGTAAAATAAAATGAGGCTGTTATAATTGTAATAAAAATCAAAAAAAGCTTTTTAATCTTCAAAACCTACCCCCAATCCCTATGATGATGTACAAACAAAGTCAAAGCTTGCGGTATATTTAATTCCACTGTACGTTGCTATAACGGTAAGTGTGTAAGTTCCCGGATACGGCAAAGCGGGAATTGTATAGGCTCCTGCAGTAGATTGAGCAATTGGCGCATAGCTGCTTCCGGCCGGGAATGGAACACCATACATAGACAATTCAACATTAAAAACCACCTGTTCCAAAGATACAGGCTGCTGATAAGCTGAATCAAAATATAGCACACTGTTACTACTATTATAATTCAGCGGACTTCCACCATAAGTAACAAGAGGCTTTATTACTATCATCTTATTTGTATTTATGGTTAATACCTGATTGTTAGCATCATTAGAATCATCATCTGTAATTGTAAAAGTAAAATTAAAATCTCTGGCAGACATAATCTTACCGCCGCCTCTTATCAAAGCCGCTTCGCCCACAGAACCTGTTTGAGTTGAACGAACAAAAACAAAAGCTTCGCTACCATCATAGTTAAAGAAACTTGAAGGCGCCTCATTATTTGTGTAATTTTGTGTAACTGCAACCTGATTTGTTGTTGAAGGAATGTTTGAGCCAAAATCTACAGCAAGGCCAATATGAGAACCTGTTGCAAGATTTCCGTTAATTATAAGTTTTTTATCTGAACTAAGATAAAGATTAGACTTACTTCCATCTGTAAACTTATTGTCTGTAGAATCAGTGCCTCCAATTTGCACAAGCCCGCTTATATACATTGAGCCATAAACTCCTACCGCAAAGCCTGTAACAGTTGTTGAAGTATTATTTATGATTTTACCGCCTTCCATAATAAAGCAGGTGGAACCAGAGCCTATGTACACTCCGGAACATATGGCTCTATTTCCGCTGATTTCTCCCTTTCGCATTGTAAAGACTTTTCTACGAGAGGGATCATTATTATCTGCAAGATATACTCCGGCTCTAGCTGTTGAATTTGTGCCAAAATGAGTAATTTTTCCACCATCCATTATAAAGTCGCCGTTGTAAACTTCCAGGCAAGTGAAGTTGGAATTATTACCGTCTAAGGTAAGTCCACAGGTGTCGTTTGCAGAAACAATTGTAAGTTTTGCCTGCACTGAATCGGTTCCAATTTTTATCGCTGTGTCAGTCCCTGTACTTGTACGAGTCCAGGTAGCAGAACCGAGTCTGTCGTTTGGAACGTTTTTCCAGCATTCAATTTTTATTGATTTTGTGATAGTGGTAGTTCCGCTGTCTGTAAATGAAGAGCCATCCTTTACGTGGATTGTAAACTCTCTCGTTTCGCTTCTTGCCTGAATTACATCTATTGCCTTAGAAATTGTCTGAAATGGAAATCGCGTTGTTGCGCCAGAATAGGAATTATTTCCCAATGCACTATCTACATAGTACTGGAATGGAATAAAATCTGTTACCATCTGGCTTGTAATCGTATATTTGTTTCCTGAAGGAACAGAACCGTTTATAAGCCACTGATTTGTTGTAAGCCCTGCATAAATGATTACATCTTGAATTGTAGAAAAAATCTGTCTTCCTGTATTGTCTGCAGATGCGTATGCATTTATAACGATTTTCTGTTTGCCGTTTGGAATATTTGATGCAGTAAAAGTATCCCCGCTTCTGCCTGCTGTTATAGAAGTATTATCGCTGCATTGAATTAACATTTCTATAAAATTGATTCCACTGCCAGATTCTGCTTCTACCTTAAGTTCAATACTTCCTTTTCCATCTGCAGTAACCGGCATCTGTAAAAAGAAGTTCTCGTTTACTACAGGCTCTTCCGGAGTAAGAGGTATTGTTTTTTTTGCCGTAAGCTGTTTTGTTGCTCCGTTTTTTATACTGGCTTCTACAACCCAGGTGTCGTTAGAAAGAGGAAGATAAAAGTTTCTTACATTTCCGCCAGCGTCTACATTAAAGATTGAAGGGTCGGAAGCCGGAGTTTTGATTATATGTTTTGTTACATCATTCCAGTCACTAAGTCTTGAATATTCTACATAGTATTCCGGAGAGGCCGGCCAGGTTGGAATTGCCGTACGAGGTGACTCTCCTGTTAAGGTTGCATAAATACCATATTCGCCCGGAACCACAAGAGGCAGATAAGGTACTGCAGGTTCAACATTATTAAAGCAAGAAAGAGGCAAGAGGAGAGTTGCCGCCAGAGCTATACTTTTGAGTGATTTTTTTATTTTCGAAATTGTTAAAATCATTCTGCCTCTCTCCTTAGTTATTATTTACTGCCAAGTCACCAGAAGGACTATAGTTGTTAATTTGTATGCCATAACTTCCTTTATGGAAGTAAACTTTGTCGCCGCTTATGTTCGCTGAACAAGAATCATATATAACAAAAGAAATAGCAGCAAATCCAATAGAATTCCAGTCTGTCGGATAATTATTACAAATCCAGGCTGTCGTTGCATGACTATAAGCCGTCAGATAAAGGGCTCCACCATATTCAGTCGCACTACAGTTGTAAATTTTAGTATTTAGAGAAATTGTTACATTTGAATTGATATATGCAGCTCCACCATTTTTAGCATGACAGTTATTAAATTCGCAGGCTAAGAATTGTGTAGTTCTGGTGTGGTTGCCGACCATTGCACCACCGCCGTTTCCATTTACATTATTGTTATTCTGGAATTTAATATGATAAAGCGAATCACAACCATAGTTATCTATAAGTAAAGGAGCCGTTGCTTCAAGACCGTCCAGGGAACCACCATCAAGAA
>CAKUWD010000102.1 GCA_934699065.1 uncultured Treponema sp.
CAAAATGACCTTTGTAGGTCGCAAACTCGTCACTCAGCGGATAACACAAATACGCATCGTAGCAATTGCCCTCTGCATCTGTAATTCCAAAATCCTGCATGAGCTTAAATCCAAACTTAGGATAATAACCTGGCTCACCGCAAAGAATTATTCCCGCAATTCCGGCTTCTTTTGCAAATCGGATTGTTTCGCAGATCAGCTTGCCCCCAATATTGTTTCCTTCCAGAGTCGGTTCAACTGCAAGCGGACCAAGCATTGCAACTTCGTGCCGCACGCCATCCTCACCGACAATCCAGGCTTTTGTGTAAAAAGCAGCACCCACGATTTTTCCATCAAGCTCTGCAACACGACTAATTTCCGACAGATAATCCGCAGACTCTCTTATAACCCGAAGCATGTTATGTTCTACGCAACCCGGAAAATATTTATTCCAGAAACTGCGCATTGTCATGAGTTCTGTATTTTTGTAATCTGCCGTCTTTTCCGCACGAATAATTAAATTGGTCATTTTACTAAACTCCTTATCCATTCAACTCTCCACGCCATACACTTTTCTACGATTGAACTTTTTATTGCTGTCTCATAGCCGTGGCAGGTGTCTTTCATATCATGAACTTGAACGGTAATACCCTGGGCTTTTAACTTTTCTGCAAACTAAATTCCTTCGTCGTGAAGGCAATCGTATTCTGCAACTTCAATATAGGTTGGCGGGAAAAATCGCAAATCTTCAATTTCTGAAATTGATGCATATTTTGTCTGGCTGGTCTCCACTCCTTTCAAATACATATCCCAGAATAGCTTATTGCAATTTGAATCCCAGATTGGAGTGTCGGTAAAGTGTTTCATTGAAGCTGTAATCATTCTTTTATCAAGAACCGGATATATTAACATTGCTCCTTTTGGAAGCGGTTGATTTCTGTCGTGCAGCATCGCAGTTACCGCAGCGGCAATATTTCCTCCAGCGCTGTCTCCGGTAACTATGATTTTTTCTTTGTTGATGTTCAATGATTCTGCGTTTTGCAAAACCCACATATAAGTGCTGTAACAATCTTCAATCGCTACAGGGTAACGATATTTTTGAAGCAGTCTGTAATCAGGCATAACAACTTTGCATTTCAATTCACGTACAAACCATTTTGCAATTTCATAGTGAGCTGCAGAGGCCCTCATCAAAAATCCGCCGCCATGAAAAAGCATAATACAGGGAAGCTCGCCTTCATACTGTCGCGGTTCGATTACCATCGTTGAAATCTCTGCACCATCATAGCCTGGAGTAGAAAACTTTTTCACGGCAACTAAATCATCCGATTTACATTTTATAAAACCGTAAGCAAAGTTCACCATCGGATATAAACGCCCAACCATCGAACCGCTGTAAATCGAGATGCTTTTTAATTCTTTATCTATTGGATATTTCATATTCTTTTTCTATCCTAAAAAAGAGATTTTCCCTTTTCATACGCAATCTGCAGATTTTTATCCCAGTCTCTTTCTCTTGTTTCTGTACCTTTGGACATACCGCCAAAGACTACAAAATCTGATTCTTTTACACGATTAAAAAGACGGTCTCCAAACATCACTTTTTTCATTGCGTCGATAAGGCCGAATTGTTCGAGCTTTTCTTTTTCGTTGCCGGCGGAACAGAGAATCAAAGCCTTATCCAGAAGCTTCATGGTTTTGTTTCCATACGAAAAACCGTAAGACCAAACTCTGTCAAACCAGCCCACAAGTTTTGCAGGCGCTTCGGTCCAGAATACAGGATAGATAAAAACAATTGCATCTGCCCTGTTGATTTTTTCCTGCTCTGCCAAAACATCTTCTTCAAGCTCAGGAGTTTCCCTGTAATTCGAATCCCGCAGATATTCTTTTTCCGACATATCTGTTTTAAAATTCATCTTATACAAATCAGAAATTATATATTCATTTCCCGAATCAACAATTCCTTTAATAAACGAATCGCGGACATGACTTGTAAAAGAATCCTCTGACGGATGACAGTAAACTATAAATGCTTTCATAAGTGTCCTCTTACTTCAATTCAAAATCCGTTCGGATATTCATCACAACATCAACTTCATTCAAGATTTTTATAAGGCGTTTATCAAGGTCTGAGTTGTTGTCGTGGTAATCAATTTCTGAATATTGTTCGCGAGCTGGAAATGCCAGTTTTTCTTCTTCAAGGCTGAACTGGGCATGAACGGTCGCTTTGTTTCCTCGGGCATCCAGACGAATCCATTTTTGCAATTCTGGAATATATACAGTGTTCAGGGCATGGATGATATAACCGTCGCTGTCATCATCAGCACGTGTTAGTTTCTGATAACTAATTCCCGCAGGAATTCCATTTCCACGAAGTAAAGCCGCAAGAAGACAGGATTTTGTCCAGCAGATTCCGGTTCCGTTTTCCAGAACGTCTGCTGCATTTTTAGAAACAACATTTGCCTTTACATCCCAGGAATGCGTTATCTTGTCGCGGACAAACTCATATGCATTTTTGATGTAGTCAACCTGTAAATCTGATTTTCCACGCAGCTCTTTGATTTTGGCCTCAATCAGCGGATGAGAAAAATTTATGCCTGAAGTCTCTTTAAGATATTCACTCAGATTTTCATTCATTTCAAAAAACTCCTTAGCCCGCTCGCACACCTCAACCATCACTTCGTCTGAAGGTAAATGCTTGCTGTCAATTTCTGCGGTTGTGACTGGACCGATAAAAATCTTTCTGGCTTTTGCAAAGACTTTGTCTGCCGGGAAGAAGATATCCTTTTGGGAAGCCATAATTAAAACAGGAGCCTTGAAAGTAGTAAGTTCTTTCTTTGTATATTCCTTTGGAGGCTTCATTTCCATTTTGTAGGAAGACATCATCAAATCAAAAAACTCGCGCCAGGTTTCATCGCCCTTACCGCCCATAGTTTCGATTACGGCATCAAGAGTTTTTTCTGACGGGCTGGAATAATACTTTATGAATGGCAGGACCATCTTTCCCAGCATTGGAAGAATTGGCCCATGAGCTATTCCAGACGGCACAAGCAGTAAGGCAGAACTAACTCTTTGAGGGTAAGACTTGGCAAAAGACAGGAACATTGCAGAACTATAAGAAGAAACAACAAAGAAAATTTTTTCTTCGCCATAATGATTCAGGACTTCATTAATCCAAAGCCCGTATTGATCTTTCCTGCTGCTGATATTTCTGTAAGGTGCACTCTTCCCCGGCATCCCGATAACATCGGGTGCAAGAATGCAGAAGTCTTTGAGCAGCGGCAGAAAGAGTTTTAGATTAAGAGTTGTAATTCCGTTGCCGCCGTGGATTGTACAGATTCTCTGTTTATCTTTATCACCGACAAGAAGGCAGTGAGTTTGACCGAAAGAAGTTTCGAAATAATCTTCTGAATAAAGGACGCCAAGTGCAGCTAGAGTCTTGTCGTAAAAGGTATGCATCTTCTTGAGACTGTTCTGATTTTTGTAAACGAACTTTCCTTTTTTAATTTTAGCGCTCATGCTCATATTAAAGTCTTTATTCTTTCAGAAAATTATTTAGTTTTTTCAAACGCAAGTCTAGGATATTCATCCTCTTCAACATAGATTGTTCCACAGTGGTTGAAGCCAAGCTTTTTCAAAAGATTCTGCATAACGATATTATCACCATGAGTATCAATACGAAGGTTACCACATTTTGAGAAAGCCCATTCAATGCAGAAGGCACCTATTCCTTTTTCCGAGCCATCTCCTGCCAGACGATGAACAACACCATAAGTATCACTGCCCGTCCATTTGCCTTCGGAAATTTTTTTGTAAGTCGCTTCAATATCCTTTCCCTGTGTGAAATAAAAAACTCCAACAACATTTCCATCTTCATTAAGGCAGACATAACTCTTACCCTCTTTTATATCATTGTGAATCAGTTCCTCTGGCGGCCATTTTGTAGGGCCCCACTGATTTGGATTTCCATGAGACTTCATGTATTCACGAGCAAAGGCATAAATCTCCATAATCCGCTTAAAATCCTGTTCTGTAGAATTTCTGATTGTCATTTTTTTCAGCCTCTCTTATTAACTTTCCACTGCTCTGTCTATAAATTTCCACAGAAATTATTTTAATACACAACTTAAAAATTATGAAGATAAACTTAATAGAAAAAATACAGTACACGTGTTATCATAAAATATGGAACTTTGGGACGCATATAATTCTAACTTTGAAAAAATCGAAGGTGTGACTTTAATCCGCGAGAAAGAGGATGAGATTCCGGATGGTCTTTATCACCTCGTATGTCATATTCTTGTAAAGCACACAGACGGAACTTATCTTTTGATGAAGCGGGATCCGAACAAGCCAGCCTGGCCGGGTTTCTGGGAAGCATCAGCAGGGGGCTCTGTATTGCAGGGAGAGAGTGCTTTAGAAGGCTCATTAAGAGAACTCCGGGAAGAAACAGGAATTGTGGCTGAGTCTCTGAAAGAGCTTGACAGATCTTTAGGAAAAACCTGTCTTCATTACCGCTACCTTTGTGTAACTGACTGTACAAAAGATTCCATAAAGCTTCAGAAAGGCGAAACCTGTGATTATCGCTGGGTTACTGCCCGCCAACTTTTAGACATGCCGGAAACAGAGCTCCTTGGTGGTCAGATGAAAAAGTATATCAATAATATAGAAGAATAAACTATATGAAAGTAATTATCTTAAACGGACCGATGGGAGTTGGAAAAACTGCCGTTGGAAAATACATTGCAGAAGCTACTCCGGGAACAGCCTTTATTGATGGCGACTGGTGTCTCGACATTCATCCATTCATTGGAAATCGCGAAACCAAAACCATGGCCGTGGACAATATTCTTCATATGATTGAAAACTACAAAAAGTGCTCCGAATGCAAGATGATTGTTCTTGTCTGGCTGATGGATCAGGCCTGGGTATATGACTCAGTTATTGAAGGAATCAAAAAGCTGGGACTGGAAATAAAATCTGTTACTCTAACCTGCAGTAAGGCTACCCTAACCGACCGCTGGCAGAATGACAAAGTATGCCCTTGGCGAACAGATGACTGGCTTAAAATCAGCATAGATTCACTCGATTATTTTTCGAAGCTGGACAATACACTCGATACAAGTAATCTTTCGATTAAAGAAGTCGCTGAAAAAATAATGGAAGGAGATTAACAGCTTTGTAAAGGCAGAATTGCCTGCCCATAGTAATTATCTTTGAGTACTGATTCTTTTCATTATACTACAATACTTTATTTTTTTCCGGCAGGAGTTAATCTGTATTTCTATTTTGATTGTACATTGTGATAAAATAATGATATAATTATGATAATCCACTTAAGACATTAAAGAGGTAACATCATGACACAGATTCGACCGGTCTCTGACTTAAGAAATAAATTCTCTGAAATTGAAACTTTGGTAGCTGAGCGACAGGCCCCTGTATTCCTTACAAAAAATGGTTATGGTTCAATGGTTGTTATGAGCCTTGAAATGTATGACAGGCTTACTGAAAACATAGACTCAAAACTTGATGAAGCTGACTTGCAAGCTAAAACTGATCCAACTCGCTATTCGGCAGAAGAAGTATTCTCTTCTCTTAAAAAGAAAATAAAGGCGAGATAATGGAATACACAATTAAATTCATTCCTTTAGCACGACAAGATTTAACCGATATCGTGAACTATATTCTAAATGAATTTCAGAATCCAATTGCTGCAGAAAACACCCTCAATAGAATTGAGAAAGCAATTTATGAACGACTTGAAGAGGGACCCGAATCATTTGCAATCTGGCCTTCAACTAAAGAACGTGAACATCCATATCGCCGAATAAATGTCGGAAACTATACAGTCTGGTATGTTGTGATTGATAACATAATGGAAATCCGAAGAATCCAGCCATCAAGAAGAAATGAAGAAAGGTTCTTATAGCACTCAATTCCTTTTGCGTATCTACAACTAATAGTATCATTCGCTACTCCTGACTTATTATATCATTTGTACAACCTGAATTTTATCTCTCCATAAAAAACTCTACCTGTTCTCCAAGCGGACCGTAGCAGAAGGCCATGCGAATTGGGTATGGAGGATTTGATGCGATGACTTTATCATTCGGTTCAATAAAAAGATCGTAGCCGGCTGCCTTCACCTTCGCCGCAATTTCATCAACATCATCAGTAAGAAGCGCCATATGGCGGATAGCGCCAAGGCAGTGAGTTCCATCGCCGTTGGTAAAAATCTCAAGCAGGCCATTGCCTGTATCAATCATCATACCCTCTGTCCACTCGCGTATAATTTTTAAACCAAGAGTTTCTATATAAAACTTACGAACGTTAGTTAGTTGCTCAGCTGTTCCGCATTTCATTGAAATATGGTGTATACCTTTAATCATTTTTTATCTCCCATTTATATTCCATTTCCTTGCAGCGGCTGCAGGCATCTTCAAAACCAAGTTTTTTATAAAGGGGATAACCCATTGGAGCTGCCTTAAGTTCCAGTAAATCAAGATTCTGACTTTTACCAAAATCCATAATCTGTTTAATTACATTGCCGGCGATTCCCTGGCAGCGTTTTTCAGCAACCGTGTAAACGTTCATAATGTTTCCGACACGCCCATGAGGAAATCTGGGGTTGGCCGGTTTTTCCTGAATCAGTAAAAAAGCAATTGAAATGATTTTTCCTTCTTCCTCAGCTGCAAAAACAAAGCAATCGCGGTTCAGATGATTTTTAAGATATTCCTGAAGCTGGGCCTGGATTGTTGCTTCAGTTTCAGGAGCTTGAGGTCCCATATCTTCGCGGATAAATTCCATACGACATCTTATAATTTCTTCAAGTTCGTTCAAATCAGCCTTTTTATAATTAATCATTTTTGCCTCTCTTTTTGATTCGGGCATTGCGTCAGCTACGCTGCCGCCGGGCTTTGCGCACTTCCGCTGTCGCTCCATTCGACGCAACCTTCGGTTGCTTACGAACGCCTTCGGCGGTGCTCCAATCCCTAATGCAGAGAACTCTTATAATCTGATGATTCTGCAATCTTCAAAACTGATTTATTTTCATCAAGTTTATATTCAACTTCTTTTTTCACTACTTTCTTTGTGGCCGCTATTTTGCCATCCGTAAACTTCACCACATCCTGGATAACCAGTTTCTGCACCGCGCTGATGAAATCCTGCATCGCTTCATAATCTGGCATATCGCTTCGGACTGGCAGCATGATGTATTTATTCTGCACGACATTCCAACCGCCGAGCTTGTTTTTATATGAATAAATCGGCAAGTCCGTAACCTGATTTATGCACGCAACCATAAACAAATATTGCTGAGCTGAAATTTCTTTGTCATTCCAGTTCCAGCGAACTGCATAAGCGTCAGACAGAACCGTGAAATCGTGAGATTGATAATAAGCCCTGTAAACATCGCTATTTGACGGAATAGAAATCACATCTTTCAACACCGTTGCCTTTTCTTTTGGCACATAATAATTCAAGCCTTGATTCATGAAACTTGAAGTAAGGCACGGAAGCGGATTTTCTGCGGTAGGCTCTTTCGGCAAATTGGCCGCTTTATAAGGCAGTTTTGCAGTCGATACCCTATCGAACAAATCACCCATTCTGAATTCTTTCCATTCCAGTTTATCAAAACATTCGAGCGCGTAGCGCTCATTTGCCGTAAGCGTAGCGTCGGCAAGTCCGCTTACCGTCAGGTAAGCGGAAAGTTCGCGTATACGCTCCTCTTCGAGTTCGCGTATAAAGCTCTCCATAAAATCAAAGTCGATTTCGTTGTTTGAGGTGGTGGGAAGGAGTATTTTTAGTTCTTTTATTTTGTTCCATGTTCCCATGTAATCAAATGAAAATAGTTTCCTCATGTAAGAGAACTGTGTGGCAATAAAAATACCGACACTCTCATTTTTTATAACCTTTCCCGAAAGTGAAAATACATGATTGTGGGTCGCCATTTTATATTTGAAATTGCGATAGAAAGCATTTCCCCAAAAATCTACAGTTATCGTGTTTGCTGGGAACACCTTAGCGGGGCGGTCCGTTCTTCCTTTAATTCCGCAATTATCCAAACCTGAATTAACTAAGTATTCGCCTTTGTCATTGCAATCTTTTTGCTGTAAATCTACATCACCTGTTTGTGCTTCAAACAAATCGCCAAGCCTGTATTCGCCCCACTTGACCGCCTGTAATTTTTCGCCAAGCGGGGCATCTATTTTCCCAGGCTCTTTTCTCCGACTTCTCCGTCTGTTCCGTTTGCTTGATTTTTCAAAAGGTTACTAACTTCCCACGCAAGATAATCCGCCACGGTTTTCTTAAAATCCTGCAAAGTTGGTTTTGTGTCCACTGGTGCGCTCTGATTCCAGTCCGCCCCGTTTTCTGCATCTATCGTGCTTTCATAGTATTCTTTTTCTGTAAAAATATTGAGTTTGCTTTTTCCAAATCTCACAAGGTTCACAACTTCGTCATAGCGTTCTTTTGCCCTGTCGGTGTCACGCAAATTTATGCTGGCTTTTTTACGGTTAGTTCTTGTGTAGCCGTCGTTTGAGAAGTCTATGAATTTTACAAGCTCATCGTTTTGATGTGGCTCGCCCACACGGAAGACATACACATTCGTCTGCACACTCGATTTTCCCACGAACAAATCAATCGGCATTTTGATGGAAGCAAGAAGCGTTGAGTGCTTCAAAATGCGCTTGTTGTATTCTGCCGCTTTTCCGCTTCCCGCGCTGTTCTGAATGATGATTGCTGCATATCCTTTGTCCATCATAGAAAGAGCCTTTTCAACAAAGACCATTCCGTTACCGCTCGCAGAATAAGGCGGATTCAAAACAAACGCAGTCGCAGGGAATTTCTCGCTCGTTCGAACAAAGCCGTAATTACCGTTGAAGTCGGTCAGAGAGTTTTTGTTCAAGATGTTTGAAGAGCCGTCGCCCATCAAAATCATATTGAGGATAGCAAGCATATAGATAGACGGTAAGATTTCCAAGCCCAAAAGTTGATTCGCCTTGATATACGCTTCTTTTTTCTTAAACTCTTCAGGGCTTTGAATACTCTTCTTTGCGTCGTCAATCATAATGTTCATAGCCGCAACAAGAAGTCCTGCCGAACCTGTTGCAAAATCCCAGACATAGCTGTCTTTGTTGACGCGGGCAAGCCGAGCCAAGAATGAAGCCACATAAGACGGAGTAAGGACAACATCGTTGAGTTTGTCTTGTGAAAAGCCCAGCCAGTTGTACATCTCGTTAAAGAGCTTTCCTGTAAAGTCTGTTGTGAGCCCGATTTTGTAATAAAGGCCCAAGTCATCAATAACTTTTGAAAACACGCGTTTTAGCTGGCTTTCGCCGTTTATTGGCTTGTTGATGTTCTCGTTTGTCAAAAGTCCTTCGCTGAATGTTTGAATGATGAGGTTCTTTTTATCTTCGGGAACGTTCTTTGCACTCAAAAAGGCATTGATTTTGCGAAGCATTATGTCGCCGTCACGCTCGCCTTTTTCTGCACTACATTTAAGGTCAGATTTTTCGAGAGGTTTTACTGGATTGTCGCCCTTAATGCCGAGGTTTGCGATGATTGAAGCGGCAACAAGATAAATGCGTGCGCTTTCTCCAAGTCCTGATTCGTTTTTGTAAATGTCGTTGTTGAGCTTTACAAGGCTTGAAGCGATTTCTGCCTCGCGTTTTTCTTTACTTTTTGTTTTCTCTTCTTCCGAAAGGTTCAGCGTCTTTACTTTTTCGATGAATGAGTCGAAGTTCTCTTTTTTGAGGAATGACAAATCACTGTATTTCGCCACTTCCTGTCCATAGCCGAAGTTTTTTCCCGAAACATAATAAACGCCGATTTCACTCTGTAGTTTTCCGCACTCGTCCTTGTAACCCGTAACGCCGATTGAGATGATGTCTTCGTAATCGGTGTATTGTAAAAGAGCATTTGCATAATGAATTGCACCATTCACTGCATAGCTGTTTATGCTCTTAAAGTCATCTTTGTTATCAGCCGTCTTGAGTGCGACATTGCCGTTTTCGTCTTTTTTTACCAGCTTATCGCGATAACCTTTGTATTCAATTAAGACGGGATAGACCGTACCATAAGCATCTGTTGCAAGCAGTTTTGCATCTGGTCTGTTTCCGCCGTTTCCGCCCTGTTTTGATTTATAC
>CAKUWD010000103.1 GCA_934699065.1 uncultured Treponema sp.
CATTGATAAGATGTGTTTTAGCAGGCCCTGGCCGCGAATTATTGTTTCTGGATTTACAGCAATATAATTCTGATTAATTTCTGATTCTTCGGTTTCATTTTGTTCAGAGTCAATTTCAAGAACTTCGCATAACATTGCATAAGAAGCCTGTTCTCTTGCATCAGCCATATGTATCTCTTCAGTCATCAATTCGTTTTCACTTTCCGGAAAGCTTAAATAGCAACGCCATAATTCCTGAATGTTATTTGCGTTTTTAGGAAAATATTCAAAATGAAATTGTGGTTCTGAAATAAAGCCAAAGTTATACAATAAATAAAGCTGATTTGTATAAGTATCATTTTCTATGAGTTGTTTTTCTATAACGAGATATATCAATTTAGAAGCTATTTCATAAGCTGCAGAAATTGCTTCATTCTCGTATTTTCCACGTCCTTTAATATCACAAGCTTTGCCATTAATAATCATTACAAATTTACATAAAAAGATTTCATCATCTTTTACAATAATATTTTCAGTTTTAAATATTTGATATTTCCAGACTAGAGTTTCAAATGTATCAATATAGTTATCTTTAAGAGGAAGAAACATATGTTTCGCTTTTCCGTATGTAGCAATCATTGAACGATATACGTTTAAGATTGCTGAAACATCCCAACCGGAATCTATTGCGACTGCACCAAGGATTGCTTCGAATAAGTCAGCTTTATTTTTCATGTTTTTTCTCTCTGATTTATTATTAACCTGCAAGTATTTTTTTAATCCCTTATAGTTAATTTGTTCAGCCAAATTCGAATTCTTTATAATATCAGCATCTATTTTAGATAATTCACCTAAAGCCTTTTCAGAATAAAATTCGTTTTGAATATTGATTCTTCCAAAGCGATCATACATATCTTTAATAACTGCATAGTCAAGAATTCTATCTCCAAAGAATTCAAGAACTTCATTATCTTCACAACAGTGAGCAGCTGCATAACTTTTTCTTGTAAAGGCCTGCTGGAGTAGTTTTTTGTTTTTAAAGTAATAATTAATTTTGGACTCAATCATCGATAATTGGTAATCATTTAACATAGAAACCTCCTTTCTCTCTATCCTGATATAAATTATAAAACAAGGGGTGTCGCAAATAGTGGCGCACCTTAAAAAAAGTGTGATATAATTTTGTCAGGAATTTTTTATGGCACAGAAGATAAAATCAACAGGTTCACGTAATCCCACACACATGCTGCGGTATATTTTTCAAATTGAACAATCTATAAGAAATGGCGAGTATCCTAATGCCAATAAACTTAATAAGTTGTTAAGAACCGATTTTAGTCGCAGTACTTTTGGACGTTATATAGATATTCTTCGTGATGAATATAATGCACCTATAGCATTTGATTACCAGAAAAACGGTTATTATTATACTGACCCAACTTACTCTCTGAATCAGGTTATGCTGAATGAAGGTGAACTGCTGACTCTTTCCACTATTCTCCCCCTTCTCGAACAATATAAAAATACTCCTATGGAAAAGACCTATCTTGACCTGATTAATAAACTGGTTATGATGCTACCCGACAGTATTACTGTGGACTCCGCTCTGATTAACAACGAAGTGCATTTTATTTCTGATCCGATTACAAAATTGGAAGATGGCGTTTTTGAAAATGTTCTGAAAGCCACTAAGATGCACAAGACTCTGGAGATGGAATATAAAACTGCTCAAAATAAAGATTATGAAATCCGTCGTTTTGATCCATACCACATGATTTGTCAAAAAGGAAGCTGGTATGTTCTGGGATATTCATATCACGCTGAATCTATCCGTCTTTATGCTATGCCTCGAATCCGTAACTGCAAAATCACAAATGACAAGTTTTCAATTCCAAAAGATTTCAAACTTGAGCAGCATATCGATGTACAAATGGGAGCATGGGGCAACAGCGGTGAAAAGTTTAAAGTTGAAATTGAGTTTGTAAAAGGCCTGAAGACATATGTAATGGAAAGAACCTGGCATAAGGGCCAGACCATAAAAGAAAACAAAGACGGTTCTGTTTATCTTTCTTTCGAAACAAATCAGCTAGGCCAGGTTGTCGCATGGGTTATGTCGTTTACTGGTGGGGCAAAGGTTTTGAATCCGCCAGAACTGAAGAAACGAGTTGCTGATGCAGCCCGGAAAATTTTGAAGAATAGTTAATATGAAATCTGTTTCCCTATTTCATCATATCCAAGGCGTCTTGAATCAGGTTCTCACTTAATCGGATATTACTTTGCTTCAAGAAATTCAGACATGTTTTAGCATCAGCTTTTGAAAGCATACCTTCATCATTGGCTTGTACTAAAATACCTACAGTTCCAGTAATTGTAATTCCTAACTGTTGAGCAACCTTTCTGCCTCTACGTTCATCTATAATTAATACATCAGATTGTTTTTAACCAGCAAGAACTATTGCTTCACTTTCACCATCATCCATACCGCTTACTGCCTGCAAAATCTGAATCGATTGTTTATTCTGTACTGGTGAAATTTTTAAGAATTTAGCTTTCTTTACTTCTTCAGCTTCAGCGGAAAAGCTTTGATTTGTTGTAAGCTCTCGATAAACCGCATCAGGAATTAAAACTTCTTGAAATAACTTTTCAAGCAAATCGAGACGGTTAATTTTGATTAGAGAAATAATCGGAGTTGTATCTGATACAACTATCATACAGCCTTTCTCCGGAGTTCTTTTAAAACTGCAACATCGCTTTCTAATTCATCACTTGTCTGATCAAGATATGGAAGCCCAAGATTGCTATACAATGCGATTAAATCCATTTTATGAATTCCAAGAATCTGTGCTGCTTTACCATGAGAAATTGTATCATTCTGAATATATGGAAACAGAATCATTGCATTACGTATAAGATTTGATTTCTCATCATTTGAAACTGTATACTCAGCCATCATCTGAGGAACACTGATAGAAACTTCTGTCATTGTCATAAAAGAACCTCCTTTTCGAAATTTATAATATTATAACACATACTTCCCAATTATTCACTATCAAATAAAACTCACAAATCTAAGTGCAACTGGATTAAGATATTGCATCTATAGTCTTCAAATCCCTCTCGCCACCGAAGAACTTCTCCAGCACTTTCCCGAATACATCAATTTCCGGAGCCGCCACCATAAAAAGAGTCATACAGGATTTTAATTTCAAATCATCAGGATAGCCCATAACTTCGCGGGCGTCGAAAGAAGGCACATTCAAAAGTGCCTCGGAAATCTCTACAAGACGGCCCCTCAAAAGGTCGTCTGCAATATAAGCCTTTGCCTCGGCGAGTCCGTCAATTCCGTAGAATTCGGCGGTGTAACTAAAGCCCAGCCCCTTGAGTTGTGGGAAGATGTACCACATCCAGTGGCTTTCTTTGCGGCCGTTTTTGATTTCTGACAGCGCTGTTGCATAATCACTTGTCTGCGCTTTTTTGAATCTGTCTAAATTAAAGTCGGGCATGGGTTTCCTCACCTTGGATTATATCACCAACCATGCTATTATTACCATACACAAGGAGACCCACATGGCATACACAGATTTTTTGGATTTAGCAAAGGCTCGATATTCGGTTCGTAAGTTTTTGGATAAGAAGATTCCTAAGGATATTATCGAAAAGATTCTGAAGGCTGGAATGCTTGCTCCGACCGGTTGTAATAATCAGCCACAAAGAATTATTGTTGTAGAAAGTGATGACGGTATTGCAAAAATCAAGGAATGTACCCGCTGCCATTTTGATGCACCTCTTGTTTTTATAATCAGTTATAACAAAGATGAATGCTGGAAACGTCCTTACGACGGAAAGCTCAGCGGCGACATTGACGCCAGCATTGTTACAACTCACATGATGCTCGAAGCGGCTAACCTTGGAATCGGTTCCTGCTGGGTTATGCACTACCGTCCTGAAGTCTTGAAAGAAAAGTTCAACCTTCCTGATAATCTTGAATCCACAGCCCTGCTTGTTATGGGCTATCCTGCAGAAGATGCAAAGCCCGCCCCAGGCCACGAAAATTGCCGCCCGAACAGCGAGCTTATCAGCTGGCAGTAATTAAGACTATTGGGACCTACAGCTTATACTGCATAAAATTTCCGTTGTGAACAAAGCCGTATGCGGTATAAAGCTTTACGCCCATATCTGAAGCAGTAATTTGAACGGCACCACAACCGTAAGCACGGGCTTCTTCCACAACCCGGTGAAGAAGTTCTTTTGCAATACCCTTACGACGGTAATCAGGATTTGTAAACATGCTGGAAAGAAGTCCAATTCTTCCAGACGGGCAGCCAAAATATGGTGGCTTTTCAACAAAAGACATTCCGCTGGTACCGATAATTTTGTCTCCGTCCAGAGCCAGCCAGGATACAAAAGTGCCGTCTGCAAGGTGGCGCTTGTAATAATCTTTAAGGGCCGGCACAAGGTCAAAATCCTCTTTTGCACCTTCTTCGCGCAGTTGAGTAATACGCATCTGGATAAAGGTCGTCAGATCGGCCTCTGTCAGTTTTCGGTAAGTAATTTTGACCTCGTTTTCCATAAAATTATTTCCTCTGATTTTCAATCAAACCCATTATAGCAGTTAATGCAAAGGTTATAAACATATCAGGAATTGTGCAGCCGGTAATCAAATCTGTCTGCATTAAAAGTCTGTAAATTACAAAACCAATCAGCCAGATAATAACTCTTGAGACTTTTAATTTTTTCTCAGAAAAATCACTTTTGAGGATAAAATAATCAGCGAGAAGGATTGCTATCATCGGTGCAAAAATTGAACCAATCAGATAAAGAAAATCTGTAATGTTATCCATTGGAAATAAAACTGCAGCAAGTGTACCAATTACAGTTACGATAATTGCAGTAATTTTTTCAGGAGCTTTTTCAAAAATCGTCTTAAAGGAAATAGCAGCACTCCAGGCATCAAGGAAGGTTGTTGTAACTGTAGATAAAATTATGATTACAAGAGCAATTTTTCCAAGTCCGGCAGCTGTCATGATTTTTGCAATGTCACTTTCAGAAGTAAGAATTGCAAGGCCCATTCCGATTATGTACATCCAGCAGGAAACAAAAAAGTAAGTTACGCTTGAAGCAAAAGTTGCGGCAAATGGTTTTTCAGCTTCTTTTGTGTAATCGCTGATTAATGGAAGCCAGGAAAGTGGCATGGCAACAGCAAGTTCAATTGCCTGTCCAAACGAGAGGGCTTCCTGGAATTCAGCTGATACAGAACTGTTTCCTCCAAAGAATACAACCTTGCACATCACGATGGTAAGTACAAAAAGTGCAATCATTACACCAAAAGAAAATTTACCGATATTTGTAATTCCGGCAATAACCCACAAAATTATAAGAAGTCCGGTAATTACAGCCCATACCCATTTTTGAGTTGAAAATATTTCATTTAAAGAAAGAGATGCATCGTAAATCATTATGCCTGTCCAGCCAACCAGCTGAATTACATTAAACAATGCAAAGATTTTGGCACCAATTTTTCCAAAGCTAAGTGCAGTAGAGTCCATTGCAGATTTTTTTGAAAGAGCTCCAATATATCCGGCAAAAAACAAAAGGCTGCAGCCGATTACGTGTCCGATTAAAATTGCAAGAATTCCCTTTGCAAAACCGAGTGGAGCAAAATAAGTTCCAGTAAGAATTTCAGCAATGGAAACTCCGGCTCCAAACCATATAATTGAATTTGATAAAATACTTGTTCCTTTTTTTGTTTCTTTTATTCCATTATCTTTCATAAATAATACTTCCTATTTAATATTCCAGTTGTGTGCAAGTGGGCCTGAACCTTTTCCTAAGTCCAGCATGGCTTCAAGAGCACCGCTTATATAGTCCTTTGCATTTTTAACGGATTCTGCAAGAGTAAAGCCCTTTGCAAGATTTGAAGCGATTGCCGAAGAAAGAGTACAACCCGTTCCGTGAGTATTAGGGTTGTTTATTTTCTTTCCATAAAACCAGATGCCTTCCTCACTTTTGCTATCCTCATTTCCCGGATACAGAAAATCGTTTGCATCATTTAAGCTGTGTCCGCCCTTAAGCAAAACTGCACAACCATAGTCCTCATGGATTTTTTTTGCGGCTTCTTCCATTTCTTTTTCGTTTGTGATTTTTCTTCCAAACAAAACTTCTGCTTCTGGAATATTTGGAGTAATTACAGTGGCTAAAGGAAGAAGTTCTTTTTTGAGAGTTTCAATGGCTTCGTCGCTTATAAGTTTTGCTCCGCTGGTTGCTACCATAACAGGATCAACTACAAGATTTTTTAAGCCATACTCTTTAATTGAATCTGAAATAACTTTAATAAGTGGAGTAGATGAAACCATTCCGGTTTTTACTGCATCCGGAAAAATATCTGTTACTACAGCCTTAATTTCTTCTTTAAGGAATTCAGGCTCCACTTCCATAATTGCGGTTACGCCGGTGGTATTCTGTGCCGTCAAAGCCGTGATTGCACTCATGGCGAAAACGCCATTACAGGTCATGGTCTTGATGTCAGCTTGAATTCCGGCGCCTCCGCTTGAATCGCTTCCTGCGATTGTTAATGCGGTTTTCATAAATTACCTCTGTGTAAGCCCACCGGTCAGAGCGGGCGGTGTTAAATCTTCAGGCGGTGCCCTCAAGAAGATTTTTCTTTTTTATCCGAAGAAATACTTTTGCACTTCTTCGTAATTTTTACAGTACACGGTACTGAAGTTCCTGATTTGTGCGATATCAGAATTTGAAGTCTCATCATAAATTCCGCAGGCTTTTAGGCCTGCCTGGAATGCTGTTTTTATTGAATATAGAGCATCTTCAAAAACCCAGGTTTCTTCTTTTGTAGTTCCCAGTGCATCGCACACCGACAAAAAAGTTTCTTCATGCTGCTTACTCATTCCCATTTCACTTGTAGTAAAAATAAAGTCAAAGTACTTTTCTGCATCAAGACGCTTTAATGCCGGAGAAAACAAAACTCTGTCTGTGTTTGTACAGAGTGCAATTTTTGTTCCAGAGATTTTCAGCTTAGAAAGAAAAGCTTCCGCTCCATCTTTAAACTGAACTTCTTCTTTATAAGCTTTAGCAAGAATGGAATTAATACCGGAAAATATTTCTTCATCAGAAAAAATCAGCTTATAATTATTCCTTAAATAATCAGCTCCCTCTTTCATATTCATTGAAAAAAGTTTTTCCCCAAGTGCAGCTTCTGCTTCCATGCCTAAAGATGAAATGTATCGTTCAGCACAAGTCATCCACATAGGCATGGAATCTAAAAGAGTTCCGTCCAGATCAAAAATGGCAGCAGTAATTTTTTTCATTTCTTTCCCGTAATTAATCTATAATTTCCCGAGTTCTTTTTACCAGTTCTTCTGCAGCGGCTTTGATATCTTTTTGAGCATAAAGAGCACTGATTACAGAAATGCCTGCAATTCCACTACCCTTTAACTGGCAAAGATTATCTTTTGTAATTCCGCCTATTGCAACAACAGGAATCTTTACAGCAGAGCAAATTGCTTTTAGAGTCTCGTGCGGAACATCAATCGCATCGGATTTACTTCCAGTCGGGAAGACAGCTCCAACACCAAGATAATCAGCTCCTTCTTTTTCAGCAAGAAGAGCTTCTTCCACAGTCTGAGCACTAACTCCAACAATTTTATCCGGGCCAAGAATTTTACGAACCTCAAGAGCATTCATATCATCCTGCCCCACATGAACGCCGTCTGCCTCTATTTTTTTTGCAAGTGCAACATTGTCGTTCACGATAAAAGGAACATGAAATTCCTTGCAGAGATTTTTAAGTTCAAGTGCTTCTTTTTCAAAATCAGCTTCGTCCAAATCTTTTTCACGAATCTGAACCATTGTTGCGCCGCCATTTAAGGCATCCCGAGTCTGTTCAAAAAGATTCTTTTCTCCAGTCCAGTGACGGTCTGTAACAGCATAAAGCAGGAGCGCAGAGCGAAGAGCAAAATTATCTGATCTCATAGATTGCGCCTTCTTCGAGTTCTTTGCCAGTCATGTTGTAAATAGCGTCGATGATTCTGTTTCTGTAAGTTGAGTTACCGTCTCCGTCCTGCATTTTTTTCCAGGCAAGCTGACCTGCAAGGCCCATAGCACATACGGCAGCAGCAGTTGCTTCAAGAATATTGTCTGGATTTGCGGTAATAAAGGCAGCTGTCATTCCACTAAGCTGGCAGCCGGTTCCGGTGATTTTTCCCATTTCTGCGCGACCGTTTCTGATTACATAGCATTTTTCTGAATCACAAACCAAGTCGATGGCTCCAGTAATTGCGATAACAGATTTTGTCTTTGCTGCAAATTCTTTTGCAAAAGCAATTGATTTATCAAGATTCTCTTCTGTTACTGCATCGCTTACATCTGCATCAACCCCCTTTGTAGTGCCGCTTCCAACAGCAAGAGATTTTATTTCAGAAATGTTTCCGCGAATTACATCAAACTTTACTTTCTTAAGCAGGTCCAGAGCGGTATTCGTTCGCAAAGCAGAAGCTCCTGCTCCAACCGGATCAAGCAGAACTTTATGTCCAAGTTCGTTTGCTTTTTTTCCTGCAAGGAACATTGAAGGAATAGTATTTTTATTCAGTGTACCAATGTTGATGTTAAGACCACCACAAATTGCAGTGATTTCTTCAACTTCGCCCTCATCATCACTCATGATAGGACTTCCGCCGCAAGCAAGAAGAATGTTTGCAACATCGTTTACTGTTACATAATTTGTAATGTTGTGAATAAGCGGGCATTTTTCCCGCACGTTAGATAAGATTTTTGAGAACATAACAAGCCTCTTTTTTTAATAAAGTTGCCTGTTTGAATAAAATGCTGTTTGCCGAAAAACGGACAGAAACTGTTTCCCTACGTTGGCATTATCCAAATCAGGTTATGGGTCAAGACACACAGTCTACTCTCAGCAAGGTTTTTACCAAGCTCCCCTAGTTGCATGACATTATACAAATTTTCTAATTTAATACAAGAGAAGATGCATTATTAGAATATCAAAAGATTTTAGCAAAAAAACAGAAGTCATGGTATAATAATATGATTACACATAAAATCTAAAAAGTGGAGTACATAATGAAGATTTCACACAACGAATTTCATATATCAAAGAAAATACGAGACCTTTGTAATTTTGACGGCGGACTTTTTGCTTCGAGCGGAAACGTGGTTTTCGCAAATATGCGGAATGTGCGCGCCTTTCAGCTTTTGATTAACAATGTATTTGAGAGCCGTGGCGAGGAGAATAAGAAATTGTCGGCTGGCAAGCTCAACGCTATGGGGCTGATTGATGAGATTCTTCATTATGTGTGTATGCTTTACCGCCGCGACAAAGTGCTGACTTTCATGGACGACCTGCTGACAACGCTGGACAAGGAGTTTGGCCGTGCTGAGGTGGACGGGTTGCTGCTGGATTTTATCAGTGAGTTTCCGCCGGTTGCAGTTTATAAGGAAAAAATCAGACCAGAAGAATACCTTACCGCCACAGAGCTGGATGCAGGTACCGGCGTTACACGAACTAACCGCGCCCAGACTCTTGAAGAGCTGATTCTGCTTCACCTTGCAAATGAGAATAAGGCTTTTGAGCCTTTTATGATTATGTTTTCCGACAAGGAGCTGGCAAAAAACAAGTTGTACGCAAAGAGCTGGAAGTCTATTCAGAAATATGCAGCCGGCCAGCCGGTCTTTGGACCTTTCAATCATGATTTGATTACGCTGCTCCGTGAGCCTCAGGTTTATGCGCCTGACAGTCTTCGCGGTCAGCTTGAATATCTGCAGAAATACTGGGACACCTTCTTGGGCGAATGGCTCAAGCGCATTCTTGCCGGCATGGATACAATTTCCGAAGAAGAAAAGGCTGCCTGGCATGGCTTTGGCGGCGGCGATCTTCCTGATATGCAGCCTTACAGCTTTGAAAACCTGATGAACGAGTATGAGCGCTTTTCTGCCGACAGCGAGTGGATGCCAAAGGTTATTTTGATTGCCAAGACAGTTCTTGTATGGCTGGATCAGCTTACCAAGCAGTACGGCTACCCTATTACCCGCCTGGATCAGATTCCAGATAGCGAGCTTGATAAGCTCCGGGACGAGGGCTTTACCGGCCTCTGGCTGATAGGGCTATGGG
>CAKUWD010000104.1 GCA_934699065.1 uncultured Treponema sp.
ACGTCATCATCAATCAGCGGCTTTGGACGAGGGGCAATGTAAAAGCGGTTAGAAAGAGATGCTGAAACAAGTTCAGCATGACGAGTGACGTCAGTATGACGTGTGTCGTCAGAATGACTTATGGAGTCTGTGATATCACCGTCACCCCGAACTTGTTTCGGGATCTCATGTTGATCATTAGTAATTTCCGGTGTAATTTTTTCCAGCAATTTATCAAAGGATTTATACAGAAAATCATCATTTGAATTCTGCCCAACCAGTCTCCTTATCAGCTTCAGATAAAGAATTTCATCATCACTGAAACCTTCTGCCGGCAGCTTGAAAGGTTTTGCATAATACCAGCCATGCAGTTTTTTATCATAAGCAAGCGGTGCTCCAAGCTCGTTTTTCATATAACGAAAGTCCCGGCGCAAAGAACTTTCAGAAAGAAGTGAATCACGCAGCTCTGTTCTTAAATAATCAAGAATTTTTTCAAAAGGAATAACCTCACCATCAGCAAAAAGCCTGTCGATGAGTCGGAATCTTTCCAGCTGTGTGTGCGTAGTTTTATGTCCAGCCATAATTTTATTATAACACAGTTTTTATAAAACCAGATTAATCACTAAGTTCTTTTTTATGGCGCAAAGTATACCAGATAATTCCTGTACACCAGAAAAAAGTTGCAATAAAATTAAAGAAAATCGCCATACGTAGGGACGGCACATAAAGCATGGCAAGGAAATAGCCCGCAAAGCCTGCAATGCTTCCGGTCATATCTATGAGGTTATCATAAGAAGCCCGATCTTCGCTCTTTTTGAAAAACCAGGCTTTTGCACCTTCAAAAATCTTGTCGCTGATTCCACCAAAGAAAATGTACATTCCCATGCTGATCACCCAGAAAATGAACATATTGAGCGTTGCTTCGGAGTAGATGAAATATAAAATGCTTGCCACAGCCTGAAGTGCAAAAAATGGCAACATCAAAGGGAGCAGTCTTTTGTTCCACTTAGACCACATAAAACCAAGCAGAACTCCCCCGCCCCAGCCAATTATACTTTGCAGGGAAATAAGGCGTGGAGACAAAATTGCATAAACTTCTTTATTGATTACTGCAGCAGAAAGTCCGGTGAATAAATAATAAAAGCCATCTGCAAGCAGCAGCGGCCAGTATTTTTTGGAATCTGATATTAAGGACATACTGATATGATAGAAAAAAGAAAGCCCTGTGGCAAGACTGAATCTGTTCACAGGGCATTTACGCTGGTGGTTTCGATACACCCTTCGGGCACTCAACCACCGTATAATTAGAATACTACAACAACTTCACCATTTGGATATTTGTTTGCAACAAAATCTTTTACTTTCTGACTTCTCAATGCATTAGCAACAGCCTTAATTCCTTCATCGTTCTGGCGGCCATCTTTTACAGTAAGAATGTTTACATATGGAGAATCAGCACCTTCTACAACAAGACCATCTTTTGAAGCAGTAAGTCCTGCAGGAATTGCATAGTTTCCATTAATTACAGCAGCATCAACATCACTCAAAACACGTGGCAAAGATGCAGCTTCAATTTCCTGGAACTTCAATTTCTTTGAATTGCTTGTAATATCAGTTGTCATTGCTGTAAGACCAGCAGAAGAATCAAGAGTAATCAAACCTGCAGACTGCAAAAGCAAAAGTGCACGACCTTCATTTGTAGGGTCATTTGGAATTGCAATTGTTGCTCCATCAGGAAGATCATTGAGAGAGTTGTATTTCTTTGAATACAATGCAAGTGGTTCAACGTGAATTCCTGCAACGTTTACAAGATGATATCCACGTTCTACATTGAAAGAATCCATATAAGGAATGTGCTGGAAGAAGTTTGCATCAATTTCTCCAGATTCAACAGCTTCATTAGGTGTTACATAATCAGTAAACTCACGAACCTTGAGAGTATATCCCTGTTTTGCCAGATCATCTACAATAAGATTGAGCATTTCAGCATGTGGCTCTGGAGTAGCTCCAACAGTAATAACCTTAGCCTTTTTTCCATTACAACCAGTCAGAAAAAGTGTTGTAGTTGCAAGAACAGCAGCAGTAATTGCAATGATTTTTTTCATATTAAGTTCTCCTTGTGTTGTTTAATATACCTATAGGTTTACTAGGTTATTAAATAAATGTCAATATAGTTTTGAAAAAAATATCGAAATCTTACAAGTTTGATGTACTTCCGCAGGAGTTGAACCCAAACTGCGGGGATGATGCAGTTTGGGTTCCTCTTCTGCTCGCGTACATCAAACTTGCATTCACGTAATATTTCAAAACTATATTGATATTAATTTAAATTTCTGGTCGTTTTCGCTCGCGTGGATTTATTTTTCAAAATCAACGTAATTAAAAACTATATTGACTTTTATTTAATTGGGTTTCTCTCCTGCTCGCGTACATCAAACTTGCATTCACGAAATGTTCCAAAACTATATTGATTTTTATTTAATTGTACACAATTTACTTGACAAATACGGCATAAATGATTATATTTAGATTGTACACAATGAATATAAGTTAAAACAGATATTCATTCAGGAGGTAAACATTATGGCAGAATTAAATATCACAAGCGCAAATTTTAAGAGTGAAGTATTGGAATCGGACAAACCGGTTATCGTAGATTTCTGGGCAACCTGGTGTGGTCCTTGCCGTATGCTGGGACCTGTAATCAGTGAGATTGCAGAAGAAAATCCTGATATTAAAGTATGCAAAGTAAACGTAGATGATGAACCAGATCTGGCACAGCAATACGGAGTTATGAGCATTCCTTTTGTAGTAAGCTTTAAAGGTGGACAGCTCCACAAATCATCAGTTGGTGTTCAGCCAAAAGAAGCAATTCTCTCTTTATTAGACTAAATAGTCTTTGCCGGTAGTTTTTATGCCGGCAATACTTTTTTTCCGCGGCGCAGTTTTGCTTCATACAATTTTTCATCTGCCGCCGCTATAAATGCCTGCATATTTTTATAACTCTTATCATATTTTACATATCCAAAACTGAAAGAAAGATCATACACGATTCCATCTCTTACACATTCAGCTATCAAAGCCTGTCTAACATCACTACAAAGCCTTTCCGCTTCTTCCTCATGATTAAGTTCAGCAATAATAATAAACTCATCTCCACCAAAACGACCAATAAAGTTTTTACTATTTTCATTTGCATTTCTTAAAGCATTAGCACAGCGAACAATTGCCATATCACCTTCAACATGTCCGTAAGAATCATTAATCTTCTTGAATTTGTTTACATCAAGCATAAAAACATACAGCCGGCTTTTATCCCCTTCACTCTTCATTCTGGCATTTAAATATCTCATCAACTGATTTCTATTATTCAGACCGGTAAGAGTATCTACCGAAATCAAGAGATTCTGCAAATCAATATAAACAAAAAGAAAGGCAAGAGTAACTCCAATACTTACAGTTGGAATACTTGGTATTAGAATCTGAATAATACCTATAATTAAAGGAAAAAGAAGGAACATAGAAAGAATTCTATATTCTTTTGCCTTAAGAAAAACCTTACATCGGAGTGATTTAATAAAAGCATGAACAGAAGTGACAACCGTATATAAATGACACATTGCAACATGAATCAAAACGTAAGGTCCACGATGGTAAACATTATTGTCATCTATATAAAAGAAAGAACCATGATATATAGAAGCAATTACTCCGATCATAACTATTATTACAGGTATTGTAGCAACATACTTAATATATTTTGATTTAATAAATTTTGTATCCAAGGCTGTTTCAACATAACAAAGCCAGTAATAGCCCATCATGACAGAAGAAAGTTCATAAAGTGCATTTGTCAAAAAATTAGCGGCAGGTGGCTCTGGAATAAAACCACCCTCAATCAGTCCCCAGTTTACATCGCATAAAAAAGAAATTATTCCGGCAATTATTGCCCTCATATAATAACGCTGCTTTGTCTGCCTGTCGTAATTCTTAAAAAGACTGTAGAGAAGAATCCCCATTATTACAGCACAAAAGGAATCTATTTCAATAATCCAGACAAAATCCATAAACTACCCCATAAATCCAAGATTATTATTTTATTATTCTACCACGATTTTTTATTTAAGAAAACAAATAAAAAAAAGCTCCCGAAATCATCAGGAGCTCTTTGTATCTCATAGAATACTATAAATTAATTAGCTGTTCTCGCTGAAGTACTTAATAGTACGTACCCCTTCGCGCAGGGGCGCTCGGCATTTTCGGCGGTTGCTGCGTCACTCGCAACCTTTTTACCGAAAATGTCTGAGATGTGTAGCTGTTTTCATTATCATACCATGCGGCGATGCTGGCAGAGCCGCACGGAGCGATTTTGCACAGCAAAATTGCGACAGTAGGATAAAATGATAATGAAAACAGCTACGGATATAAAAAAAGGACTCCACATGGAGCCCTTTTTTTGTATCAGTATAACTGAAAACTAGCAGTTCTCGCTGAAGTACTTAATAGTACGTACCATCTGAGATGTGTAGCTGTTTTCATTATCATACCAAGAAACAACTTCTACCTGATATGTATCGTCATCAATCTTAGATACCATAGTCTGAGTAGCATCGAAGAGTGAACCATAGCGCATACCGATGATATCGCTAGATACGATTTCGTCTTCGTTGTATCCGAAAGATTCTGTAGCAGCAGCCTTCATAGCAGCGTTGATAGATTCCTTAGTGATGTCCTTACCCTTAACTACAGCGAAAAGAAGAGTTGTAGATCCTGTAGGTGTTGGAACACGCTGAGCAGAACCAATCAATTTTCCGTTCAATTCAGGAATTACAAGACCGATAGCCTTAGCAGCACCTGTTGAGTTTGGAACGATGTTCTGAGCTCCGGCACGTGAACGGCGGAGGTCACCCTTGCGCTGTGGACCATCAAGAATCATCTGATCACCAGTGTAAGCGTGGATTGTAGACATGATACCAGACTGGATTGGGTATGCATCATTAAGAGCCTTAGCCATAGGAGCGAGACAGTTAGTTGTACAAGAAGCTGCAGAAATGATGTTGTCGTTCTTTGTCAAAGTTTTGTGGTTTACATTGTAAACGATTGTTGGAAGGTCGTTTCCAGCAGGAGCTGAAATTACTACCTTGCGGGCACCAGCAGTGATGTGAGCCTGAGCCTTATCCTTAGATGTGTAGAAACCTGTACACTCGAGAACAACGTCTACCTTGTTAGCTGCCCATGGACAGTTAGCAGCGTCTTTCTCTGCATAAATCTTGATTTCTTTTCCGTCTACGATGATAGAATCATCAGTAGCAGATACTGTGTGCTTTCCTTCACCAATCTTACCACAGAAACCACCCTGTGCTGTATCATACTTCAAAAGGTGAGCAAGCATTTTTGGGCTTGTCAAATCGTTGATTGCAACTACTTCATATCCTTTTGCGTCAAACATCTGACGGAAAGCCAAACGACCGATACGGCCGAAACCATTAATAGCAACTCTTACATCTGCCATTTTATATCTCCTAAAAATTAGATTAAGATTTTATACCATATAAAATAATGAATTTCTGAGAAATAGTCTATACAATACTGATTTTGCACTATTTTCTTACTCCCAATTATGATATATTTTACACTATGAAAAAATTTACAGCAGCAAGAATAATGTATCTGAGCGGAGCCTTAGTTTTATTCATTGCAACAATGATGAATCTGTTGACCCGCTATAAATTTATTAGTGTGATTCCCTATACAAAATATGTTGAAGCTGTTCTTAATTTTTCCTGCGCAATACTCTGCCTCGTTCTTACAATAAAGCCTGAGTTAAACAGACTTCAATATTCAGTATTTTTTATTCAAAGTACAATAACAACTCTTATTGGATTTGCCGGAATAGGAACTATGCTTCTGACCTTTCTGGGACTTTCTCTTTTTGTAAACGGATTCTTTACTTCCAGACTTAAAATCAAACTTACTTGTTTTGGCATCTGGTGGGGACTTGTAATAATTGGAGTTTATCTGGGATTCGGATTTAGGCCTGCAATTTTCGTGGTAGCCCTAACTCTTTTTTACATTGCAATGTTTGCAACTGTTTATGAAAAACTTAATAAAAAACTCTCTTATCTTCTACCAGAAAAAGAAGTTTCTTCAAAATCAAATGAACTACCCCCTTACGGGTCTGTTATTTCTCTTTCAAAATTTGGTCTGACAGATCGACAGAAAAAATTTCTTTTATTGGTTATGAATGATAATCTGACTTATGATAAAATTGCTAATGATAATTATGTAAGTCTTTCGATTGTAAAAATGGAAATGGCCCAGGTTTGTAAACTTTTTGGTGTAAAGAATAAAGAAGATCTTAAGATTCTACTACTTCAGTATAAGATTGAACCTTAAGTTATTTTGTACTGTCTGCGCTGGTGGTTTCTTTATGACGGTTATCAAAGTATCCGCCATCTTCAAGATAGCGGCGACGGGTCATGATCAGGGTAATTAATTCCTGATACATATTAAAATCAACCTGAATAGACATTGGTAAAAGGAAGTACTCTGTTTCGTCGCAATAACGTTCAATAAATTCTGGATCAGTAACATAACCCAAAGAAATCATATTTGAAATACGATCGGCACACTTTAGGATTTTTGCCTTCTGGCTGCCTTCATCCAGAATACGGCATAAAAACTGCTTTTTATTTTCATCTTCCCGACGGGTAACTTCGCGGACAAGTCTCAGCACTTCCGGACCATCTTCATCAGCATTAGTAATTAAATCTGGAATAAATCCGGGGATATCTTCTATGGTATCGTGAATAATTGAAGCCTTAAGCAAAACCGGATCAATATATCCGTAATCAAGAAGAATAGCAAAAGTATCCATCTGATGACGAAACATATTTCCACCGGCATGGCGGGCTTTACCAATAAGGGCAGTTGCCAGCTGAATATATGGAGCAAAATGAATATTACTGAGCTGAAGCATTTGCTGCTCGTTCATATTCTGAGGCCTGTCTGTTTTCATTTCGTAATGATGTTTTCCCATTAAACCCTCACGGTGGTTGAGTGCCGCAAAGCGGTATATCGAAACCACCTTCTACATAATTATCGGTGGTTTCGACAAGCTCAACCACCGTTTTTTTTACTTTAATTCTGCAAGATAACCTTCAAGAGTTTTTATCTTTCGCTGGCTTTCTGCAAGTCGGTCTCGTTCTTCCTGAACAAGGTTTGCAGGAGCGTGCTGTGCAAAGTTTCCATTGAGCTTGTTTTCGCTCATTCTTGCATAGCCCTGCTCTTTTTCAATTGCCTTCTGGAAGCGGGTCATAAGCTGCTCTTTATTAATTGATTCATCAACAAGAACAAATACTTCAAAGCCGGCTCCAACAGCGCCAATTGAGCTTGCAGGTTTTGCGTCAACAAAATCAACCTTAGCAACACCGCCAAGCAGCTGAATCATTTCAACCTTTTCGCGGGCAACTTCTGCAGCGCTACCCTTTTCAATCTTAATTGCAATATTAATTTTGATTGCCGGGTCAATTCCGCAGTCTACCTTTGTAGCACGAACTTTACCGATAAGTTCCTTGAGAGATTCAAAGCGTTCTGCAATTTTTGCATCTTCATCAGTAAGTTTTTCTGCCGGAACAGGATATGGGGCATTAATAAGCATACCAACATAATCGCTGTTACTTACAATCTTCTGAGTACCAGCCTTCTTGCGGTTAGCAGCAATCTCAGCAAGAGGAAGTTTTCCATAAATCTCTTCTGTAACGAATGGAATAAATGGATGGAGCAGGCGAAGACTTTCTTCAAGAATATTCATCAAAACAGATGCCTGACGGTCTTTTTCTTTCTCATCACCATTCTTGAAGTTGATCTTTGTAGCTTCAACGTACCAGTCGCAGAACTCATTCCAGAAGTATTCCATAAGAGCAGAAGCGGCATCGTTATAACGATAACCTTCAAGTGCATCTCTTACAGTCTTTACTGCATGATTCAAGCGGCCATAAATCCACTTGTCCAGTTCTGTAAGATCTGCATCAGTAACTGGAACAAGATTTCGGCCTTCGAGGTTACCAAGAAGATAGCGTGAAGCATTCCATACTTTATTACAGAAGCGGCTTCCGAGCTTGAAAGAATCCTTATCAATAAGAACATCCTGTCCCTGGGCACACATAAAGCCGAGAGTGAACTTAAGGGCATCGGCACCGTACATGTCAATAATTTCAAGAGGATCCATTCCGTTTCCAAGAGACTTAGACATTTTGCGGCCCTGCTTGTCGCGAACAAGTCCGTGAATGTAAATATCGTGGAAAGGAGCCTTACCTGTAAATTCAAGACCAGCCATAATCATACGTGCAACCCAGAAGAAGATGATATCGTAGGCAGTTACAAGGGCTGTTGTAGGATAGAACTGAGCCATATCAGGAGTATTCTCAGGCCAACCGAGTGTTGAGAAAGGCCAGAGCCATGAGCTGAACCAGGTATCGAGTACGTCTTCATCCTGCTTGAGATCTTCTGCACCGCAACCACATTTTGGACACTTGGTTGGGTCTGTGCGGCTTACGATAACTTCGCCACACTTCTGACAGTACCATACAGGGATTCTGTGACCCCACCAGATCTGGCGGCTTACACACCAGTCGCGGATATTAACGAGCCACTGCTCATAGGTATTTTCCCATTTCTGAGGGAAGAACTGAATCTCGCCTGCCTTCCATGCAGCTAAGGCCTTGTCTGCCATTGGCTTCATTTTTACAAACCACTGGTCGCTCAAATATGGCTCAACTACAGTTTTACAGCGGTAGCAGTGTCCAACAGAGTGAACCATTTTTTCTTCACCCTTGAAAAGGCCTGCAGCTGTCAAATCTTCAATTACAAGGGCGCGAGCCTGCTCTGGCTTGAGTCCTCGGTATTTTTCAGGAACGTTTTCGTTCATGCGTCCGTCTGGAGTAAGAAGGTTGATTACTTCAAGATTATGTCTCTTACCTACTTCCCAGTCGTTAGGGTCATGAGCCGGAGTAATTTTTACCATACCAGTTCCAAATTCCATATCAACATAATCATCTGCAATGATTGGAATTTCTTTTCCGGTAAGCGGAAGCTTAAGCATTTTTCCAACGATAGACTTATAGCGTTCATCCTTAGGATTTACAGCAACGGCAGTATCACCAAAGAAAGTTTCAGGACGAGTTGTTGCAACTTCAATCTTTCCGCTTCCATCAGCATATTCATAATAAAGGTGATACATTGCACCCTGAGTATCTTCGTGGTCTACTTCATCATCAGCAAGAGCAGTACCACAGCGAGGACACCAGTTTACAAGGCGCTTACCACGGTACATAAGTCCGCGCTCATACAAAGTTACGAAAACGTCGCGAACTGCGGCAGACAAGCCTTCATCATAAGTAAAGCGCTCGCGGTCCCAGTCTGTTGAGTTACCAAGCTTTTTCTGCTGTTTTACGATAGTTGCATGATGATCTTCCTTAACCTTCCAGGTGCGTTCCAGGAACTTTTCGCGGCCAAGATCGTTACGGGTAAGACCTTCTTTTTTAAGCTGACGTTCAACAACATTCTGAGTTGCAATTCCGGCGTGGTCTGTACCTGTAAGCCAAAGAGTATTGTCGCCCTTCATACGGTGATAGCGAACTACGATATCCTGGAGAGTATTGTTAAGACCGTGTCCCATATGAAGGACACCTGTTACATTAGGAGGAGGAATGACGACAGAATAAGTATTGGTTTTCTTG
Source organism: uncultured Treponema sp. (assembly GCA_934699065.1). Taxonomy (GTDB): domain Bacteria; phylum Spirochaetota; class Spirochaetia; order Treponematales; family Treponemataceae; genus Treponema_D. The sequence goes on from CAKUWD010000104.1 coordinate 9,720, forward strand.
TTGCAGTCTGCGCACTGGCATTTGTACTGTTCATGTACAGGAGACTTTTCATCAGACGCAGGTTTAAAATATCCCTTGCTGTCCCATTCATTGTAAATTCTGTCTTCAAAAGACTTAGGCTCGTAAGCCTTTTCCAATTCAATTGCTTTCATCTGTCATTCCTCACAAAGCATTTATTTAAAATATTGGTCAAAATTATAATGAATTTGACAATATTTGTCATTAGCGAGAAATCGACATGTAAAAGGTATTTTATTTAAAGCGCTTAGCCATTTCTATGAGTTTCTTCATGTCCATGCCTTTGAGTGCGCTAGGATCGAGTCCGCCTGGAAGTCCGCCAGCTCCACCGGCAGCTCCAAGGCCACCCATTCCGCCCATCATAGAAGGATCAAGAC
>CAKUWD010000105.1 GCA_934699065.1 uncultured Treponema sp.
GCAGAAGCCGGTGCCAAAGGCGCTGTAACAATCGCAACTAACATGGCTGGTCGTGGTACTGATATTAAACTTGGCGGTAACCCGGAATTCCGCGCCCGAAAACGTGCCGGAACAAATGCCACAGAAGAACAGTACAAGGCAGCTCTTGCAATCGAAAAGGAAAACTGGAAAAAAGATTACGAAGAAGTAAAAGCTCTCGGTGGTCTTTATGTAATCGGTACAGAACGTCATGAATCCCGCCGTATCGATAACCAGCTGCGCGGACGTTCTGGACGTCAGGGAGACCCGGGACGCTCTAAATTCTACATTTCCATGGATGATGATTTGATGCGCCTCTTTGGCGGTGAACGTATGAAGGCTATGATGAGCCGCATCGGTATGCAGCCGGGAGAACCAATTGATCACCCATGGCTCAACAAGGGAATCGAAAAGGCTCAGCAGAAGGTAGAAGACCGCAACTTTGAAATCCGTAAGCATTTGCTTGATTATGATGATGTTCTCAATGAACAGAGAACTGTTATTTATGAACAGCGCGACACAATTCTTGCAGATGACAATCTTTCTGAGCGCGTAATGAATAATGCCCGCGATGAAGTTGAAGCTTTATTTGATAATTATGAATATGAAGCAAAGCATAATCGCAACAGCACAGGCCCTCTTTCTGAGCTTCAGGAAAAAATCCGCAATACTTTTGCAATTCAGCTACCTTCAGACGGATACACAAGAGAAGCAGTTCTTGCAGCCCTTCAGAATGATATTACTGAAAAAGAAACTCTTGCTGGTAAAGAAAACTTCAATATGTTTATCCGCTACCAGTACATCCAGATGATTGATAAAAAATGGCTGGATCAGCTTGAAACTCTGGAAGGTCTTCGCGAAGCTGTTGCCCTTCGTTCTTACGGTTCTAAGAACCCTCTTACAGAATACAAGATTGACGGCTTTAATATTTTTGATCAGATGCTGGAAACTATCCGTAATTCGGTTATGTCTCGTGTATTCCGTGTACGTGTACAGCTTTCACCAGAAGCCGCTGAAGCCCGCCGCCGCATGCTGGAAGCTCAGCAGCAGGGAATGAATGCACAGCATAACGAAGCAGGCAATACAGCCGCTCAGATGGCTCAGAATACTGCAGAGCGCAGTGCCCATTCTTCTTTCAACGGAGACCAGGCAAGACGTCAGGCAGCCGGAAGCGCAATGAATCAGCGCTCACAGGGAGACAACGTAACAGTTCGCCGAACAATGCCTAAGGTTGGACGTAATGATCCTTGTCCATGTGGAAGCGGAAAGAAATATAAGAACTGTTGTGGCCGCTAGAATAAAACGCTAGTTGACGATAGAACAAAACGGTGGTTGAGGCTCTCGAAACCATAAAAAAATCCGATGACTTAAAATAAAATGTCACCGGATTTTTTTTATTTAGGATTCTGATATTTTATACCTTTCCAAGTCTGCCAAGTGGCCAGAATCTGAACACAGGCTTTCCTACAATATATTTTTTATTTATATACTGAGGCGACATTATAGAATAATATGATATAGAAAGAGGATCTGTTTTTGCCAGAGCAGTTTCTTTGTAATTATAAGAATGACGTAAATCGAGAGAGTTAAAGCGGTTATCTCCCATCATAAAATAACAGTTTTCGGGAATATACTGAGGATTACCAGCTGCATCATTTGCAGGGAATACCGGCATATTTCTTGAATCAAGAAGATTCTGCACATACCAGTAATGAAGTTCGATTTCTTCCATTAAATCTTTTATTACCTTTTGCGAATCCCACTGATTCTGGTCAAATCCATCGGAATAATATTTGGCATATTCTACCATCATCTTACCGAAAATAATTTTTGCCATAACATTCAGACGATAGTTTGATTCTGAATAATAATCACGGACTTCATTTTTAGAAGCTATCCATGAAGTCATAAACTTTTCAAACCATTCTGCTCCACCTTCCTGGAGGAACATATTCTTAAATATTTCCATGCGGTTTCTAAAAAGGATTCCTTCATAAAGTTCTGGGGCAGTAAACTTTCCTGTATCTTTATTTACAACACTAAGATTCTTAAACTGTCGGGCAATTTCTTTTGCCTGAAATTCTGCCGAAGTCAAATCATAATTACGGCGAGCTTCTTCGTAATCAAGCATCTGCTGGTATTTTTCTGCATTAAACGGGAAATGCTGAATATTTGATTTTAATTTTGGATTAACTGAATTAAGATTCCAGGTTGCATATTTTGAATCTAACTGCACAGGTTCAAAAACATCACTTGCAGCAGTGCGGCGGTAAAGAGTTCCATCCTGCATTACAAGCTGCTCACCAGGCATGCCGGTAATTCGTTTTACCAGCGGATCAGCCTTAAGCTCACCATCTGCATCTTTATTAAGATTGATTGTCATAAGACTGAACATATAAATAAGCTGAGATGTAACCGTTTTAACTTCTGACTTTCTATCCATACTGTAATGAGGATTTCTTAAAACAATTGTATCACCACGCTTGTACTTACGGAAATCAGGGAGTCCAACTTCTGTAAGCGGAAACTTTGGACCACAGTCTATTTTCGAAACAAAAACACGATCTTTTATAAGAAAAGTTGGAACCATTGATTCTGAAGGAATCTCATACAGCTGCATAAGGAAAATCTGAAAAATCAAAACTGTAAAAATTGACCAGAAAAAGGCATCTATCCAACCGACAAGTTCGTATATAACCTTAGCAAGGCCCTTATACTTACGTTCTACAGGAACTACAGCCCAGCCCTGAACGATTTTCTTATTCTTCTCCGGATAAAGAACTCGAGAATTAAAAAAAGCAAGAACAAAAATAACAAACCAGGATATAACTGCAAAAACATCAACTACAAAAGGAGTTCCAGTTTTTCCTGCCCTGCGGATTATAAATGTTATAAATAAAAAATATGGGAGATATTCATTTAATTTAATAGCTGCATAAAGATATGTTCCGTCTGTATCAAACACCAGTTTCTTCAATAAAAACCAGCAGGTAACAGCAAGGTAAATCAATGAAAGTGGAAATGCAAGAAGAGAAATATCTGCATGAAAACTTAGGTTTAGTAAGGTAAAAATTATCGCTGCAGCAAGTTCTATAAAAATAAAAATACGTAATTTCTTAAATTCTGAAGTTAGTTCTTTTTTGTTACTCATATAATAAATATAACAAACTTTCAGTAAATAGGAAACACATAATTTTCACACGAATTTTGATTTTTCTAACGCAAAATCATATATAATATTATTTGGAGAAGCCGTTAGGCCTTTCGAGTTCATGTGACAAATTTATTATTTCTTCATAAACTTTTTTTATATCTTTTAGGTCAGTATATTTCTCCCCTTTCAAAAATTGAAAAGGAGCATCTGTTTCTGCCAGCACACGCTCTGACGGTAGCTCACACACACAGGCTCTTGCTTTTTTATTTCCATTTAAAAGTTGTTTTCCAAAGCTGAAATAACCATTTATTCCCCGGTCCAGCAGTGATTGGGCTTCTACAGGAGGTCCCATAAATGAATGAAAGAGAACTTCCGGGAGTTTTTTTAACTGTTTTGAATATTCAAAAAGTTTGTAATTTGCTTTGCGACAGTGAATTACAAGCGGTATATTATAGTTAAGTGCCAGTTCCAGCTGTATATTCCATATTTCTTCCTGTTGTTTTGCAGTACTCTTAAACTCCTCAGTAAAAAAATCAAAACCTGTCTCGCCAATAAAGGAAATAAGATTATTTTTGAGAAGATTTTCAAGAAAATCAGCTGACTCTTTTATATTTTCGTTTTCTGCATTCTGAGGATGCATTCCATAAGCTTGTATAATATTTGAAGGAGCTTTTTTCTGTATTTCAAATTCCTGTATACTATGTGCACAAGATATTCCCCGCCACTTAATATCATTGTCAAAATCTGGAATACTTATTCCTTTCTCTATACAAACTGCATAATGAAAATGTGCATCAAAATAATTTTTTTTATCTTTTTTTGAAAATTTTTCTAACATTATTTCTATTATATCCGAAAATAAGAGTAATGCGACAGTTTTGCGTGACACTTTAAATCATTTTTTATATATGGGAGTAAAAGAAAATGAAAAAATACACACTCAAAAGCATTGGTAAAAACACAGATTACATGACTATTCTGCGTGAGATGGAAGATGGCTTTGTAGTACAGATTGTTCGTGATATGGATGGCTACGAAGATATTAAAACAGATTATATTTCTCGCGAGCTCTTTGACAGCTGTATCCGCACCGGTTATCTTACAGAAATTACTGAAACTGTAAAGATGGCTGTTAATGCATAAAAAATAAAAAGTAAAAAACTAGTCCTCTTGTAAAAGAACTGCCGGTTACACCATCGGCAGTTTGATTTTTTATATTTAATACTTCGATAAGCACAATAACTTTCTTGTTTCAGCAGCTGTTAATGACTTCCTAAACAAATTCGGGGTGACATTTTATTATTTGAGAGGCTTCTTTTATCCTTTCTTCTTTATTGCCAGGTTTAAGCCAATTAATTTCAACGCCTTTTTTTTCCATCATACGAAACCAGGTTTCCTGTCTTTTTGCAAACTGTCTTATGGCAATAAATAAACTTTGATAAAGTTCTTCTTTAGAGGCAATTTTTCCCTGCAGGAATTCAGAACAAAAGCGATACTCAAGTCCAAGCTTTTCCAGTCTTTCCCAGCTTATTCCGCTCTCATGAATAGACTGAACTTCTTCCAGCATTCCACCATCAAGTCTTTCACGAAGGCGTATACTGATATTTTCCCAAAGCTGAGGTCGTGGTAAAGTTGTTCCAATTATAAGAGGTTTTATTTCAGGTCGCTGAACAGAAGTCGATTCTACTCCCTGTTTTTTGGCTTCAATAATTTCCAGAGCTTTGATTACACGGTCTTTTTCAAGAAGGTCACATTTTGTATGAAGGTCAGGCTGAAGCTTCATAAGACGATCTGCAAGAACCTCAAGAGGTGTTGCTTCAAGTTCTTCATGCAGTTTTTTATTTTCCGGAAGTATTACCAGCTGATAATCACGTACAATGGCATCCAGATACATGCCGGTACCTCCGACAACAACCGGAAGTTTTCCGCGGGTAGTTATATCTTTAAATGCCTTATAAAAATCCTGCTGATAATTATATACATTATATTCTGCCGGAAGCTCTGTAATATCAATCAAATGATAAGGAACTGCCGCCCCTTCACTGCTCTGTGCATAATCAGCCAGGTCTTTTCCGGAACCTATATCAAGATGACGATAAGTTTGGCGTGAATCTGCCGAAATAATTTCACCATTGAAAGCCCTTGCAAGAGCAACTCCAATTGCAGTTTTTCCAACAGCAGTAGGTCCTAAAACTATTATACAGTTATATGAACTAGAGGACACGGCACACCACACACTTTAAATATTCAGATTTTGGATAACCAAGCAAAACCGGATGATCTGGACCTGCGCCCCGTTTTTCTAGAATCTGGATACGTTTATGACTATCCATTGCTGCATGCATAAGCATATCACAGAACATATGAGTTTCCATAAAATAAGAGCAGGAACAGGTAACAAGAATTCCACCTTCATTGAGAAGTCTCAAAGCACGAAGGTTTATTTCCTTATATCCGCCATAAGCCTTTTCAATCATTTTTGCTGATTTTGTAAAAGCCGGTGGATCCAGAATAATTACATCAAACTTTCTTCCTTCACTTTCATATTGCTTTAACAAATCAAAAACATCTGCACAAATAGCCTTCATAACATTTCCGGCTTTATTTAATTCAATGTTATGATTTACCATATCAACTGCTTCTAGAGAAATATCAACCGATGTAACTTCACGTGCCCCATTTTTAAAAGCATTCAGACCAAAGGCACCAGTATGTGTAAATGTATCAAGAACAGACTTTCCCTTGCAGAAAGCAGCTGCAGCAACTCTATTAAATTTTTGATCCAGGAAATATCCAGTTTTCTGACCATTAGCAATATCAACACCAAGCTTTATTCCGTTTTCTACAATAGTAAACTGAGTTTCTCCTTTTCCGTAAATCCAGCCGGCTGTCTGTGCAAGGCCTTCTTTATCACGTACACTTGCATCACTTCTTTCATAAATACCATCTGGTTTACAGACTTTTTTAAGAGCCGCAATAATTTCATTACGAAAAACTTCACAAGAAAGAGAAAGAAACTGAACAACAATAATTATATGTCCTTTTTCATCACAAAAACGTTCACTTATTAATCCAGGGATAAAATCTGCTTCACCAAAAATTAAACGATAGGAATCCTTTTCATCATAAAACATTCGGCGCATATTATAGCTATCCAGAATCTTTTTTTCATAAAATGCAGCTGCATCATTTATAATAACATCTGCATGTTCGTTCCCTATTAAGCGAACTGTAATTTTTGATTTTTTATTAATAACACCAGTTCCAAGAAAGCCACCGGCTTTTGTATAAACTTCAATAACAGAACCATCTTCTACACTGCAGTTTTTTAAGCTTTCATTTTTCCATTCAGATTTTTCATCAGCACGGTATTTTATATGTGATATTTCATTATCAAAAACCCATGGAAATCCCTGCTGAATTTCTTTTTCTTCTTTATTGTTCAAAAAAACTCTCGGAAAATTATTACTACTCATAGATGTCATTATATCAAACTTGATTATTCATCACAATTACATCATAATCTGAACATGCTTTTTATTTTTGATATGGGTGGAGTTGTTACAAACACCTTTAAAATGGATTCTATTTATCAGAAACTAAATATCTCCAAAAACGATTTTTCTGAAATCTGTAAAAAAAATAATAATGATATCTGGCACAAACTTGAAACAGGAATCATTTCTGTAAATCAATTCTGGAAGGAATATAATAGTAGAATTCAGTCAATCGAAAAAGCAAAGCCTGCAGAAACAGATTTATTCAGGCTTTTCTTTCATCCTTCAAAGAATCTACAAACAATTGAATTAATTAAATCACTTAAAAAAAATAATCGTGTTGTATGTGGTACAAACACAATTCAAAGTCACTGGGAAAATCATATGGAACGCGGTGACTATGCTTTTTTTAATCAGACCTACGCTTCAAATAAAATCGGCTGTGCAAAACCAGATCCACATTTTTTTGAACTGATTCTGGAAGCAGAAGAAACTGAAGCGCAGAATGCCTTTTTTACAGATGATAAAGAAGAAAATGTTGCAGCAGCGGCAAGCCTCGGAATTCATGCAGAACTCTTTACCACGGCTGCAGAACTTACAGAAAAATGGAAGTTATTTTATTAAAAATCATCTTCCGAATCAGAAGACTTTATCTGTTTATTCAAACGGTTGGCCATTTCAATTTCATAACGGATATCAGAAAGACCTTTTGAGACTCTTGAATCCGGACAATTGTTATACACTTCAAGCATCATGCTTTCGGCAAGCGAAAGATTTCCCAAAGCTTCCTGAAGAATTGCTGCGTTATAACCAGCTTCAACCAATCCTGTTTCTTTATAAATGTTTGAAAATTCCTCTGAAGCTTTTTTCAACATTGAATTGCCTGCAAGTTCATCAGCAGCCTTCATTCTTTCCTTGAGCGCTTTATCTTTTGTTTTTGCTTCAAGCAGAGAAATAGATTTAGTAACTACATATGGCTGTAATTCTTTTAAGATTGATTTTGCAGCATATCTGATTTTTGATTCAATCAGATTATAAGCAGAAGGTATCATAGCCCTTCTATCATATTTATCAGAAGTAGCCTGGCAATCAATTTGACTATAAGAAATAACACAGTTATTGCTGCTGTCTACAATCTGATAGCGGAATCTGAAATCAACATCCCTGATCCAGAACTTTTCAAAAATATATTCAGCCTTTGTAGTTTCTGTCGCAGCCTTTACAAGTTTTCTTTCCTCATAAACCCTGTCATCAATATTAAAATATGAAACTTCACCTGTAAGATAAACATCTGCCGGATTCAAATAACCTTTTTTACGGGCCAGTTCAACTTCATCTGAATTGATAAGTTTTATGTATGGAGATTTTGCAAGCCCATTTTCTATCTCACCACGTAAAGTTCTTATAGCAGCCTCTTCATCAGGATTATTAATTTCGAAAAGCTGATAGAAAGTATTGATAATCAATTCTGTTCCTGAATGAGCATCATATTCTCTATAATATGCATAAGGCTTTACAGGAAGCACAGCAATTGTTTTAGCACCATTTAAATCCAGTTTTGCAGGACGAGTGAGCTGCACATTTACAGTAGTGGCGCAAGAAAAAAAACACATACATAAAATAGAAGTAAAAAAGAGAAAAAGACTGAAAGAAAAAGATTTAAAAAGCTTTTTCATATTAAACTCCTGAGTTCACAGAATTATTAAATTGTTAAATATTATAACACTTGTATTGAATAAAATCATTCCTAAATATATAATAATTCAATTTTTTTATATGCAATGAGGCAGTAGATATGAATACAGCACTTCCGAATACTGAAATCATACTTCACATTCTTCTTTCAGTTGGTATTATTGTAATTGTAGCTAAGTATTTTGGCGTACTTGCAAAAAAAATCGGTATACCACAAGTCGCCGGAATGATACTTGCAGGACTTCTGTTACGTTTTATTCCCTTCTTCAGAAACTTTGGAAAAACAGATCCTAATATCATTTATAACGAAACAAATCAGTTCATTTCTTATATGTCTGAAATTGGTGTCATTCTTATAATGTTCTCAGCTGGCCTTGGTACAAATCTGAAATCACTCGTAAAATCAGGGTTTAAGGCAACATTGATTGCTACCTGCGGCGTTTTTGTTCCATTAATTATGGGAACAATCATGGCCATGTTCTTCTTTGGTTCTGACGGCTGGGGAAGTCAGAGCTTTTTTAAGTGTGTATTCATTGGAACTATACTTACAGCTACTTCTGTAAGTATTACAGTTGCAGTACTCAAAGAACTTGGAAAAATCAAATCTGATTTGGGACAGACAATTGTAAGTGCCGCAATTATTGATGATGTAATTGGAATTATAGTACTCACAATTGTACTCGGTGTAAGTTCTGGAAAAGGCGGCTATCTTGGAATCATATTAAAAACCCTGGCCTTTTTCCTCTGTGCAATTATTGCAGGTTTTATTGTATACAGGCTTTTCCGCTGGTATGATAAACGCCATCCACGCTCACGCCGCATCCCGATTTATGCACTTGGAATTGCATTAATTTTTGCCTTCTGCGCAGAGCATTTCTTTGGTATTGCCGATATCACAGGTGCTTATATTGCAGGAATAGTATTCTGTAGTTTAAGTGATGCATCCTACATGGAATCAAAAATTGATATTAATGCCTATATGATTTTCAGTCCTATATTTTTTGCAGGAATTGGATTAAAAACAGATCTTTCCGGAATGAACTGGAATCTTCTCTGGTTCTCAATTGCATTCGTAATTGTAGGATGTATTTCAAAAATCATCGGTTGTGGCGGTATTTCAAAACTTCTTGGTTTCAGCTGGAAAGAATCTTTACAGATTGGAGAAGGAATGATGGTTCGCGGCGAAGTTGCATTAATTGTTGCAACAAAAGGTCTGTCTGCAGGACTTGTAGATTCAAAATATTTTACTTCTGTAATTCTTTTGATTATTGTTTCTTCAATGATTGTACCAGTTCTGCTTAAGAAATCTTTTAATTCAGATAATCTTCCAGCTGACAAAACTTCTCAATCTTAGCAAAATATTTTTCATCTTCCGGGCGGCCAAATCCGTAGGCTGCCCAGATAAATGGAACATCAGCTTTTTTACAAGCTTCATAATCTCCCTGAGTATCACCTACATAAACAGGATTTTTTAAGCCGTTTCTTTCAAGAATAAGGCGGATATTTTTATCTTTTGAAAATCCGGTATTTCCAAAGCATTCAAAATCTTTGATAAATTTTGTAATACTATTTTTTTCCATTACAAGTTCGATATAACCTTTTTGACAATTACTTACTATATAAAAAGGGATTTTAGAAGACATGTTTTTTATTGTCTGCACAACCCCTTAGTATGTTATGTTTTCTTTATTCAGACAAATTGCGTCATGCTCCATTTCACAGCATTTTTGCATAAGGATATCTTTC
>CAKUWD010000106.1 GCA_934699065.1 uncultured Treponema sp.
CGAGCGAGAGTTCAAGTCTAAGAACTCTAAATTCTACAAGTTAAAAAGAAAAATCCCGATGACCTCGGGATTCTAAAAAAACTACCGGAGAAGAGACTTGAACTCTTACACGATTGCTCGCAACAGATTTTGAGTCTGTCGTGTCTACCATTCCACCACTCCGGCGTGATTTGCTAAATATATCAAAAACATGAGGATAAATCAAGTAGAAATGTGCTATAATAACTACGTGAAAATTGTTGCAAACGCCTTCGAACAGGCAGATCCAAAACTCGTCTTAAAAACCGTCTTCGGTTATGATGAGTTCCGGCCCCTTCAGAAAGACATCATTACAAACGTACTTAAAGGACACGACACTTTAGCCGTAATGCCAACTGGCGGCGGTAAATCTCTATGTTACCAGCTGCCCGCTCTCATCATGCCGGGTATAACTATTGTAGTTTCTCCTCTCATCTCACTTATGCAGGATCAGGTTTCTTCACTTAAAACTGCCGGAATTCAGTCTGCCTTTTTAAACAGTACTCAAAGCTGGGAAGAATATTGCAAGACTATTGATGAAATAAAATCCGGCCAGATCAAAATTATTTATGTTTCTCCGGAAGGTCTTGCCACAAATAAAATTCGTGAACTGATTTCAAGTTCTGAACTCGAAATCAGCTGCATCACAATCGATGAAGCCCACTGCGTTTCTCAATGGGGACACGATTTTCGTCCTGACTATCTTGAAATCAGCTCTGTGCGGCATCTTTTTCCAAAAGCTGTAATGCTGGCTCTGACGGCAACTGCCACCGAACATGTCCGTCAGGATATCTGCAAAAACCTCGGAATGAAGAATCCAAAAATTTTTATTTCCAGCTTCAACCGCGAAAACATTTATCTTGAAGTTCAGCCAAAACGCGGGGCAATGGAAACAGTCATAAACTACATCAGAAGACATGCAGGCGACAGCGGAATCATTTACTGTAATTCACGAAAACAGGTAGAAGAAATTGCCCAAACTCTCGATAAAAAAGGTTACTCCGCCCTTCCATATCATGCAGGACTTTCAGACGAAGTTCGTGCAAAAAATCAGGATATGTTTATAAAAGATGAAGTTCAAATCATCGTTGCCACAATTGCTTTTGGAATGGGAATCAATAAACCGAATGTACGCTACGTAATCAATTATGATTTGCCAAAATCGATAGAAGAATACTATCAGGAAATTGGACGTGCAGGCCGCGACGGGCTTCCTTCCAGCGCGCTTCTTTTGTATAGCGCGGGCGACATTCATAAAATCAAATTCTTTATTGATGATTCTGCTGATCCAGAAAAAGCCGAACTTCTTTTACAGGGAATGATAAATTATGCAACAAGCCGAACCTGCCGCAGAAAAGCTTTACTCGCTTACTTTGGCGAAACCTACGAGCCTGCAGAAAAATCTGATGAAAGCCAAAATCTCTGCTGTTGTGATATCTGCTCTGGCCCGGCTGCTGAACTAAAAGATGTAACAATACCAGCCCAGAAATTTCTTTGCTGTATAATCCGAACAAACCAGAGATTCGGGGCCGGTTATGTCACAGATGTTCTCCTTGGCTCTAAAGCCCAGCGCATTATAGACAATGGTCATACTCAAATCTCTACCTGGGGAATCGGAACAGAATATTCAAAACAGGAATGGCTTGAGCTTTGCGACCTTCTGGTAGATGAAGGCTACATCAGAAAAACCGGTGATTATAATGTTCTCGAACTTACTGATGCAGGTAAACATTTTGTTGCTTCCCGAACCAGCCTCAAACTTCCTATGAGGTCTGCCACAATCCGCTCTTTCTCAAAATCTGGAGTTTCAAATTACAACACAAATGTCCGTGGCGAGAAAATTATTGCAGAAAAGCCAGCCGTAAATGACGAACGGGCAGAAGCAATCATCACCAACTTAAAAAACTGGAGAAAGCGAAAAGCGGATGATCTTAACATTGCACCTTATATGATTTTTGGTGATAAAACACTGCTGGATCTTGCAGCAAAGAAACCTAAAAACCGCGGCGATCTTTTGAATGTTTATGGTATAGGCCGTGTAAAGGCAGAAGAATTTGGCCGCGCCATATTGCAGATTATTGAGGAAAGCTGAAACCACCAAAATCAATGCAATCAGCTGTAATAACGTTATTATCAGCATTGCGTAAGGTACGTTTCAAACATTTATGTAGTTCCCGAATATTTCCGGGCCAGTCATATTCCTGAAGCCTCTCTATGGCATCTTCGCTTATAAGAACACTTTCCTTTTCCAAATAACTCAGAACCATGACTCTTATATCTTCCCGTCGAGAACGTAGTGGCGGCATATGTATTACATTATCATAGATTCGATAATAAAAATCAGAACGAAGACTTCCTTCTCTAAGCATTCTCTGAATGTCTGCATTTGTTGCAAAAATAAAACGAACATCAACATGGTGTTCTTTATCATCACCTACTTTTTTATAAATTCCAGTTTCCAGAACCGTAAGCAGCATTGTCTGCAAAGAAAGAGGAGCAACCCCAAGTTCATCCATAAAAAGCGTAGTGCCGTCTGCGGCTTCAAAGCACCCCTTTCCGTCTTTATCTGCGCTTGTAAAAGAACCTTTCACATGTCCGAAAAAAGTACTTCCTGCAAGTGATTCAACAACGGTCGAAAGACTTACAGAAATCATCTGTTTTTCATGTCTTTCAGAAAGGGCATGTATTACATTAGCCGCCGTAGTTTTTCCAGTTCCAGTTTCTCCAAGCAGCAGTACCGGTTCATGAGAATAGGCAGCTGTTCGAATCTGTTTCCTTACATTTTTTATTAATAAGGAATCACCACAAAAATATCCGAAATAGGAATCAGGTAAAGAATCAAGTCCGGCATTAAAACCAAAACATCTTTTAGCATTATCAGGCATACTGTTTATAACCCGCACACAATAAGAATGAAAATATTCTCCCTTAATGGGAAGTGATATTTTAAATCTGAAAGTTTTTTCTGCATAAATAAGAATCTTCCTTGAAATATCAAAAGGAAGAATACAGATAGAGAAACGAGAATATGCTTCCGCATAGGTTAGAACTGTTTTATTAAAATCACTGAAAATGGAGGCATCTATTAAAAGAAGCGTAGAATCAGAAAAATTTACTTCTTCAAAAGACGAAAAGACACTTACCTTTATTCCTTCAGAACAAATTGAATCTACAAAACGGATTACATCAAGTCTTATAGAAATCAATGAAATTTGAAACAAACTCAGAAGGCCCTGCAAACTCTCTCCACCACAGGCTCTTTTTTTCAAAAAACAGGCTGACTAATACTTTCTAAAGAGCTTATACCATATTAAAACAATTATATACCACAAGTATGGTAAAATCAAAAATATTTTGAACGGGTTATGAAGCACTTCAACAAAGATTTCGTGACCTTTATTGAAAGTAGATTCCTTTACACGTTTTACACGTTCAGAAAAAATTCCAAACGCTTCTTTGTAATAAAGGAAAATGCTGGAAGAAAAACGATTACGTCTTTTATATGCCCAGCAATTTTTCTCTTTGATTCCATCACTAAGTAAAACAAGAGAAGGCTGTGCTTTAAAAATTGCTTCAACAATATCATCTTCAACAGATTTTGGATAATATCCGCCGTAACGACCAATAACACGAAGATTGCGGAAGGTGTCCTTTATATTCTTTTCTGTTTTATTCAAAGTTTTTTTGCTGGATCCAAAGAGATAAAGCGTCTTATAGTGAGAATCAAGAATAGAAAGAATTCTGATCACAGCTTCAAAAGGATTATATCTTACCGGTATATCCTTCTTGAGAAACTTTGCACCCCTGAGAATACTCTTTGATACAGGGATTATAAGATCTGCATTATTTACACATTCAGAATACACACCCTTATGACGAGCCTTAAGAAGATTCCAGATTGAAAGAAAGATAATCTGCTTAGTACCAGGTTTTGCAAGCAGTTCAAGAATTTCGTTTTCGAGATTTTCAGGCTGAATAATATCTACAGGAACCCCGATTAATGAAATACGCTTAATTGACATTTTTTATACCCCACCATTTATTTCCGACTGAACGGCGGCAATTCCATAAAGCGCCGCCGTCTCACACCTTAATATATTTACGGCAAAATGAATCGGCTGAAACAGTCCTTTTTCTTCCAGAGTTCTCACCTCATCAGGACTTATGCCACCTTCGCTGCCAACAGCAATTGCGGCTCGCTTAATTTTTCCTAAGCCGCCCGCGCCTTCGATACCCTTACGCAAATTTCCACTGCAGTCGCCGCGCTCTGACAAAACAAAAGCAACCTCCGCGCCAGAACCGGCTCCTTCAGCATTTTTCCAAAGTTCAATCGCCTTCTCCAGATTCACCGGCTCACATACCCGTGTCGCTACAGGAGAGCCACTCTGCTGCCGGGCCTCTTTTATAATACGCTCAAGCCTTTCCTTTTTTGCTCCCATAATCGACTGAACACTGCTCTTTTCTGTATATTCGCCAATAACCGGTACGATTACAGCAAGGCCGCATTCTGTAGCCTGCCGTACAATAAGTTCAAACTTCTGCGGCCGAGGCAAAAATTGAAAAAGCCAGTACTCTATTCCAGCCGAACCTCCGGCCATTCCAGAACTTTCTGCTTCATCTGCCTGAACCCCGCGGGTTATTGATTTTTCTTCTGCGCCATTAAAACCAGTATCTGCACAAATCTGAAGTGTAACTCGTCTTTGAGCTTCATCAACCATTGCAACAGTTGCATTTTTTAACTCACCGTCAGGCAGACGAACACTAATCATGTCGCCGTTGCGGACCCGAAGAACCTGCCGCAAATAACGATAGTCCTTTCCATCCAGTTGTATGAGTCCGTTCTTTTCTTTTCCCTTTTCAACGATAAACTGCCGCATCTTATTTCAGACTGGCTGTAAGTCCATTGCCATCTACAATTTTAGCTTCATCAACTTCTTCCTGAAGCTCACGCAGAGTTTTTGTGTTTTTCAGCATTGTTGAATAATCTTTACTCTGAATTACCTTGAGAGCTTCATTCAACTGAAGGTCATAATCCAGATCATAAAGAACTGATGGCTGAGTTTTTTGAACCTGTATTCGAATAAGACGACGAATAAGACGTTCATTCAGCGGATACTTTTTTGCAATTGCTGCAGCCTCGAGGGCAATATCAGCTTCTGTCATATTCGGTTTACTTTCTGCTGCCTTGTTGATTATTTCAGATTTAATTAAATCAACATAAAGCTTTTCTTCATCTTCAGTAAATTCTTTAAGATTTTTGATTTCGAGATCCGGTGGAATTCCAATCTTATCAATATTCATATCACTAGGAGTATAATAGCGCGCCATAGTGATTTTAATTCCATCTGTATTACTGAGCGGTATTACCTGCTGAACAGAACCTTTTCCATAAGTTCTTTCACCAACAAGATAAGCAAGATGATAATCCTTAAGGGCTCCGGAAACAATTTCAGAAGCACTTGCAGCTCCTCTGTTAATCAAAACTACAATCGGCATTCCCTGTTTTGCAGTTGTCTTTTCTTTATTTGCTGTAAACTGTGTATTTTCAAAAAGAAGACGACTCTTTGTAGAAACTATCGGACCGTTATCAATAAATTTATCAGCTACATCTACGGCACTTGTAATAAGTCCACCAGGGTTGTCACGTAAATCAATAATCAGGCCTTTGTAATCGTTTTTTTCAAAGCTATCCAAAGCATCCTGTAAACGGGTTGCTGTATCTGGTGTAAACTGAATTAAACGTGCATAACCAATTTTTGTTCCTTCAATCATTCCATATTTTACAGTAGGAACTTCAATCAAAGCGCGGACAAGTGTAACATCAAACTTCATGTTTGTACCACGAAGGATTGTTACTGTAACCGGAGTTCCAACTTCCCCTCGTAAATGAGAAAGAACTTCGTTCATTGTCATGCTGGGAGTTGGTAATCCGTCAATTGCAGTAATCATATCGCCTGCCTGAATACCAGCCTTAGCACCAGGTGTATCTTCAATTGGAGAGGCAACTTCAACGTAAGCAGGTTTTGCAGGTGTAGATTCTGTAGCCTTGGAAATTGAAAGACCTACACCGCCAAAACTTCCAGAAGTTGTATCACTTAAATCCCGCATATAATCTGGATCAAGATAAAGCGTATAAGGGTCACCAATAGCATCCAGCATGCCCTTTAATGCCCCTTCATAAAGGATTCTCGGGTCTATTTCATCAACATAATTCTGTTGAACAAAGTCAAAAACAGAATTAAGCTTTTTAACATATTGAAAACTTGTAATTTTTGTATCATTTTCAACCGAAGATTCGGCAAAACACTGAAATGAACAGAGCAGAAACACTATAGCAATTGCTTTGAGAATTTTCTTCATAATAATATATTGTAAGCCACAAAAATTAAAAAATCTACCTTTTTATAGATAATTGTGCTATAATTGATGGCATGTCACAAATTATACCGATAGCCAGCGGAAAAGGTGGCGTTGGAAAAAGCCTTTTGTCCGCAAACTTAGCAATTGCACTCGGCCAGCAGGGAAAACGCGTTGTTCTTGCCGATCTTGACCTTGGTGCTTCAAATCTTCATCTCGTAATCGGTCAAAGACCTGGAAAAGCAAGCCTTGGTTCATGGTTTACAGAAAAAAATGATTTCCGCGAAATTATTCAGCCAACTGATTATCAGAACGTAAGCTTTATTGCCGGCGACAGCCAGATTCCAGATCTTACTTCACTTAAGCATTTACAGAAAGTAAAACTCATTAAAAATCTTAAGAATATTGATACAGATTATGTTATTCTTGACCTTGGTGCCGGAACCCATCAGTTTATTCTGGATATGTTCCTGCTTTCTCCACAGGGAATTATTGTTTCAGCTCCGGCTGTTACAGCAACACTCAACGGCTACCTCTTTTTGAAAAATGCAGTTTTCCGTCTTTTGTATACCACTTTCAAAAAAGGAACTCCAGGACGCGCATATCTTGATGAAATAAAAAAGAATTCAGAATCTATGCAAAAGCTTTACATCCCTCAACTGATTCAGGGACTGGCTCAGAAAGATCCTGAAACTACCCAGCTTTTTATTAACCGCATGCAGCAGTTCCGTCCTCGTCTGGTAATGAACATGATTGAAGACCCGAAGGATGCCGACCGTGCTACAAGAATCAAATCTTCATGCAATCAGTATCTTGGGCTTGAAATTGAATATCTTGGACTTATGTATCGTGATATGCTTCAGGACAAAGCTCTCGCTTCTCAGCTGCCTGTTGTAGTTTATAAACCACAGTCTGTTCTTGGCCAGGCAATTTACCGCATTGCAGACAAGGTAATTTCTACTCCGGCTCACGAGTTTGATGCCGCCTTTAATCCAGACAGTTTTAACGGGGATAATTTCCAGGATGTTGAAGAAGATGCAAATGAAGACTTCAACTTCCGCCTTTCAGGAATTGATGATATTGTTTCCAGCGGTTCTTTGAGCATCAGCGAACTTGCAGAAATGATTAAAACACAGCAATATGAAATTACTCAGCTTAGAAAAGAAAATAATCTTTTGAAATCAAAACTGATTAAAGCAGCTCAGCAGGGATTCAAAGTTTAAGCAATACGGTGGTTGCGGTCCCTGAGCCTGTCGAAGGGGTCGAAACCACCGCAGACTTCACGAAAAAAAGGAATTCAACATGTTTTTATATATCAATTATCCTTCATGGATTCATGAACAGATTTTTCCTGGTGTAAAATTTTTAGGACTTTTACGCTGGTACGGTTTAATGTATGCTTTTGCATTCATTACTGCCTACTATCTTCTTAAAAAGGTTTTCAAAGAAGGCGCTCTTGATTCTTCTGAAAGAAAAACAACCGAAGATGATATTTTCAGTTTCATTTTTACAGGAATTATTTTTCTTTTAATCGGGGCAAGAATTTTTTCTACCCTTATTTATGATACAAGCGGACTTTATAAATCTAAACCATGGCTCATATTCTGGCCTTTCGACATGAATGGAAATTTCACCGGGCTCGCAGGAATGTCTTACCACGGCGGCTTTGTCGGTGGACTGTTAGGCATGCTCGTATGGTGCAAGGTAAAAAAAGTTTCCTTTCCAAAGTGGAGTGATGCAATGGTTTGTGCAATTCCGCTCGGATACACCTTTGGCCGCCTAGGAAACTTTTTGAATGGCGAACTTTACGGACGAATTACTACAATGCCATGGGGAATTGTTTTCCCGGCTGCAGAACGCTTTTCTGCGAAGCTGCCATGGGTAAAAGCATTTGCCGAAAAAATCGGAATGGAACTTCCAGTTGCTGGGCTTGTAAATCTGCCACGTCATCCAAGCCAGCTTTATGAAGCCTTTTTTGAAGGAATCGTTTTATGGCTTGTAATCTGGTTCTGCCGCAAACACAAAAAATTTGATGGAATGCTGGGAGCTATTTACGCCGGTGGTTATGGTTTCGTGCGCTTCTTCATAGAATACTTACGCGAACCTGACGCCGACCTTGGCTACAGAATTGCAAAAGATGCATCTGCACCAATTTACACAAATACATCACTTTTGAATTTCTCTACCGGACAGATTCTCTGCTTTTTGATGATGGCATTTGCCGTTGTTTATGCAATTGTCTGCTGGAGACGTTCTAAAAAAGATAAATAACAGGAGTCAGTTATGAAAAAATCAACAAAAAAAATTGCTATTGCACTTTCAGTTTTTATGTGTCTTCAGCCAGTAATGTTTGCCGTAGACAGTGACCTGAACAAAGACATTGTTGCTCTTGAACTTGAACTTACAAAAATGAAAACTCGTGCCGGAGAATATGCCGATATGAGTGAAGCAGCCTTGAACCGCAAAATCGACCGCACCAAAAAGACTCTCGAAAAGAAAAAGGAAAAGGCTAAAAAAGAAGCAAAAAAAGATACTGAAACATTAAAGAAAGGTGTTAAAAAGGCTGGCAATGATATCAAAGATGCCGGAAAAGAAATCGGAAACACCTTTAAAGATATTTTTAACTGATAACTGATTTTTTATGCAAAGCATATTCAGTTGCAAACAGGCTTCAGAACTCGAAAAAAACGCAAAAGAAAACTTTGCTATTCCACCATTTTTAATGATGGAAAATGCAGCAAAGGCTATGGCTGATTTTATTTGCAGTAAGATCTCGTCAACTGATAATTCAGTTTCTCTTAAATCCGCCTTAATTGTCTGTGGAAAAGGCAATAATGGCGGCGACGGCTATGCCCTCGCAAGACTTCTGCAAAACAAAATCAATGTAACGGTTTTTGCGCTTGAAGAACCTTCTGCAGAAGAAGCAAAGACTCAATGCGAAATGTGCAGAAAGCTTGGAATAAATATTTCTGATATTCAGGAGCTTGAAAAAAACAGCCGCAATCTATCGTCAGATGATTTTATCATCGACTGTATTTATGGAACAGGTTTCCATGGGGAGCTTTCTTCCGGAGTTGCAGAAATCATAAATGTCATGAATACAAGCCGGGCATGCAGAATTGCCTGCGATATTCCATCTGCGCTTGCATTTGCAGCAGATTACACTATCACGATGGGCTGCCAGAAAATTGAACTATATTCAGACAAGGCTAAAGAAGTTTGCGGAAAAATAATTGTTACTGATTTGGGAATTGCCCGAGAAAAGTTTGAAGGACAAAGTGATCTGTATCTGATAGAACCAGAGGATCGCAACCTTCCTCTCCGCAAAAAACGAGCGGCTCACAAAGGAAGCTACGGCCACACAGCAGTTTTATGCGGCGATAAAGCCGGGGCCGCAATTCTGGCCGCCACAGCTGCTATGAACTTTGGTAGCGGCCTTACAAGCCTTGTAGAAACCGAAATCTCAAACCTTTCGCAATTTAAAATATTCCCTTCCCTCATGATTGCAGATTCTATTCCCAAAAAAACTAGCTGCATTGCAATAGGTTCAGGTTTTACTGACTTTTCTGAGCAGGCTGCAGAGCGAGTTTTAGAATGGTTTAAATCTTCAAAAGCACCGGCTACCGTTTTAGATGCTGGTATTCTGATAAACAAAGCATTTCCTGACTTTTTACAAAAGCTCAACGAATATGATAATGCAAGAATTATACTGACCC
>CAKUWD010000107.1 GCA_934699065.1 uncultured Treponema sp.
AAATTAGATTTATTGTCTTACCTAATTTTGCAGCCAAATCCACGTTTCTGCAAATAGGAGACACAACATATTGTCTCGTTCAGTCGCTCGCCTCCGGCTCGCTCCTTCACTGCGGTCTTGTTCGCTACCCCACCCAGCGGGGAGACCCCGCAACGCCCCCCCCGGTAAGTTTTCTCTATTATTCAAAAATCCGCTTTTTAGAATTCAACTTATATCTAAACATTCCCTCTTTATCAGCATACTGTTCATTTCCGCACCAGAGAGTGCTGAGATCGTCGAGGTTATATATTACGCTGTGCACAGTCAGAACAAAGTCGTCGGTCTTGCGGTTGGGTCTTACAGTTCTCTGCGAAACCTTGTGAAGAATATCCATGGCAGCCATTTCATCAGCTACAAGACCGCCGCTTTTTGAAAGCTCATCGTAAATAATGTTGTAGCGTTCCCAGCCGGTCAGGTCCTTATCATAAACCTTATAATATCCCGGCTGAATTATAAAATTAGTAACCCACTGAAATTCAGCTTCGCTTTCGCGCTGGCCGATATTTGAATCCTGGTCATTGTAAGTTACAACTAATTTGCGCAGGCTTCCGTAGTTATCACTTTCGTCAGTATCATTAACCCACTCAAGAATTGCACTACGACCCGAAGGCTCTGCAACCATTATGTGAAAAGAGGTTCCTGCAGAATCGTGCATATCATAACTTCTGGCAAAGTCCACCGCTTCGTCAAGGGAATCAGCGTAATCAAGAATCAATCTGATAAGGGCTGTTGGAGAAATATCCGGAAGGTCTGTATTCTGATCTGTCGCAATAACATTTTTTCCCACACCCTGATAGGTCATATAAATACCGCAGCTAATGCCCGCATCATTAAGACCGTCCAGCGGGGCATAAGGGGCGGCAAGGGCATAAGTCTTGGAAAGAAGGTTATCCATATCAGCCCGGGCGGGAATATTTATAAAAGAAGTGTCCACAGTTGAAATTGAAGCATGGCGTTTTTTATTTCCTTTGACGCGGACAAGGCAGGTGTTTGTCGCATAAAGGTCATAGTTTCTTGCAAAAAGATGTTCGCCGTTTTCTTTGTGAGCAGTAAAAGAAGAACAGCCGATTTTTGAAGTATTGATTTTAATCTTCAAAAGCCCCTTAGTCATTTTATTCATTATGAAGTCCAGAAGCTCACGGTCGTTTTTAGCGCCGCCCTGGGCAAGATAATCTTCAAAATAATAATTGCCCTTACAGGTCACTTCGTAGATTCCACACTGCAGGGAATTTTCAACACGGGGCTTTAATAATTTAATAGAAGAAATTGCAGAGATTTCATTTCTAAAAATAATTCCCAGACCTACAGCGGTAATCAGAACCAGAGCAAAAACAGAACTGATGATAATAGTGATAATTTTAATATTTTTTTTCATATATTTTATTTAAATGCAAACGACCGAAGGTCGTAATCTTTGCTAGTTTTTGCTACCATAATATCGAGATAATTTTGAAATTATTATATCTTCAAAATTTCTCCGGCCATCGATTATTGTGTGAACTATTATTTTATTACCTGAAATTTCATAAACGATTCTATAGTATTCCTGAATCAATTCTCTATATTTTGTTATCCCCTGACGCTCCAATTCGGGAACAGTTCTTCCGCTTTTAGGATGTTCTTGAAGAGACATTACATTATCCTCAAATTCAGAAATAATTTTCTCAACATAGTCAGGGCTTCGGGAAAAATAATATTCGGCAATTTCATTTAAATCTTCTTCGGCAAATTCAGAAATTATAACTTCTTCAATTTTCTCATTTTCCAAGCTTGTACTTCCTTCTTAAATTTGAAAAAACTTCTTTTGCAGGTTTTGTTCTTCCAGCCTGTACATCCATTTCAGAGAATTGAATGATTTTTAACAAATTAAAGGCATCCTTCATTTCCTGGTAAGATTCTATATCAATTAATACTGCCCGAGATTCACCGTTTTGTGTGATGATTAAGGGTTCTTTTTTGTCATTTACAAAATTCATCATGTCAGCAGCATTTGTTTTTACGTAGGAAATCGGTTTAATGCATTCCTGAACATTTGTAATCATAAAAACCTCCAGTCTTTATATGTTACCATATTAAGACTACTATAACAAGAAAAAGTGGGAGTCCTGTGTTGCATTCGCTTTTCACAACGACATATATTATTGTAAAACTTCTTTCATAACGATAAAATAGCAATATTATGGAAAACACAAAGAGAACTGTAACTTGCGGCGAGCTTCGCAAGAGTGATGTTGGTAAGAAAGTTGTTTTGAATGGTTGGGTAAGCCGCACCCGTGACTTGGGCGGTCTTTTGTTTATTCGTCTTCGCGACCGCTATGGAATTACTCAGGTAATGGTTGGCGATAAGGCTAGTGATGATGTAAAGAAAATTGCTGCCGGCCTCAAGAGTGAATATTGTATCGCAGTTGAAGGCGTGGTTAATGCCCGCGCTGATAAAGATATTAATGCCGATATGGCAACCGGTGAAATTGAAGTTGAAGCAACTGATATTGAGATTTTCACAACTTCTCAGGAGCTTCCTTTCTCTATCGAAGAGGTTCGCCAGAAGGATGGAACTCTCGTAGTTGCTAACGAAGACCTTCGTCTCAAGTACCGCTACCTTGACCTCCGTCGCGACCCTATGCAGCACAATATTATTTTGAGAAGCCAGGTTGCTTTTGCTACACGCGAGTACCTCACAAGCCAGGGCTTCCTGGAGATTGAAACTCCAACCTTTATTAAATCTACACCGGAAGGAGCCCGCGACTACCTGGTTCCTAGCCGTGTTCATCCTGGAAAATTCTATTCTCTTCCACAGAGTCCGCAGCTATACAAGCAGCTTCTGATGGTTTCTGGCTTTGATAAGTACTTCCAGATTGCCCGCTGCTACCGCGATGAAGATGCCCGCGGAGACCGCCAGCCTGAGTTCACTCAGATTGATATGGAAATGTCTTTCACAAACCGCGAAGAGGTTTTGAGCACAACTGAAGGCATGATGGGCTACATCTTCAAAAAGACTTTGAATTATGAACTCCCTGCAAAGTTTGACCGCATTGCCTGGGAAGATGCTTTTGACTGGTACGGAAGCGACAAGCCTGACCTCCGTTTTGATATGAAGATGCAGGATGCCGCTTTCATGGCAGACCTCGCTGATTTCAACGCATTCAAGGCAGGTGCCGCAAATGCAGGCCGCGATATTCAGCGCCACAAACGCTCTGGTCTCAAGGCCCTCGTTGTAAAGAACGTTGCAGACAAATATTCACGTAAAAATATTGAAGCCCTGGAAGAGGTTGCAAAAACTTACAAGGCAAAGGGCCTCGCTTGGATGAAGGTGGTTGCAAATGATGGTCATGCTGAACTTGTTTCAGCATCTCAAGAACAGACCCTGAAACAAGTTCAGGGTGACGTAGAGTTTGAAGGCGGAATCTCTAAGTTCTATGCCGGCCACGAAGCAGAAATCTGCAGCAAGCTTGGTGCAGAAAAGAACGACCTTATCCTTTTCGTAAGTGACGAAAACTGGCAGCTGGCTTGTACAGCCCTCGGTGCAGTTCGCAAGCAGCTTGGTAAGGACCTCAACCTTTACAATCCAAAGGACGAATTCCACTTTGCATGGATTATCGACTTCCCATACTTTGCATGGAATGAAGAAGAAAATAAGTGGGAAACAGAACACCACATGTTCACTCTCCCTCAGAAGCAGTATTGGGATACACTTGAATCTGACCCTGGCGCAGTAAAGGGTGACCTTTACGACCTTGTACTCAACGGCTACGAGCTTGCATCGGGATCTATGCGTATTAACGATCCTGCTCTCCAGCAGCGCATTTTCAAAATTGTTGGTTACAGCGAAGAGCGCGCCCAGAAGGCTTTCGGCTTCCTCGTTCAGGCCTTCAAATTTGGTGCACCACCACACGGAGGAATCGCCCCAGGATTGGACCGCCTTATCATGCTCATGTGCCACGAAGAGTCAATCCACGAGGTAATCGCCTTCCCTAAGAACAACCTCGCAGCATCTCCTATGGACGAGTGTCCAAGCCCTGTTGACGAGCAGCAGCTTAAAGACCTTCACATCAACTGTTACGATGTTGAAAAAGACTAATAAAGAATACACGAATCCCCGGTTTATCGGGGATTCTTTTTGCCTAACGACCGTTCATTTTCTTCTAAACTAATTAACGTTAGTTACCGATAATTTAGATATGAGTAAGAAAAATATTTCACAGGAAAAAATAATTCAGGCATTCCTTGCCTCTGCATTTGATAAGGGTGCAGGTGCTACCTCTCTTGCAGACGTTTCAGAAGGCCTGGAAATTAAAAAGGCTTCGCTCTATAACCATTTTGAAAGCCGAGATGCAATGTATGAGGCTACAATTTCTTATAGTGCCAATGAAATAAACAGCATAAGCTTCCTTGAAGAAAAGACTCTTGATGGAGTTAAGGGAGGGAAAACCGCTCCATCTGCAGTTTTTAAGAAGCTTATAACACGTTATTTCCAGCTTTTTGAAAATGAACCTTTGTTCCAGATTTATGCTTTTGTACGCAGCGAGCAGTATTTTAATCTTGCAGCATTGAAGATTGTGGAAGGGGAAAACAATCAGATTTGCGATTCGATTAAAGACCTTCTTACAGCTTTTGCCGCTGCAAAAAAAATCACTAAGAAAACAGATAAAGAGCTGAAAGATACAGCCGCAGAACTTGCCGCAGTAATCATTCAACATCGTGATTCTTACATTGCAGCAAGAAAAGAAATTGTACGTCAGAATCCGGACAGTAAAGCAGGCGGACTTTTTGCCCTGCCTACAGATGAAACAGCACTTGGACGTACCCTCAAGCTGGTAGAGGCAATGCTTAAATCTCTTTAATCACCGTATATTTGCCGGATTTCGGCAGTATATTCACCATCATCATAACGTACTATAAGCGGCGGTTCTATTTTGAGCCGTCGCTTTGCATTTTTACGGGCTTCTACCAAAACCATGTTGGGTTCTTTGCCTGCAAAGGGCTGAATCAGGCGCATTGATTTCATTTCCATTTTGTGCTTTTCCAGAGAAGAAAATATTTCTGGAAGACGGAAGGGGCGGTGAATCATAAAAAAGCTTCCGTGGGTTGCAAGTAAATAATCTGCTGCAGCTATGACATCTTCCAGGGTACATAAAACTTCATGCCTTGCGATAGTCTTGGCATCCAGATCGTTACTTTGGCCGTGTGCGTCAATCATATAAGGCGGATTACAGGTCACTACATTAAAACAGTGCTTTCCGAATAACTTCGCCGCGTCCTTAATATCGCCGTTTACAATATTTATCCGGCTTTCCAAATCATTCATCGCCACGCTCCGAGCCGCCATATCAGCGGAATCTTTCTGAACCTCAAGTCCCGTAAAAGCAGCAGTTTCACATTTATTTACCATTAAAAGAGGAATAATTCCGGTGCCGGTTCCAAGATCAATTACATTTTCTTTTCCTTTCAGAGCTTTAGAAGCAAAATCAGCCAGAAGAACTGCATCAATTCCAAATTGAAAGCGTTCAGAGTCCTGTAATATTTTATATCCATTTCTTAAGATATCTGTTTTTATCATTATTTCTCCAAAAAACAAAAAAATGAAATTTTAAAAAAAATAACACTTTTTAAAAGTTTATGGTATAATATATGGTATTCTTTTCTATTTAAAAATCCAAATAAAAAACGAAAATAATTCTTTGAGGAAGGTATAATATGGCAAAAAAAGGTAAGCTTCGAATTACTCTCACTGTAAAACTTCTTGTGATGTTTATTATAGTAACAGTTTTTTCAAGTATTTCAGTTGGAATGATATCATACAAGAATGCATCAAAAGGACTGACTCAGAGTGTATATACCCGAATAGAAGCTGCTTCTACAGATGTTGTAGACAAAGTTGTAGCAATCAATGAGAAACACTTTCAGACTCTACATGCACTTGCTGAATTAACTATAATAAAAGATGAGAATGCTTCACTTGAAGAAAAGCAAAATCAGCTTAAAAGTATTTCTGCTACACTTGCAGAAAATTGTGAAAATGTTGCTTTTTATGATGCAAAAGGTGATGCTATAGTAGGTGATGGACGCACAATGAATTTTGGTACCAGAGCTTATTTTACAGAAGCTTTTGCGGGTAAAGATTACGCTTCAGATCCAACTCATAGTCCGGTAACAGATTCGGTTCTTCAGCACTATAGTGTTCCGGTTTATAATAATAACCATAAACCAATTGGTGCAATTGTAATGGTTATAAGTGGAAATACAATTGAAGATACAATTGCAGGAATTGATATGGGTGGCGGAATGCATCCTTCTGTTATCAACTGGGCTACAGCATCAACAGTTGCAAATGTTAATGAGAATACAGAAACCAGCCAGGAAGATGGTGGTGCTGTGCTCGATGATACACAAGGACTTGGACTTATTCTTAATAATATTTTTGCCGGAAAAGAAGGTATAGATGAATTTGTTGATCCTAATATTCACGCTCATCTTCTTGCTTCTTACAAAAAAATCCCTGGAACAACCTGGACAGTATTTGCAGTTGCTCCTTTTGATATTTATTTTAGCTCTCTTAAGAGTCTTCGCCTTACAGTATTCTTAATCATAATTATTACAATTGTTGTGGCTGGTGGAATTATTTTCTTCTTAATCGGGCTTCTTGTTAAACCTCTTAAGACCGTTAAAAATTCAATTGAAACAATTGCCAGCGGAAATGCCGATCTTACACAACGTATTCCGGATGCTACAAATGATGAAATTGGTGATGTTGTAAAGGGCTTTAATGCGTTCGTAGAAAAGCTTCAGGGAATTGTAACAAGTCTTCAGAATTCAAAGTCGGATCTTATTTATGTTGATAATGACTTGCAGGAAAGTACACAGGATACTTCAGCTTCAATCACAGAGATTATTGCAAATATTGAGAGTGTAAATAATCAGATTATTTCTCAGGCAGATTCAGTACAGGAAACAGCAGGTGCTGTAAATCAGATTAGTTCTAACATTGAATCTCTTGAGCATATGATTGAGTCTCAGGCTGCTTGTGTAACAGAAGCTTCTGCCGCAGTAGAAGAGATGATTGGAAACATAAATTCTGTAAATATTTCTGTAGGAAAGATGATTTCTTCATTCTCTACTTTACAAAAACATTCAAGTGAAGGTTTTACTACTCAGAGCAATGCAAATGAAAAGATTATTCGTATTGAAGAGCAGTCAAAGATGCTTCAGGATGCCAATACTGCAATTGCAAATATTGCTGAGCAGACAAACCTTCTTGCTATGAATGCGGCTATTGAGGCGGCTCATGCAGGTGAAGCAGGAAAGGGATTTGCCGTTGTAGCAGATGAAATTCGAAAGCTTTCTGAAACTTCTACAGACCAGTCTAAGACAATTGGTTCTGAGCTTCAGAAGATACAGGAAACAATTCAGGATGTTGTTAATGTTTCTAATGAAACTAATACAGCGTTTACCGCAATTGAGCGTAGTATTGCAGAAACCAGTCAGATTGTTGAGCAGATTAAGGGTGCAATGGAAGAACAGCAGATTGGTTCTAAACAGATTATTGATGCCCTTAAGTCTATGAATAATTCTACATCTGAAGTTCATTCAGCTTCTTCTGAAATGACAGAAGGTAACAAGCACATTCTTTCAGAGATTCAGAAACTTCAGGATGCAACCGAAACCATGAAGGGTAGTATTGAAGAAATGCATACAGGTGCAGAAAAAATTAATGAAACTGGAGCTGCTCTTTCTACTATTTCTGGAAAAGTTGCAGAAAATATCAAACAAATTGGATCTGAGATAGATTTATTTAAGGTTTAATTTACTTTTAGAGGGGGCTGTCTAATAGTCAGCCCCTTTTTTTTATTTAAAAAAAATTCGCTTGCAATCTATTTAAAATCTATATATACTAAATCCAAAATGACAAAAAGTACTAAAAATGTCATTCATTCTGGAGTAAAAAATTATGATTTTTGACGACGACTACACAATCCCTAAAATGGTTCGCAATTCTGCAACAGAGTTTGCGGAAGTTGATGCTCAGATGAAACGCCTTAAGAACGGTCAGTTTGAGCCTGTTCTTTACCGTGAGCTTTATCAGTATGGTCTTGATTTTGGTGCAGCCCTTCTTAGTCTTGGAATTAAACGCGGTGACCCTATTGGTCTTATTTCAGATAACCGCGCAGAATGGCTTAATGTTGATTTGGGAATTATGAACATTGGTGCGGTAGATGTTCCACGTGGTTGTGATGCAACTCCTATTGATCTTGAAAAAATCCTTTCTATTACAGAAGCAAAATATTGTGTTGTAGAAAACAATTCTCAGGTAGCAAAAATCGTTTCCCTTAAAGATAAACTGCCAGAACTTAAAACAATCATTTCTATTGAATCTGAAGTAAAACAGGAAAATCTTGATGCAGCAAAGGCAGCCAGTGTTGAAGTACTTTTCTATGAAGAGCTTATGAAAATCGGCCAGAAGTGGCGTATCGAAAACAAGGGCAAGGTAGAAGAAGAACTTGAAAAAGGTAAGGGAGATGAGCTTGCTACAATCATCTTTACTTCTGGAACTACTGGAACTCCAAAGGGCGTTATGCTGACTCACCATAACTTCCTTGCTCAGCTTGATGAAATCCCAGAGCGAATCTTTATTAATCCTGGTGACCGTGCACTTTCTGTTCTTCCTGTATGGCACGTTTTTGAACGCGAAGTTGAATACGTAATTTTGATTCAGGGTGGTTGTCTTTGTTATTCAAAGCCTGTTGGTTCAATTCTTCTTGCAGACTTTAAGACACTTAATCCTCATTTGCTTCCTGCTGTTCCTCGTGTATTTGAAGCAGTTTATGACGGTATTACAAAGAAGATGCGTAAAACCGGCGGTATTGTTCTTGCCATGTTCAACTTCTTTGTTAAGATTGCAAAGGCACAAAAGGCTATGAGCCGTCTTATGTTCAACAAGAATGCCTGCTACACTCGTTATTACCCTGTTTTCTGGTGGATTTTGTGTCTGATTCCTTGGACTCTTCTCTGGCCACTTTATGGTCTTGGAAATCTTTTGGTATTTAGAAAAATTAAAGCTATGCTGGGAACAAACTTCCGAGCAGGTATTGCCGGTGGCGGTGCATTCCCTAAGTTTATAGATGAATTCTTCTGGGCAATCGGAGTAGAAATTGTAGAAGGTTATGGTCTTACAGAAACTGCGCCAATCGTTGCAGTTCGTCCTATTGCAGATCCAATTTTTAGAACTATTGGTTCACCAATTCGTGGTGTAGAAGCCCGCATTGTAGACCCTCAGGACGGCTTTGTTCTTGGCCGCTGTAAAGAAGGAGTTCTCCAGATTAAGGGTCCTACAGTTATGAAGGGATATTACAAGCGACCTGATCTTACTGCAAAGGTAATTAATGAAGACGGCTGGCTGGATACAGGTGACCTTGCAATTATGACAATTCATAATGAGCTTTGTATTAAGGGACGTATTAAGGATACAATCGTTCTTCGTGGTGGAGAAAACCTTGAACCTCTTCCAATTGAAACAAAGCTTTCTGAATCTAAGTTCATTAAGCAGGCAGTAGTTGTTGGTCAGGACCAGCGCTACCTTGCCGCTCTGATTCTTGTTGATGAAGATGAAGTAAAGAATTATGCAGCCTTCAACGGTATTCAGTATGATACTTACGAAAACCTGCTCGAGTCTGAAGTTATCCAGAAGCTTTATGAAACAGAAATTGCAAACCTCATTTCTGCAAAGAACGGCTTTAAGATGTTTGAACGTATTGCAAAGTTCAGCCTTATTACAAAGCCGTTTGAAGTTGGCGTAGAACTTTCCGCAAAACAGGAAATCATGCGCTTCAGAATTAATGATTTGTATAAAGATAAGATAGAGGCTATGTTCACCGAAAACTAAAAGGTGTACATAAAAGCAATAATTAGAATTCTGAAAAAGTTCTGATGCGGAGTAGAAAACGACTGACGACAACATCATCTC
>CAKUWD010000108.1 GCA_934699065.1 uncultured Treponema sp.
ATCGGAATACAAAAGCGGCTCTCCTCCGCTTATTACAAGTCCGCTTAAAATGCCCTGACGTTTTTCCAGATGGGCAAAAAGTTCTGCTACAGTATTGAGAGGTTCAGTTTCTGTTCCTGCCGGGATTTCTGAATCATCAAGCACAAGTCCAATATTATAGCAGTAGGGACAGCGGATATTACAGCCTTTTAGAAAAAAAGAACCTGCGACACGCCCTGGAAAATCCACACAAGTAGTTTTTACAAGTACGCCCGCAGGTTTATTAAGATCAAGTTCTGACATTATGCAGTAACTGCTACCTTATTGAAAACAGCTTCAAGTTCTTCAACATTGTGACAGCGTGCAGTTTCTACACCAGCTTCATTGTAGAAGATTACTGTAGGAGAAGCGAATACACCCTTCTTTGCAGCTTCTGCAAGACCATCTTTTGTATCAACATCGATAGAACGTCCAGGCATATCAAGGTCTGCCATAAAGCTCTTTACTGGCGGACAGTTAGGACATGTCTGTCTTGTATACATTTCATATGTTACACTTGTTAAATCTGCGGCTGTTTCTGCTTTTGTCATTTTAGCAGGAGCCTTGCGTACGCATGGCTGGTCAGCTGCAGTAATATCATATTCCTTGCTGGCTTCGAGAGTGAACATTTTACGCTGATCAAATTCATCGCGCTTACCTTTGTTCCAATGCTTTACGGCGCGGTAGTAACCTACGATGCGTGCGTAAACCTCAGTCTCGGTTCCATGAACATCCTTAAGAGCCTCTTTAGTCTCTTCAATTTCAGCTTCAATCTGTGCAAGTGTTCTTTTTTCCATAATCTTTTTTCTCCTCCCAAATTATTTAATTTTCACACCCACACTAAATATAGTGTGGATACGATATTTTGTCAATGTTATGTACACTAGAATTTTCGGCACTGAGACCGAAAATCTTTAATTTTTCTGCTCTGCAAGTACTTTTTCTTTCTCTGCTTCAAGAGCCTTAAGTTTCTCTTTAAGAGCCTTTTCTTTTTCTGCCTTACACTTAGGACATTCGAACTGCTGTCCTATGAGATAGCCGTGAACCTTACAGATAGAGTAGGTTGGCGATACAGTAAAGAAAGGAATGCGGTACTTGCTTGCAATTGTGCGAACCAGGTCGGCACATGACTTCCAGTCTTTAAGAGCTTCACCCATGAACACGTGGAACATTGTTCCGCCGGTATACTTAGTCTGCAAAGCTTCCTGATGATCGAGAGCTTCGAATACATCAGCTGTGTAATCAACAGGCAGCTGTGAAGAGTTAGTATAGAATGGTTCGTTAGTTCCGCTTGTAATGATATCAGGGAACTGTTCCTTGTCGTGGCGGGCAAGGCGGTAAGATGTAGATTCTGCAGGAGTTGCTTCAAGATTGAAGAGATCTCCTGTTTCCTCCTGGAAGTCCTGCATCTTTTCTCGCATGTGCTGTAATACTTTTTCTGCAAAAGCCTTTCCCTTAGGATTTGTGATATTTACTCCAAGGAAGTTCAGACAGCATTCGTTCATACCGCAAAGACCGATTGTGTTGAAGTGATTTACAAGGGTCTTGAGGTAACGTCTTGTGTATGGGAACAAGCCGCCGTCATAAAGCTTTTGAATAACCTTACGCTTTGTACAAAGACTTTCCTTTGCAAGTTCCATAAGGTAATCAAGGCGCTTGTAGAATTCTTCTTCATTCTTAGCAAGGTAGCCGATCTGTGGCATATTGATTGTTACTACACCGATAGAACCTGTGAACTCGTCTGCACCAAAGAGACCACCACCACGGCGGCGGAGCTCGCGCTTATCAAGCTGGAGACGGCAGCACATAGAACGTACATCACTAGGATTAAGGTCTGAGTTTACAAAGTTCTGGAAGTTTGGAGTTCCGTACTGAGCTGTCATAGTAAAGAGCAGTTTTGCGTTTTCTGAGTTCCAGTCGAAATCACGTGTAATGTTATAGGTTGGAATAGGGTAAGCAAATCCGCGGCCATTAGCATCACCTTCAATCATAAGCTCAATGAATACTTTGTTGATTATATCCATTTCTTTCTGGCAGTCGCCGTAAGTATAATCCTGTTCCTTACCGCCTACGATAGCCTTTTTGTTTTTAAGGTCATCAGGACATACCCAGTCCAAAGTAATGTTTGTAAACGGAGCCTGAGAACCCCAGCGGCTAGGTGTGTTTACACCGTAAATATAGCTCTGGATGCACTGGCGAACCTGTTTTTCTGTAAGGTGATCTGCACGGATAAATGGTGCAAGATAGGTATCGAAAGAAGAGAAGGCCTGTGCACCTGCCCATTCATTCTGCATGATACCAAGGAAGTTTACAATCTGGTTTACAAGTGTTGAAAGGTGAGTTGCCGGAGTAGAGGTAATTTTGTCTGGTACTCCACCAAGTCCTTCTGCAATCAGCTGACGGAGAGACCAGCCTGCACAATAGCCTGAGAACATAGAAAGGTCATGGATATGGAATGCGGCTGTTTTATGTGCTTCTGCAATTTCTTTAGAGTAAATATTGTTAAGCCAGTAGTTGGCAGTAATAGTACCTGAGTTGTGGAGAATAAGACCACCAAGCGAGAAGTTTACGTTTGCGTTTTCGTTTACACGCCAGTCGCTCTGAGCAAGGTAACCGTCCATAGTCTTGTTGATGTCAATCATAAGGCTCTTAGCGTCGCGCATTGCTTCGTGGCGGGCACGGTAAAGAATGTAAGCCTTTGCAACCTCAACTTCTTTGTTTTCGATGAGAACGCTTTCTACAATATCCTGAATCTCTTCGATGGCAGGAATAGAATGTGCACGGTTTCCAGCAAGCTGGATACGAAGTTTTTCTTCTACCATGTCGGTAAGCTGAGCTGCTCTATCCGGATCCTTGCGCTTTTCTACGGCTTCAATAGCCTTGCCGATAGCAGATTCGATTTTGCTTCTGTCATAGTCTGCAATTTCGCCTGAACGCTTTACTACTGACTTCAGGAAGCCCTTTGTTTCCGAATCGGAACTGTTGCCCAGAAAACTTCTCCATTCTGGAAAGATTGATTGATCACTCATTTCGTTTTTCCCCTCTTTTCTATGTTCTTTACTTCAGTTATGAATTCATCGAGATTCTCAAAATGCCGGTAGACAGATGCAAATCGAATGTAAGCTACCTTGTCGATGTCATACAATTTTTCAAGCACAAGCTCTCCCAGCTCGGACGTAGAAATTTCGCGGTTTTCACGACCTTTTTTAATTGCGAGATCTTCAATGTCATTGGAAAGCTGTTCTACCATAGAGGTTGCGACAGGACGTTTTTCCAAAGCACGCTCAATACCTTTTTCCAGCTTCAGGCGGTCAAAAGGCTGGCGGCGTCCATCGCGTTTGATAACCATAAAGGGTTTTTCATCAATACGTTCATAACTGGTAAATCTGTAGCCGCATGCAAGACATTCACGTCTTCTGCGGATACTTTCACCATTTACCATCGTTCTTGACTCAAGGACTTTGTCCTCAATGTTACCACAGTAGGGGCAGCGCATTGTTTCCTCTCACTTTTTATTTTCTAGCGTCTTTATTTTGATAATTACATCATAGTACACTAGATATGGATAGACAAGTGAATTTTTGGAAATTTTGTGAATTTATTTTAAACTTTTTTTCTTGACAAAAATTTTTTTTATGCTTATCCCCAAAAAAAGCTTTTTAGCTCTTGACTATTTTTTTGATTTTGAATTCTTTTTTCGTTTTTTGTCAGATTTTTTTGATTTTTTAATCTTTCTTTCACTTGGAATGTAGTCCCAGAAACAGAATGTGAGGCGGGCATATACACTGCAGATTACAAAAATTATAAAACAAAGATATGGAAGCCAGTTTCCAAAGCGGGCATAAGTTGTGATTTTATGCTCGAAAACAGGAATTTCTGCAGATAAAGCTGCTTCTTCAAATAGAGGAAGATCTGCTATCACCTTTCCAGAAGGTTCTACTACAACAGAATAACCTGCATTTGCTGAACGAACTAAAGTTGTACGGTATTCTATGGCTCTGTAAGAAGCAATTACAAAATGCTGGATTTCGCTTGATTTTGTTTTTGACCATGAATCATCTGTGATATTTACAAAAAGCTCACAACCGTTTAAGAAAAGGGGTCTCATAATATCGGTAAACGCATCATCAAAACAAATCGGTGTAGCGATTCGAACAGTATAAGGCTGAGAATCGTCGATTACCTGTTGAATATGAGTTTTATTAAGATCAATATTTTTTACGGCAGGAAGTTTGAAATCGGATGTTATCCTGCAGGGAACATCAAAAAATACATACTGATCACCTGGAGTCCAGCCCGCAGAAATGCCTACGATTTTTTCCATAAAAGCCCGCACAGGTGGAACTTCCATAAAAGGCAGGGCTTCTGCAAAAGGAACAAGATGATTTTTTGCGTAATAGCCGCGGTAATTTCCTGTTGAATCGTAAAGTATCGAAGAATTAAAATACTGAAGGTGATCTTTTTCTGATTTTCTATAAGAATATTGTTTTTCGCGTACTACAGAACCTCCGAAAATGAAAGGCACATTAGTTTCACGAATAAACTGAGTTAGCGGTTTTTCTTCAGGAAACCAGTCATAATATCTTGTAGCACCTGGAAATGCCCTTAACAAACAACCTTCACTCCAGACTACAAGATCTGCCGTTCGGTTTTGTAGTTGCAATTCTTCGATTTTTTGTTTTGTGAGACGTTCGGAAGTTAATATTGCCTGATCATCTGTTTCCTGTTTCCATGGGTCGCTATTTTGTTGAACAGTAATAATGTTGAGTTTTTTTACGGGCTTGTATGTTTTATCATACTGAATGATTCCATAAAGCATCATTGAAATAAGAACTATAAGGAAAAACTTTGCCGTTTGAACTGTATGATTCAATTTTGTTTGCTGCAGTCTGCTGTTTTCGTAATAAAGCATTAAAAACTCTGCTGCAAGGGCATTGAACAGAACAATAACAAAAGTAATGCCATAAGTTCCTGTAATAGATGCAGTTTGCATCAGTACCGGCCAGTGATACATTGCAGAGGAAACTGTTCCCCATGGATAGCCCAGGAATCCGGAAGATTTTGCCCATTCGTATAAGGTATAAATAACTGTAAAATACAGGACTCTGAATGCCGGAGACTGCATTAAAGGCTGAACAAGTGTGTTTTCATTAAGTTTATTTTGTGAACTAGTGGAAAAATAAGGCAGAAAAGCATATAAACCAAATGCTCCACCTATACAGGCTGTTCCAAGTGCTGAAGCTCCCAGAGTAAAAATTGCAAAATCCTTAAAATATGCAAGCCAGAAGCTTGAAATCAAATGTGTTGTAAGGGTTTGAATAAAGAAAGCAAGAAAAGCTGTTTTAAAATCTTTTATCTTATTTAATATCAAATATAATGGAATAAAAGCAAAAAGTGTAAATACAGGACATCCGAAAAGATATATTTCGTTAGGGATTGCAAGTGAAAGTAATAATCCTGAGAAAACTGAAGAAAAAATAACTTGTAAAATCAATTCCATTATATTATTATTTTAACAATATACATTGAAAAAATTCAAGGTAAAATAAGGGGAATTAATAAAGGGAGGGTCCAATAAATGAAAGCTGTAAATGATGCACACGAATTGGAATATGGCGAAAAGCCGGATGTCGTTGCAAAAGCACCAGGCCGGTTTCATCTGATAGGTGAACATTCATGGTTCTTTAAAGATAAAACAATGTCTATGGCAGTTAATCTGCCGGTTTACGTTGCCATTTCAAAACGAGAAGATACATCTATAAAGTTTTATTTTCATCAGCTTAACGAGCGTAAAAAAGCCAGTATAACTTCATTAAAAATGAAAAAGGAAGATCGATGGGCAAATGCAGCAAAAGCAATTGTCTATGGTTTTACTTCCGGTGGTTTTACACTCGGCGGAATGAATATCACCATTTACAGTGAAATAATTCCTTCTGCAGGCTTTGGAATTACCACTGCTGCTAAAGCGGCTACTGCGGTTGCAATAAAAAATCTTTTTAAGCTTAACTGCTCGGATATGGAGCTTTTACAGGTTATAGAACGTGGTAACAGACGATTCCTTCAGGGAAATAATTATATAGCCGACAATTTTGCAGCCCTGTTCTCTAAAAAGAATAATATAATCATTACAGATCATTTTAAGAATACCTGGGACTATGTTCCTTTTAATTTTGAAGATAAAAAGGTTCTTCTGGTTGATACTAAGGTTCCCCGTGTATCTGTATGGAATGAAGAAACTCTACATGAACCTCAGTATGCACTTATAATGGGAGATCTCAGGGAACGCAAACCAAATGTTTACGGCGGCTGGCGTTATATTGATGATGTAACAGATATTAATGAACAGCTTTCTGTTGTAAGTGAAGATATCCGAAGAAAACTTCTTTCAGTTCTTTATGAGCATAATGATATTCTTGATGCCCGGGAAGGAATTGAAAAAGGAGACTTCTTTAAGTTTGCACGTTCTGTAAATCATAGTCACGAAACAATGCGTGATATGTTTAATATTTCCTGCCCTGAAATTGACTGGATTTTAAAGCGTGTAAATGAACTGGAACCAAATCTTGACTTTGTAAGAAATCCGGTTACTTGTGGTCGTATAACCGGAAAAGGCTTTGGCCGCTGTCTTTATGCAATCATGCGTGAAGGCGATGTTGAAAACTTTAAGGCAAAAATTACAGAATTTGAAAAGATTTTCGGCTTCCATCCGGATGTATATGAAGTTGAAGCAGCAGATGGCGCGGCTATGGTAAAGGACTAAATCGTATGAAGATTCTGCTTGCAAATGATGATGGAATTGAAGCAAAGGGAATTCAGGTGCTTTACGAGCGTCTTGCAAAAGAGCATGAGGTATATGTAATTGCCCCTGATTCCAACAGATCTGCTACATCCCATCACATTACAATGTTTGACGGCTATACACTTAAGGAATATAAAAAAAATCAATGGGCTATTTCCGGACTTCCGGTAGACTGTGTCTGTCTTGGTTCTTCAGGCGACCTTTTTGATTTTAAGTTTGATCTTGTTATTTCCGGAATCAATAAGGGCGCAAATATGGGGACAGATATCATTTATTCTGGAACCTGTGGGGCTGCAAGACAGGCTGTTTTAAATAAGATTCCTGGAATTGCTCTTAGCGTAGATCCTTTAATCTGGGATGAAGAACATCTTAAAAACATGAAATATGAAGCCCTTGCTGATTTTGCGGCAAGAAATCTTAAGGAGCTTGCAGCGCTGGCCAGTACAGATGTTCCAAGGATTTTCGTTAATGTAAATGCAGGCTCTTTAGATTCTTATAAGGGCGTAAAATACTGTAAATCGCTATGTATCCGTGATTATGGAGATAAAATGCATGTGGATAAGGGAGTAAATCCTATGAAAGTAACTTTTATTCCCGGGGGTGCAGTTCCAAGAAAGGATGAAGAATGCGATGTTTATGCGGTTCATCAGGGGTATATAGCCGTGTCAAGGGTGTATGCCGATCCGCTTGGTGCTGAAATAGTGGACGGTATTCAATTTAAGGTGTAGAATAGTAGAGATAAATAAAAGGGTGGGGAAATGCCGAATAATACTATTTTAGATGAAGGAAAACTCCTTTATACTCAGAAAAACTATAAGAAGGCACTGGCTTTCTTTCTTGGGCTTCCTACAGATTCAGCAGCAGATAAAATAGAAGTCTCTTATTATCTTGGTTTGTGTTATACAAAACTCGAGAGATATGATGATGCACTTTTGTTTCTTGAGCAGGTAGTAACTTCCGGTGGAAATCTAGAGCGTGTATTGCAGTGCCGTTTTTTACTTGCAGTAATCTATGCTATTTCGGGACGTAAGAGACTTGCAGATTTTGAATTGAATAAACTTCTTGAAACAGGTTATATGCAGGCTTCAGTTTATGCTGCAATAGCTTTTGTTGCCTGGGAACAGAATGATACTGAACGATGTTTAAGTTACTATGAACAGTCGCTTAGAAAAGACCCTGATAATATTTCTTCGCTTAATGGACTTGGTTATGTTCTTGCCTGTCAGGAAAAGGATTTAACAAGAGCTCTTTCTCTTTGTAAACAGGCAGTAAAATCTGCACCAAAGTCTGCAGCCTGTCTTGATTCTCTGGGATGGGTTTATTATAAGCTTGGTTTATATAAGGATGCACTGCAATATCTTCAGCTTGCAGAACAGATAGATACTGAAAGTGTAGTAATTGCAGAGCATATAAAATCGGTTCAATTAAAGGCGGGGCACTAATTAATGAAAAAGATTTCCGCTTTGATTTTTTCAGTCATTTTCTCGGCAGGTGCACTCTTTGCTCAGGTAACAACCGATGACGCAGGTCTGCGCGTGCCTGAGAATAGAATCAGAAGCGGAAACGAAGGCTTTGCTTCTGAAGAGTTCCGGCGCGGTGTACAGGCCTATTATAAGGGAGCTTTTAATGAAGCTATAGTACAGTTTGAAAAAGCTCTGGCTTATCTTCCTGATGATAACCTTATTCTCGACTGGCTTGGCAAGGCCTATTATAAAGCAGGCCTAGAAGGTTCAGCATTAAGCTACTGGAATAATGCCAGCGAAAACGGCTACGGCGGACTTCTTCTTGAAAATAAAATCGAGATTGTAAGGGAAAGACGTGTTACAGGTGATTCAACAGACAAGTTAATGCGCTTTTCCGAAGCAGGTGCTTTTCCTGGGGAATTTCAGGGTAATCTGATTTTCAGCGGACCGGTAGCAGTTCAGCCAAACTACGATGGTACAATGTGGATTGCAGCCTATAATACCAATGAACTTATTCTCTTAAATCAGAACGGTAAAGTAATAAATCGTATTGAAGGACCGGTAAACGGTTTTGACAGACCTAGTGATATCTTGCGCCTTCACGACGGAAATCTTCTTGTGTGTGAGCATGCGGGAGACCGGCTTGCACTTTTAAATAATAAGGGAAACTTTGAAAAATATGTTGGCAGCAAGGGGCGCGGAACTGGACAGCTTGTAGGTCCTCTTTATCTTGCACAGGATTATCTGGAACGTATTTATGTAACTGATTACGGTAACAGACGAATTGATGTTTTTGATAAAGATGGAGAGCCTGTTTTCTTCTTTGGTGGAAGCAGAGATGATTTTGCAGGCTTAAAAGGACCGACTGGAATTGCACTAACTGGTGAAAGAGTTTTTGTTGCAGATGATCAGACCGGAAGTATTTATGAATTTGACAGGGCAGGAAATTTTATTCGCGAGCTTGTAGAACCCGGAACATTTAAAAAGCCGGAAGCTTTAAAATACTGGAACGGTAGTCTTATTGTCTGTGATTCAAACCGTGTTCTTTCGGTGGATGCAGAATCAGGTGCTTTGTTTGAATATGTAAGAACCGGTAATGCGCCGGCGCGGGTAACTTCTGCAAATCCTGATGTAAACGGTAATGTAATTGTAACTGATTTTACTGCTAATGAAGTTTATGTAATGTCAAAGGTTCAGGAGCTTGTAGGTGGCCTTTTTGTTCAGATTGAACAGATTGATGCTTCTAAATTTCCGAATGTTGTTGTAGAGCTTCGTGTAGAAAACCGTCATCGTCAGCCTGTTGTTGGCC
Source organism: uncultured Treponema sp. (assembly GCA_934699065.1). Taxonomy (GTDB): domain Bacteria; phylum Spirochaetota; class Spirochaetia; order Treponematales; family Treponemataceae; genus Treponema_D. The sequence continues at coordinate 9,590 of CAKUWD010000108.1, forward strand.
TTCAGCAGGAAAACTTTTATATGACTGAAAATATGAGGCCTGTTTCTAATCTTAAAATGCTGGGTGCTGCTTCTAATAATACAGAGGCTGATATAACTATAATTGTTGACCGTTCTGTTGATACAGCTGTTTATGGCCGTGAAATTGAAAGCAGCGTAAGGGAAATCGCCGCCTCGATGAACGGAATGGGGACACTGAGAATTGTTGCGGCTGGCGCAATCCCTGCGACTGAATATGTGGGCAGGCCGGATCTTCTGGGGGATTTCAGCCTAGCAGCAATAAA
>CAKUWD010000109.1 GCA_934699065.1 uncultured Treponema sp.
GTTTATGCTTTCCTGAACAATTCTGAAAATATGTAGTTTTTGTTCAGTTGTGATTTTTGCCAGAAGCTCTGATGCCTCTGCATAAAACTTACATTCAATTTCGCTCGATTCATTTGTGTTTTCGCATAATTCAGAAAGCAGCTGTGTAATGGATGCACTTTCTATTTCGCTTGGAGTAAGGTTTCGTATTATGTTGCGGATGTTTTTAAGATTCTCTTCTTCAATTTTTTGGATTTTCTGCAGCAGGTTTTTCTGTTCTTCGGAAAGGTCTTTTGATTCATTGAGTTTATGAATGTAGAGGAGGGAAGTTCTGATATCCTGGGTAACTGTGTCGTGCAGGTCGCGGCTTATACGGCTGCGCTCGTTTTCCTGAACCTGTGTAATTGTTTCGGTTACAAGGCGTTCCTTTTTATTCTGCTCTTCAAGGCTTCTGTTTTTATCTTTGTTTTTGATATATGAAAGAAGAAGGAAGATAAAGGTAATACAAAGAAACGATATAATAGAAAGAAGTTCAATAAACTGAAAAACGGCCAGATTTGTTTCAGAAGGATTCATGATTCTATTTTGACAAAATCAGGTCAGTTTTTCAAGCAAGCTGTTCCGGTCTCGGCAACCTATTTTGTCATAAATCAGACTGATATAGTTTTCAAGAGTTGACATCTTGATCTGGAGTTTTGCTGCAATTTCTTCGTTTGGAAATCCATCCTGAATCAGTTTTACAACCTGCATTTCTCTTTTTGTGAGTACAGAAAAAAGAGAGGCCATTTCCATGAATGCACTGACAAGATCCGGCTGAACAAAAGACTTTCCTTCAGCAACTGTATAAATTGCATCAAGCAGCATTTTTTCATCACTTAATTTAGAAACAAAGCCCTTTGCTCCAACGTCTGAACTCATGGCACGCTCAATAAGAGCTCCTGAATCGTGGCTGGAAAAAATGACACTGGGAACGCCAGCCCTTGCAAGAAGTCTTACAGCTTCAAAACCTCTGAATGCATTTTCATCATTTCCTTTAATCTGAATATCTACGACAGCAACAATCTGATCTTCTTTTGAGTCGTCGATTTTTTTTATGATGGCAGGCATTTCTTCAATGCTTTCTGCCTCGGCAAAAATAGTCCAGTCTGAGTTTTCTGCAATGTAGGAAGAAATGCCTTTTCGAAGCATCTTATGGTCATCAATCAAAATCAGTTTTTTCATAGTTAAGAGTATAACATGAACAGGGTAATTTGTGGCTAGATGAAAGTCATAAAAAACGAATGAGTTAACTCATATAAAGATTTTATTTTTGACGCAGGCGGACAATTTGCTTATATAAACTCAAACTACTTCCTACATATTCATTTTTTTACTATAATATAGCGCTATGAGTAACAATAACGAAAATCAGAATGAAAAGAGAGATCCATTGCTCTGTCACTGGGCAGATCAGATGGCTAATCAGATTATCCGCGAAAAGGGAGATCTGGATTCATACACCTGTGCTTCAGGTATTACACCTTCTGGAACAGTTCACCTTGGAAACTTCCGCGAAATCATTACAGTAGACCTGGTAGTTCGCGCCCTTCGCGACCGCGGTAAGAAAGTCCGCTTTATTTATTCATGGGACGATTACGATGTATTCCGTAAAGTTCCTGCTAACATGCCTGACCCTGAAATCCTTGAAAAATATCTTCGCTATCCTATTACCGAAGTACCTGATACAACAGGCCGCAACGAAAATTATGCCCGCCACCACGAGGTTGATATTGAAACTCAGCTTCCACGCGTAGGCATTCAGCCGGAATTCCTTTATCAGGCAAGCCGCTACCGTGCAAACCGCTATGCAGAAGGAATGCGCAAGGCTATGCAGAATCGCGATGTAATCAAGGAATGTCTTAACGAATACCGCGATGATGCTCACAAAATGAAGCCGGAAGATGTTTACTGGCCTGTTGCAATTTTCTGCGGTAAGTGCCAGAAAGATACAACTGAAATTACAGACTACGACGGCGAATATGGAATCACTTATAAGTGTGAATGTGGTAACTGCGAAACTGCAGATATCCGTACTTTCAAAGGAGCAAAGCTTGGCTGGCGTGTAGACTGGCCAATGCGCTGGAACGAAGAAAAGGTAGTATTCGAGCCGGGTGGAAAAGACCACATCAGTCCTGGCGGAAGCTACGATACTGCAAAACTCGTAAGTAAGCGTATTTACGGCTGGGATGCTCCAGTTACAATGCGTTATGACTTTGTAAATCTTAAAGGTGTTCCTGGTAAGATGTCTTCATCAAAGGGTAAGGTAATTGCTTTGCCAGATGCTCTGGATGTTTATCAGGCAGAAGTTCTCCGCTACCTTTTTGCGGGAACAAGACCTAACACAGAATTTGCAATCAGCTTTGATATGGATGTTCTCAAGGTTTATGAAGACTACGACAAGACAGAGCGTATTGTTTACGGAATAGATAAGGCAAAATCTGATGACCACTTCAACAAGGAAAAGCGTATTTATATGCTGAGCCAGATTGACGGAAAGATTCCGGAAAGTATGCCATATCAGATTACAATCCGCCAGCTTACAACATTGCTCCAGATTTACTCTGGTGATATTGATGCTGTAATTAAGGCTCTCGGTGATGTAAAACCTGAACAGGAAGAGCGCCTCCGCCGCCGAATTGAATGTGCCTGGTTCTGGGTAAAGCATTCTGCTCCAGACTGTGCACCGGACTTCTGTTTTGAACTCCGCAATGACGGCAGCAAGGCTGACTTGAGTGGCGAACTGCTCACAGCAGTTAAGCGTGTTCGCGACGAAGTTCTTCCAAAACTCGATACTTTCCAGCTGGATAAGGAATGTCAGCAGGCTATGTATGACATTGCAACAGAATGTGGCCTTGAATCAAAGGCTCTCTTTACTGCACTTTATCAGGCATTGATTGGAAAAGAGCAGGGCCCACGCCTTGGAAGCTTCTTTAGAATTATTGGTAAAGAACGTCTTGAGAAAATATTGAGTGTATATTAAGTGATTTAAAATCACACGGTCCGTGTGACTTTGTTACAATCATAAACAACTTGAATTTTCAGAATCCTATGTTAAAATGGTTAGCATAGGATTTTTTATTTATGAAACTGAACCGCAAATTCTCTTTTATCATTCTTTTTACTATAGTACAGTCATGTGTTTTAACCGTTTTTTCAATAATTAATCTTAAAAGCATTCAAAATATAAAAGATTATCAGAATATGGAAACTAAAACTGAAGCCCAGCTTAGTACCATTATTGACTACCTCGAAAGAATGGATTACTGGGATTTTGATATTGGAAATGCCTATTCTGCTTTTGAAGAAAAAAAAGTTGAGATTTCAAAATCTTTTGCATATCTTACTGAAAATCCTATAGTTAATGAATTTCCAGAAGCATTTACGAATAACCTTAAACAGGTAAAATTAACCTGGCAGCTTATAGAAGATGGCCTTAATCCTATAGAAGATATACTCCGTACAATGGAGACAATAAAAATAAATGCAGGTGCCCTTTCGAATATCAAAAATTATGGTATAAGAGAGTCGGCAAAACTTTATACCAGCGACGCTGTGGTACAGGATCTTCTTTCAATGACAGAAGAAGCACATCAGCAGCTTAGAAAAATCCGACTTCTTTATGTACAGCTTATGTCACTCAATCAAAAATCTTCTGTGATGATTGATGAAGTTATGAGCAGCATCGAAAGCCGCTTTATTTCGATTGCGATTATTTTTGCTGTTATTACTACAATAGTTCTTTCGATTCTGATTCTTATTGTTACTACACGTGTTTCTAAGAGAATTGTAAAAGTTCGAAATATAACTACAACTCTTGCCGAAAAAGATTTTACTGTAAGTATGAATCCTGAAGGAAGTGATGAAATGTGGTTGTTGATGTCAAATATCAATAACATGGTTAATCAGATAAATGGCTTTTTCAAACTTGTAAAATCAACTGCTAAAAAGGCTCTCCTTGCAGAATCTTCAATTAATGAATCAGCTGGAAGAACTGCAGAAGCTACTTCTATGATTGATACAAATATTGATGATATTAATAAAAAGTTTTCTGAAGCAGTTTCGGTAATCAACAGTACTATTGGCGTAATTGCAGAAATGAATCTTCATGTTGATACTCTTGTTCAGAGTAATTCTTCGCAGACGGCAGCTATTGAAAATAGTAATTCGGCTGTAAATGAAGTTGTAACTACACTTGAATACATCAGTAAGATGGCAGAAGAGCGTGTACGAAATGCAGAAGAAATGCATACTTATGTTGCAGATGGTGATGACAAGATTTCTGCAACTAATGAAATTTTAAATAAGGTTGCACAACAGCTCGATGAAGTTTATGAAGTTGTAACAATTATCAATAACGTTGCAGAACAGACAAACCTTCTTTCTATGAACGCTGCAATTGAGTCTGCCCATGCAGGCGAAGCAGGTAAGGGCTTTGGTGTAGTTGCTGAGGAAATCAGGTCTCTGGCTGAGGAAACTGCTGAAAACGCAGATAAGATTTCTAAGGTAGTAAATACAATTGTTGATGCTGTAGAAACTGCAAATACTTCGAGTCAGTCAGCATTTGAAGCATTTGAAAAGGTAAGTTCACATGCAGATCAAATTGTAGGATCTTTGCAGGAAATTACCGGCGGAATTGGAAAAATTGATACACAGATGCAGCAGATTAAGAAGCGAAGTGAAGAGACTTCTACTGCTGCTGATGAAATGAACCGTTACTGTATTCAGCTTGCAGATAAGCAGAAACAGGTTTCTTTCAAAGTTGATAACATGAATGATGTATTCTTTAATGCAATGAGTTCTTTGCATAAAATTAAGGAAGAAACTGCAGATATTGTAAGTAAGATGAGAAACGTTAGTTCTTCAAGTGATGAAAGCTTCAGAAATCTTACTGAACTTAAGAACGTACTTGAGGAATTTAAAACCGGCGAAAGTTCTGAGAATGAAGAAGTTGAAAATACTCTTGAAAACAATTCGGGAACAGAAAAAATTTCTGATGTCTTAAACAAAGGTAATGAAATTGGTGAACTTCGCGAAGAAGAGACAGGTACTGCTTCAGATAAAAAGACCGAAGAAAAAAAATATTCAAGTCCTACACTTGCTGAAATTGATGCTAAGCTGAATGAGCTTGCTATTACCGGCGGTTTTGGAATTACAGGTGATGATGCAGAATCTTATGAACTTACTGAGATTGAAGAAATTTCTGATAATGAGATAGTATAATAGTTATTTTGCCAGAATCAGAATAAGAGAAACAAGATAAGGCAGAGAAATCAAAAATGATGATGGAATGCCTGGAATATAGTTCTGAATGTTTGCTGCAAGCAAATCTGCAAAACAGAAGATGAGAACCGCTGCTACAATACGCAGCGGCTTTTTTTTGCCTAGAAAAACTGCGGCTAATGCCATCCAGCCACGACCACTGGAGATATTTGGAACAAATGAAGAAAGTCTGATTGCAAGTAAAATGCCTGCAAGAGAACCGTAGAGTGCAGACAGGCACCAGGAAAGGCTTTTGATGTTTCCGGGATTTACACCTTTAGCTTTTAGTACATCCGCATCGCTTCCCGCAATCCTGACATAAAGCCCGTGGCGGCTGTACTTTAAAAAAATCACCGCCATCGCTACAAAGCCCGCCCCACAACAAACTGCCGCCGCGCGCGCCGTTCCCACAGAAAACTTAAAGAGATCGGCCGCAAGAACTCCGCGAGTTCCAAAAAATGCCCAGGACAAGCAGGAAGTAAGAGCTCCAAATAAAAGGTTCATTGCAATTGCGGCAATAAAACGGTTAGCTTTTCCGAGTTCGACCACTGCCGAGAATACAAGTGTTATTATTACAGCACCGAGGCAGGTCAGTATTGCTCCTGCCAGCGGAGAGCCTGTAGTTACGGTAAATGTATAGAAGAGAAATGCAGAAAAGGAAACTAGTCCGTCCAAAAAGAGAGCAAGACAGCCTGCGAATTCGGAGAACAGAGCTCCCAGCGAGCAGAGAATAAGAGGGCAGGAATAGGCGAGGGCAGAAATTGTTGATGTGAGAAAAGTCATTTGTCTCCCCTGCGGAAAATAGAGTGTGAGATGGAAGTTATCTGACTCCGGCTTTTATCCAGTATAGGAAAAGCAATCATAAATAAGATTACAGCCTGAATCAGACTGCTTATATCAAAACCAAAATTATGAAAAAGAGCATATCTGTTTGCGTAAGTTGTCATAAAGCCCATTAAAAATGATGATGGAATTAAGGCAAGTGGATTTGTACCTGCTATGAGAGCTGCGGAAAAAGCGTTCCAGCCCATTCCTGAATAAAAGCCCTGGTGGCAGGTAAAGTAAGTTCCGAGAATGGCGGCCGCGCCGGCCAGACCGTGAAGGCCGCCGGATAATATGGCGGAGATTATTGAAAGTTTTCGACACGCAAAGCCTGCGTATCTGGAAAACTCAGGCGAAATACCTAGTATGCAGATTTGTCTTCCCCATGCTGTGCGGTTCAAAAGAAACCAGAGCCCAATACAGAATATAAGGGCAATTATAAAAGAGGCATTTAATGGTGACGGTTCCAGTATAGAAGGCAGGCGGACTGCTTCCGGAATGAAAGGAGTTGCAAGAAGATTGTCAGTTTTACTTCTTGCAGGTCCGCTGATTAAGCCGTCTAAAAAGGGAATAATTGCAGCAGAAGCTATAAATGATGTAAACAAAAAGTCTGCATTGCGAAAAATCTTAAATACAGCAGAAAAGGCAGCTAATATTGCAGAACATATAAAGGCCGCAGCAACGGCAAAAAGTATTGCAAAAAAAACAGGCAGCCGGCAGTTTGCAAGAATTATTGCGCTTATAAAACCTCCAAGATAAATCTGACCTTCGCCTCCTAAGTTGAAGTCTCCGGATTTAATTGAAATTAGAGCGCCGCATCCTGCAAGCATATAAAGTGAGGAAAGATTTAATGCTGAACCGAGATAGTAAACATTCATACTGTCTTTCCTATTATGATTTTTGTTCCTTTTTTTGCAAGCCCCTCAAGCCTGCTGTATAGTCTCTCTGTTGCTTCTACGTCAAGTCCGTGGGTAGGATCAAAAAGATAAAGTTCCTCCGGATTTTCTGCAAGCTCTCGTTCAAGAATAAGTCTTTGAAGCATACCCCCTGAAAGACAAAGAGCCTTTTCATTCAGTCTGATATTTACGTCTGCTTTTTTCAGCAGGTTTTGTGCATAGTTTTCTAAAACGGATTGTTTTTCATTTGTATGATAAGCAGTGCATAATTGAAAAACTGTAAGATTTGGATTTGAGGCCCGGAAGCTTCTGTCTGAAGGAATGTAGCCTGTTTTCTTCTGTGTCTTCCGTGCTTTTAAAACTTCTTCTTCTGTGATATTTTTTTCTTCTATAAAATCTGGGGTAATAACCGTTTTTGTTAGTCCGAATAATTTTTGCTTTATATCCTCTTCTGTGATTTTTGAGGAAGCAGTTTTTTCAAGTACGCTTCCATCCTTCAGCAAAATAACTTCATCTGATTTTTCAATTGCTTCTTTAAAACTGTGGGTAATAATTATTATGGTAAGCCCTGTCTTGGTAAGCTCCCGGATTTTTTTTGTATCTAAAAAGGGCGGTTCATCCAGAATCAGTACGCATGGACCTTTGAGCAGTGCACCAGAAAGAGAGCTGTTGAAGGCTTCCTGTTCACTTAAATTTTGTACTTTTTCTGAAAGTTCCCGCCCAGGGAGCCAGTTTTTTTTGATTTCAGGAATCAGTTTTGTCATTTTGTGACTTATTCCTATCCTGAGATTATCTTTAATTGAAAGCGAAGGTGCGAGTAATGGTCTTTGATGAACACATACTATTCCATTTTTTATAGCATCCTTTGGCTTTCTGATTTTCAGTTTTTTTTGATTAAGAAATATGCTGCCTTCTGTTGGTAAAATATCACCGCAAAGAACATGTGCCAGGGTTGATTTACCAGCTCCGTTTTCTCCGAGAAGAGAATAAATCTTTCCCGGTTCAAAGTCTAAAGTGACATTAGTGAGAACGGTTTTATATGAATATTTTACGCAGATATTATCTAAGTGTAACATAGTTTATAAGTCGGCAAGCATAGCTTGCCTCTGAGCCATTCTTTTTTCGATTATAGGCTTATTTTATCTCCGTTTTTCCAGCTCTGATATCGGCAAGCAAATCTGCCATCTTTTTACGGATGTCTTCTGGAACTGTCTTGATGTAGTTTGGATCATCCTGAACAAAGTCTACAAAGCCTTCTTTGATTCCAACCATTTTAGCACTTGCCCATGGTGTGTTATCTTCAAGGAATTCTTTTGTAACATTGTAAGACATTTTCTTCTGTTCCATAACGCTGGAAGAAATAATTGTTCCCGGAGCTTTAGCAAATCCGTTGTCATCAAACCAGGTAATATAAATCTTGTTGTTTATGGCTGAAGTAATTACTCCCTGAGAAGCTCCTCCACAAATCGGAAGAATTACATCTACACCTTTTTTAGCAACTGCATCTGCTATTTCTGCTCCTTTTGTAGCATCATACCAGTTTCCAACGATTCTGAAGTCTACAGTTGATACAGCGTTTGCAGCTTTTGCACCTTTTTCAAAGTAAGGGTAGATTACATTGTTCATAACAGGATATTCCTGTGCAGCAATAAGGGCAAGCTTATGTGATTTTGACATTAAACCGCCGATGTAGCCAGTAAGATATGACTGTTCATACTGATTATAGCATACGGTATGAATATTCTTATTTCCTTCTTTAGTTGCATCCAGGAGAATAAACTTCTGATTAGGGAATGTTTTAAGAATAGGTTCAACAAGATCTGGAAGGGAAGGGTTAGATGAAATGATTACATCATATTTTCGTTCTGCACAGAGGGCTGTGATTTTTGGACCCCATTCAGCCTGATTTGTACCGGCTTCCATTACAAAAAGTTCAATCTTGTTTTTCTTTGCAAGCGATTGATTCTTTTCTTCTACAGCGGCTTTTACACCCTGTACGAGCATATTGTAAGTTGGGCTGTCATCAATGATGCCAGGTACAAATACAGCAACAGATTTTTTACCTGTGCTTTTAGCAAATCCCATAGAAAGAAATGCCAGGAGAATAGTTGTAAATAAAAGTATCTTTTTCATAGGCAATAATATAGTTTTATATAAAACTATTGTCAATAGAGTTATAAAAAAAGTCTGTTGCTCCCGTGGAAAAAGAGCATTGTCAACGGGGATGATGTTGCCAACGCTCTTTTTCCACTCCGCATCAGACTTTTTTTATAACTCTATTTTTTTTACAAAATTCTTCTTAATTCTCAGCAAAGTATTAAAAAACTCTTCTTTTTCATTCTCTGTAAAGCCTTTGAAAAATGTTCCTAATAGATCTGATGATAATTCCTGTGCCGTAGCGTTAAATTGCCTGCCTTTTTCGGTGAGGTAGATAATTCGGCTTCTTTTGTCGTTAGGGGCGGCGTCGCCTGTTATAAAGCCGTCTTTTTCGAGTTTGCGGACGAGAACTGTGGTTGTAGATTTATCACGGTTGATTTTTTCAGACAGTTCTCCCATAGTCATTTTTTCATTTACGCTCAACTGAAAAAGTATATTCCCATGTGAAGAAGCAAAATCCGGATAGCCGCGTTCTTTGAGTTTTTCGATAAGAAAATCAGCAGTAATTGTATGAATATGAG
>CAKUWD010000110.1 GCA_934699065.1 uncultured Treponema sp.
CCAGCCTCCGGGGAATGTTATTCTAAGACGATTTGTAATTATACCGGAAACCTCTTCAGATACCCAGTTTTCATCTTTCTGATTATAAGGTCCTATCTCTGCTACTGTTTTCCAGCGTTCGTTTTCCTCATACTCTACTTTGAATGTTCTGAAAGATCGCTGTATGTATGCTTTTACAGACGATAATTCATACAGTCCGTCAAGATTCCAGATTATCTGTGCATCCTCACGTGGTTCTCCAGATATTCTGCCGAATATTTGCTCTGTACGGTTTACTTTCTGTTCATTCTGAATCTCATATGGAAGATACCATACCGGCTCATACCATGGGTTTGCAAGTTTTGAATCCCAGAGCCTTTCAGGTTTTATGTTTATCTGTTCATTAAGATTAAATTCATAGCTCGCAGGAATTATTTTTCCACTTTCTGTTTCATCTTGTAAGTCAAAACTAACTTCTTTTATCTTAATCTGACTGGCATTTTCCCCGCTTAATCCGATTCCAAGAATTTTTGATTCTCTTCTCATCTCAGGGAGAGTCATCTTTAGAAGACCGGTAAAAGGTCCGTATTTAAAACAGCCGCTTAAAGAAGTCTTGCCGTTTCCGTTTTCCTCATAAAGCTGTATCTTAGAATTCTCTGGAAGTTCACATTCAATATATACGATATCTTTCTTTTCTGGTATTTCCGAAACATACTCTATCCAGCCGTCTGTCTGACCTTCCTCAATTCCCCAGTAAGTTTCACTGTCATTATCTGTTGTCTGCCATGGTGCCCTTTCTATTTTTCCATTAGCGCCAGCCCTATAATCATAAGAAAAAACAAGACTTGTAAAAAATATTCCTGTAAGGAATGCAAAAACTTTTTTCATACTTAAACCTTTTTAAATTACCTGATTACTCCGTTTTCATAGATGTTACGTTCATTGCCTTCTATGACGAATATTTCATAATTATAGTTTCCATCTTTTTCTATCCTCATTCCGTATTCACTGCAGCCGTTTATTATTCCGCTTTCTGTTTCTATCTTTCCTCCGAAAAGCTGCAGTCCTGTCTGGCATAGCTGTATATCAAAACTGTCAGTTTTAAGTTTTCCGTTTTCCTTAAGTATGAGTCCCCGGCCACTGTTTGAAATTAAAAGATTTTCACACTCAAGCTTTGAGTTAAGCTTTATTCCGTAATCAGAACAGGCATTACATCTTATTTCCTTTGCAAGGAGTTTTGTTCCGTTCATAAGAATTCCATTTTTACATCTGTCAAGTATTATTGAATTGCTTAGTTCTACAGCCGCTCCAGAGAAAACTGTAAGACCGCAGTCAGCATTCTTCATATTAAGGTTATCACCTTCAAGTACACCTTTTATCGAAATTCCTTTCCATTTATTTTGCCAGGTCAAATCTTTTTCCTCTGCTTCACGGTATGCATCATTCTTAAAGGCTGCCTGTACAAATCTGATTGTCTTTGAGTCTCCTTCATCAATAATCAGTTTTCCACCCTGTTCTACTGTTATTCCGCCTTTTTCTTCTGCCCTGATTTTACCTACACAAAGACATTTTATGTCCGGATCCTTATCACTATGCGCACAATCCCCTATCTGCAGCGTTATTCCTGATGGTACAATAACCTCTTTTTTGATTATGTGTTCACCACGCCATATTTCGTTTCCATAAAGAGAGCCGAACTGTGTGTCTATAATATTAATGTTAAACTCTGCCTCATCTGTACCGCTTGTAATTTTCAGTTTATATCCGGAAAGCGCACCTGTTCTCTCAGCAGACTGCTCGTAATAGATTTCTTCAAATTTTGAGTCGCTGATTTTTGTATAGTCCCCGTAATTTTCGCTTGTCCTGCCGTTTCCAAAATTCCATGTAAGGTCTGTTATAATCTGATTTTCATCAGCAGGTAAAATTTCCATCTTGATTTTCTGCCATGGCCTTGCTGTAATTCCGTCTGCATTATAACTTGAAGCATCTCCAACAAAGAGCCTTGCTTTACCACCCAATATATCAGGTGATTTTGCATAAAGCTTTATGGTCCTGTTTGACCATTCTTCCATCTGTCCCGGAAATCCTTCTGTCAGTTCAATATTAAATACTGTCGTTATATTATATTGAAGCGCATATTGTCCAAGATTAGCCCATGTACCCGTCATAGGCTTTGCTTTTGTAGTGAAACAGTGATTATTTGCAGATATTTTTCCTTCTGTACCAACCGGCATGGTATCAGTTTCCTGTAATTTGAATTTACCGTTACTGCTTATCAGCTCTACCATTCCCTGAATCAGAATTTTATATGGCTCTATATCCTTATCTTCTATTTTTATTTCAAGGCCTACAACTCCAGTATCAGGCATATCAAATGAATCTGTACTTCCTTCTATTATTTCGCCTTCACTGTTTATTATCAGATAACTGTTATTATTACCATTTACTTTAAAGAGAAGATTTCCTTTGTTATTTGATAATTCAAGTTCCTTAGTATTATTAAAATGCTCTCTTACAATACTTTTATTATCAACAGGATTTAAGTATTCATAAATACAGTCATAGGAAATTACTTTATGCGTAAATCCGCTTTCATCAAGTTCTTCATCAATATAAAAACTTTCTGCTCCTGAGTTTGTAGCTATTGCACAATCAACTAATTCTTCAGTAAGTTTCATCCATCTATTTTGAAGTTCAGTTTCAAAACAAGAATCATCATCATTTCTGAATTTTTCTGCTGTAATCTTTTTATTTATACTGGGAATATCTTTATCTTTTAATAAAATACTTCTCTGTATATATATTTTATTATAATGCTCTGGCTTACAGCGGCTGTTACTGTTACCTTCAAAAAAGTTTACCTTTACTTTTTTATCCTGTGTTTCTGTATATTCTGTTTTAATTAAGGCTGGAATAAACAGGCCTGTTTCTCCACCGATTTTTACTGTTTTAATATTTCCTGCATGATCAGAAACACTTACTTCAAAAGAAATGTAGTTATCATGATTTCTGTCTATATCATCATATGTATAAGTTCTATTTTCTGTTTCCTTCTGCTCTTCTTGATTTATATTAATAAGAATCACCGGGTCACTTTTGACTGGCGTTCCATCTTTATAAATTATTGGAGTAACAGATATATTTTTAATACCGCTGTGTTCATCTTTTATATTTGTTATGTCAATTGTAAAAGCTGTGTTTGTAGAATCATAATTGCTCTCATATTTAATTGTATAATTAAAAGAAGGATTATCTTTATCAATTTTTATTACAGGACGGTTACTTTCTTCTATAATATTTCCCACATTATCTATTGCCCATAATTTATATATTCCAGTTGCTTTGTATTCAGCCTTACTGCTTTCTTTTATCCCGGAATGCATGTCTACATAATCAATAAAAAGATCTTTCTTTGTCCATACATTATTTGAATACACGTTGTATTTTAATTTATCTGTATATACTTTAATTTCTGGTGCTGTCTGGTCTATCCAGATTTCATTTATTTCGGTTTCGTTATCTGCATTGTCTTTTACTATGATTTTATATTTGCCGGAACCGGTAATGTTAACATTTGTTCCGTTCATATCTGTATTTATATATTGATTTTCAGATTTCTTTTTTTTCACTGATATTTGACCACACCCGGTTTCTGAATCTTCTGCAACTATATAATTTTGCTGATGCAAATCAGCCGTATTTACATAATTGTCTACAGCATATATTTTGACATCATTTTTGCTCCATTGCATGGTTTGAACTTTTTCAGGATAAGTAACTGTTGGAGGTTTTCTATCTATTTTGATTTCAGCATAGGCTTTACGGTGAATTTCTGTTTGAGATGTACTGGACTCTTTTTTATACAGTAATTCAATTATCATGTCATTTTCAACTGTAAGAAGGATTGGTGAACTGTTATAACTGAAACCATTGATTCTCAGAATTGTTGAGTCTTTAGCCCAGCCACTTCCGGATGAGACTTGCCCATCAGAACCAATTGAATATCCGCCAGATGATGTATCATCCATATAGGATTTATAATATATTTGAATTTGCTGGCCTTTTTTTACATACCAGACAGACTGCTCACTTATTTTTGCAGAAGCATCTTCGCAGTACACTGCAAGACTGTAATTAGGTGAAGTACTCTCATGGTAACATATAAACCCATTTAAATGCCTTATACCTTCAACAAAAGATAAATCAGCATTCTCATCAACTCCCAGAATTCTTAAAGACATTATTTCGCTTATTACAGTATCATCCCATGTTGAACTGTATTCTGTAAAAAGTTCTACTGTATAGATATCGTTCTTGTTTATAACAATAGAGGAGTTATAATCGATTTCAGTATAAAATTTCTTTACACGTAGTACAGTTTTTTTAGAACTTCCTCCACTTCTTCCACCGCCTCCCACTTCTGCACTAGTGTAATTTATTGAAATTTTCTCACCCTCACGTACTATACATACACCATCATTGTAAAGATCATTCCTAAAAAATGAAGTATTCTCATTTTGACAATTAATTTCTAATCTGTATTTTGGATTATTAACTGCATTTGAATCTTTATTATCAATTGTCCCTTCTGTTGAAAAAACCGTTTTTGAAAATACTAATGAAATAAGAAAATTAAATATAAATAATAGAGAAAACGTTTTTTTCATTTTTTTATCCAACTTTTTTTATAGAATACATGTATTGTAACATAATCTTCTAAATAATCAAAGGGAAATAAAGTTTATATAACTCACGACACCCCTAAATTACCAGAAAATTTTAAATTATTTCATCTGCTTTCTATAGCGGAATATGAAGTTTCCGCCCCCTTATGATGCTTATATTTTCTTTCCTCATTAGATTTTATTTCTTTACTTTTTTCATATGCCTTTTTATAATCAATTCCCGATTTTGGATCGTGTGCTGGAGGATCAACCTTCCTACCCAAAAATATCACTATAACAAGTATCATTTTTTTTTATTCTTTGAATAATTTTTAATAGGCTTCTCTTCTCTATTATTAATTAGTATTGTTTCAGCTAAAGAATAAATAGCCCATAGATTTCCATATTTTTTTAATATTATTTTATCTTGCACAAAATCTTCATCTAACACATATTGTTTTACCATCCATTTTTTTCTTCAGATGATAACCAATTAAAACCCTTTTCAAATATTTTTTTGCTGAATCTTTCATATTCTCACCTCATTATTTCATGTATGCCGTATTGTTTTTAATAATTTAAAAAATATATTCTATTATTTTATATTTCGTACTAAACGAATACCTTGGTAATATCCTGAATAACCAGACACGGAATAAATCAAGTAGTTTTCTGTCATATCTTTTTCACTTTTCCAAAATGGAGTAAAAATATTTATTCTTACTTGATTATTTTTAATATAATTTAAATCTATAGGTATATCGAGTGTTAAAACTTCTTGTAATTTTATATATTTCCATTTTACTTCATTTGTAGCAGAAAATGATTTTCTTTTGTTCTCCCATTCAGAAGATGGAGTCTTGTTTTCCCCTTCTAAAATTACATCTCCTGCAAAAATTACATATTCATCCCAACACCATTCACCTACATTTCCAAACATGTCATAAATACCTAATTCATTAGGTTTTTTTAAACCTGGTTCATGAATTACATCATCTGAATTATCTTTATACCATGCAACCTCGTCCAAAACATCGGAACCTGGAAATATATATCCTTTTGATTTTTTTCCACCTTTTGCAGCCCACTGCCATTCTGCATAAGTTGGAAGTCGATATCCATTTGCATTCTTATTCCAATCTACTGTCCCATTTTCATTAATAGTATAGGCAGGCTTTAGTTTTCTTTTTTTACTCAACCAATTTGCATATTTTACAATTTCAACAAATGAAAGATTTGCAACGGCGCAATCTTCATTTGTTATCATGTCATATAAAGCTCGTTCCGAGAATTCCCAAGTGTCATCATTGTAATTAGTTTTTTCTCCTGTTTCGAAAAGATATTTATTGTATTCCTTTACAGTTGTGTTATATTTGAAAATATAAAAAGATTTTATATTTTTATCTCCTTCGACATAAACTTCATTTTGAAAATCATTTGAAACACACGAAGAAATAATAATTATTGTTATCCAGAATAATAACATCATTTTTTTCATCTTCTATACCATCCTTTTGGTTCGATTGAATCGATTGATTTTGCAGACCATGAACTCAAACTTTCAATTCCACCAGGCCATGGATCATATTCTTGCAAGTGTCCATTGTTATTAACTAATAAAGTCCAATGAGGTTCATTAGAAAGAGCTGATTTATACTTTACAAAAGCCATTTTATATTCTGATTGTTTGAAGTCGTCTTTATTCTTAAATTTTACTTGACTTTTGTTTTTCCATGGACTTTGTAGAAATGTTTTATCATAGTTTCCCCCCTTTAAAACTTTTGCCATCTCTTCACTTGTATGCAATTGGTCTTTCATCTCGCTTTTGTCTTTTGATATTTTGCCGTTTGCAATTTCTTTTTCCATAACCTCATAAGATTGTTCTATTGTTGCACCTTGTAGTACATACATTATCATCCAACAGGTTACAAGACATGCTTTTGTACCATTAATTCCCAGACGTTTTCCAACAGTCTTTTGATCTAATTTTAATAAATTAAAATTGTTTAGTTTTGAAGTATCATACCCTGCTTTTGCTAAAATTCTTTTTATTTCTTTCATTTGAGCTTCATTTATTTCTTTAGCATATTCATCATGTTTTCGCTGAATTTCATCATCTACTGCTTTTTGACAATACTGTCCACCACTACTAGAATATGAAGCTAATGTACTATCTCTTGTTTGATTAGTTGGTAACTGAGGACCAACTTCAGTAGGTTGTTCTTCTGGTGTATAATCTGGATCATAAGGTCCATCATAAATACCATTTACATATGGAGCAAGTCCATTTGAATCTATAAAGTTTATTGGATTCTGTCCAGCATAACCATACCAGTTAACTCCATCACGAGCCGGATCCTCAGAAAGCAAAGTTGAGCCGTCTTCGCTTCTCCAGCGATTCCAGTGATAGGTAAGACCAGTTTCGGTATCATAATCGCAGACTGTATAAAGTCCATCAAAATCAATTAAATCGGTTGTCTCACCTGCCTTAATACCGAACGCCGTGTAGCCGGATTTCCAGAGAAGTCTGTTATCCTCGTCATAAACCTCGGTAACACTTCCCTGAATATCTGTAACAGCGTATCTTATACTTTCTGTACTGTTTTCTGTATCCATAAAACCTATTATCTGATTATTTAAATAAACAAAGCTTCGGGTCGTTACAGAGCTGCCTTCTGTCTTTTTCTGATAAGTCAAGCTCCATCAACAATATTAATTTATGGCTTCACCTCTATACTATCATCTTGAATATTAATTTGGATTTTGACAAATGGCTCAAAAGCTCCTGGTCCAAATTTTTTCTCATAGGCATATTGACCGGTATAAAAAGGATCTTCTAATATGGAATCCGAATAACCAATAAAATTCTGGACAAATGGATTTTTATAAATTAATTCTGAATCTTTATTATATATTCCATTTTTATCATATTTCCCCATAAAATAATAATTATTATTTCTAAAATAATAAATTGATAATTCTTTTATAGGCTTCTCTTCTCTATTATTAATTATTATTGTGTCAGCTAAAGAATAAATAGCCCATAGATTTCCATATTTTTCTAATATTATTTTATCTTGCTCATAATCTTCATCTAACACATATTGTTTTATCATCCATTTTTTTTCTTCAGATGATAATCTTCCAAAACAGAATATGCATAATAAAACAAATATTATTTTTTTCATTTTTTATCCTCTACCTTCAATTTCAAATGGTATTAATAAAGACTCGGAAAATAATTTAAAACTAATAAATGCCAAAATACAAATAATTATTTTTTGTTTATTCATTTTCATATTCTCATTTCTTTTTTTCGTCTTTTTTCAATCGTTACTTTCCTTTCTAACTATTATTCCACCCAATAGCTCATTAACTGATCAAAGAGAAACAATATACCTTTTTTATCAATTCAAGCATACTTATTGTATAATAATCGAAAAATACCTAATGGTAATAATATAAACAATAAAATAAAAATAAAAACAGCTATATCTTGACTATGAAAACATTTCTCCATTACTCGAATAAAATTCTTGAAAAAAGAAAATTTATAAAAACAAAATAGAATGAGTAAACTATAAATAATAGATACTAGCCAAAAAAACAAAAGAGTATATAACTTTTTCATATTAATTTCCTTCCATTGAATTAGAAATAGCACCTGAGATTTCTTGTCCAATACTTACACCGATATCCTTATCTATTTCAGTTGGTGCTACGGTAGTTATGATTGTTATAACTCCAGCGGAATCTATTGATTCTGTATACATAATTGTCTCGCTACCATTTGTGCGATCTATGACATTAGTTCCTGTTTTAGAAGTTGCACCAGAAATAATACCTGTAGTAGCTGAAATAGCAAGATTGAGAGCCAAACCATCTGTTAAATTTTTATCATGTGAACTATTATCCACTACAGTACCAACTGTAGTTCCGACCATATTAGCAGCTGTATTTAAAACTGCACTAGCAACTTTTGACGTTTGAACAGCGGTAGCAATACTTTGTACAGCGCCTGCTCCACCTGTTATTGCACCTGATATAGCCCCACTTAAAGCTGCAGATCCAGCAGACTTTAAGTCAACATTTGTAATAGCGTTTTTTATATTTATATCATTTCCTGAAGCAGCTTGTTTAATAATATTAGAGCCAACTTGAACAATAATATTTGTTGAAAATCCTATAAGAGCTCCTGTTGTTGCTCCTATCGCAGTTTTAGCTAAAAACACCGTTACGACAAACAGGCCATTTGAATCAGTGCAGTTTGTCGGGTTCTGTCCAGCATAACCATACCAGTTAGCACCATCACGAGCCGGATCTTGGGTGAGCCAGTTTGAACCATCTTCTCCTCGCCAGCGATTCCAGTGATAGGTAAGACCAGTTTCGGTATCATAATCGCAGCCGATATAAAGTCCATCAAAATCAATTAAATCGGTTGTCTCACCTGCCTTAATGCCGAACGCAGTGTAACCAGATTTCCAGAGCAGTCTGTTATCCTCGTCATAAACCTCGGTAACACTTCCCTGAATATCTGTAACTGCGTATCTTATACTTTCTGTACTGTTTTCTGTATCCATAAAACCTATTATCTGATTATTTAAATAAACAAAGCTTCGGGTTGTTACAGAAGAGCCTGCTGTTTTCTCCTGATAAGTCAGAGCTCCGTTTCTGCCATAGGCATACTGAGTTAATTCTGAAGTTTCACCTGTATAACTTATCCTTTCAATTCTACGGTTCATTGCATCATAAGTATATTCTACTTTTACATTCTGTGCATTATCCGGAGCGTTAAACTGTTGAACTTTTACAAGCCGGTTATGGTAATCCCATTCGTATTCCCAGTATTCATCACTTTTATCAATATTTACAACATTACCATTATGCTCTGCATTCATGGCTCTTGCTGTTCTGTTTCCGTTTGCATCGTAGGTGTACCACCACTTACCATCATACATTACGCGGGCTGTATTTCCGTTATTTGAGTTTTTGTAATATGCGTAATCATTTTTTGATGCATA
>CAKUWD010000111.1 GCA_934699065.1 uncultured Treponema sp.
GCGGTTGCCGTGTGGACATCGGTGCCGTCTATGAAGGATTGGCTCATATTTTTGTCGCCCGAAAGATGGGCAAGAACAACCAGTTCAATCTGAGAATAGTCTGCAGAAATGAGAACTTTTCCTTCCGGCGCGGTAAAGGCCGAGCGGATACGGCGGTCTGCTTCGTTACGAACCGGTATATTCTGCAGGTTCGGCTCGCGGCAGGAAAGACGGCCGGTGGCAGTTCCGGTCTGTACGAAATCTGTGTGAATGCGGCCCTGGTCGTCTACCAGCTTTGGCAGGGCTTCTACGTAAGTTGATTTGAGTTTTGCCATTTCGCGGTAGTCGAGAATCATGCGGGGAACAGGATCTTCGAAAGCCAGTTCCTCGAGTACGGAGGTGTCGGTTGAGTAGCCGGTTTTGGTCTTTTTACCAGCTTTGAGACCGCGTTCTTCGAAGAGTACTGTTTGCAGTTGTTTTGGAGAAGCGATATTAAACTCGTGGCCAACTTCCTTGTAGATGGACTGCTCCGCTGCGGCGATGCCTTGAGTGAGTTCTTTGTTGTAAGCGTGGAGAGTGGCAGTATCAAGGTGGATTCCGGTAAGCTCCATCTGGGCCAGGATGGGGAGGATGCGCATTTCGAGGTTGAAGAGGTCTTTGAATTGGGGGTGATTGAGCTTGTCGAAATTACCCCCATTTGCTGTTGTGCTGGTGGTTTCGACCCCTTCGACAGGCTCAGGGACTGCAAACACCGTATTTTCGGACTTAACCACTGTGGATTTCTGTGCGAGGGCGAGTTTCAGGGTAAAGTCTGCGTCTTCGGCACCGTATGGAGCGGCTTTTTCGAGAGGAACGTCGGCGAAGGTCTGGCCTTTTTCAACGATGTCGCTAAATTCAATACCTTTCAGGCCGAGAATCTGTTCGCCCAGAGACTCGAGTGAGTAGCTGTTTTTGCCTGTTCGCTCGGGATTTTGAAGCCAGGCGTAAATCATTGTATCATAAATAGAAGATTCTAAGATTTTCTCTGTAAGTTCGGCATTTTTGAAGCCTGCTTTTTTGATGTTTGTTGCAAGAACTTTCAGATCGAACTTTGCGTTGTGCATTGCAACGGTTACGCTCTTTGCCTGGAAAAGGCGGAGAAGCTGTGTGAGAGCATCTTTAAGAGGGATGCCGGTGTTATCTGCAAAAAGGTCGTCCGACTGGCGGGCGATTGGGATATATACGGCTTTGCCTGCTTCGTAACAGAGGGAGAAACCAAGTATGTTTGCGGCCATTGTGTCGAGGCCGTTGGTTTCGCTGTCGTATGCTACGAGCGGAGCTTTGAGAGCGGAGTCGATGTAGGCGGTGAGGTCGGCGAGGGTGGTGAGGGCGTGATAATTTGAGGTGTCGTTTTGTTTTAGGGCTAAGAAATCTGCGGTAGTTTCGACAGGCTCAACCACCGTATTTTCAGAGGTAACTACCGTATTTGCCGGGGTCTTAGGGGTGGAACCCCTAGGAGAAGGGGTGGCGGAAGACGCGTCAGCGGCTGAAGACAGGGGAAGGCTTTCCCCTCCTGCCTGACCATTTTCTACACCAAGACTTGCATACTGCTTGGCAACGCTTGGAACTCCGAACTTCATAAGAAGGTCGGCTGCGGCCTGATAATTACAGGTCATGCCGGTTTTATTGATTGCGTCGTCGATGTCTGTACATGGAACGGTATCGCAAAGGCGGACAAGCTTCTGGCTGAAAAAGGCATTTTCGCGGCCTTCTGTGAGTTTTGTGAGAACGGCGCCTTTAAGATCTCCAAGATGCTCGTAAATGCCTTCGAGGGTGCCGTAATCGTTCAGGAGTTTTGCGGCGGTTTTTACACCAACACCGCGAACACCCGGAATATTGTCGGCAGAGTCGCCGTAGAGGGAAAGAAGGTCGAGCAGCTGAGGAGGTTTAACCCCCCATTCGGCTTCTACGCCTTCGATTCCGGTTACCTTCCAGGTTTCGCCGCCTGTTACAGGCTTTAAGATTTGAGTAGATTCGTCTACCAGCTGCATGAGGTCTTTGTCACCGCTGAGAATGCGGCAGGTGCGGCCCTGTTCACGGCACTTGCGTGAAACGGTTGCGATAATATCGTCTGCTTCGTAGCCGTCGCACTGAAGAACGGGGATGCCTAAGGCTTCCAGAACCTCGCAGATCCATGGCACCTGGGCGTGAAGGTCTTCCGGAGTTTTAGGGCGGTTTGCCTTGTAGAGGTCGTACATTTCGTGGCGGAAGGTTTTTGTTTTACTATCCATAGCGGCTACGATGCAGCCGGGTTTATAATGCTGAAGAATATAATGGAAGTTTCTGAAAAAGCCGAAAAGGGCAGAAACATTTTCACCACGCTGGTTTGTAAGCGGGCGACTTATGAAAGCAAAATAACAGCGGAAAATTAATCCGTAGCTGTCCAGAATGTATACAGTTTTATCATTAAAATCTTTTGTTGACATGAGAATATTTTAGACGAAATAAGGTACGCGTGCAAGTTCGGAAAGAAGGTAATTGTATATTTGGAATAAAAAATCTGATGAGCGGAGCGGGCGATGGGTGCGGACTGCCTCTTGACGTCTTTGCAGACTTGCATGAAAAGAATTCGAGGATTTTCGCTTGCGAAAACCGCAGAATTCTTACCCAAAAACGGAAAGCGAGCATGTTCGTACCCAGCGCCAGCGGGAGCCCATCAGATTTTTTTATGAGCCGATATTTTTCAATTGCTTTATTTACGACAACGGTTCAATGCATCTGTGATATTGTCAAAAATATTCTCACGTCCAAGAGTATCTGCCATACCTGTTTTTTCAAGCAGAATATACGGCTGTGTGTGAATTCCACTGATTACAATTGTGATTCCCTTGCGGTCACAGGCTGCCTTACACTGTTCGAGGGCACGGATTCCGCCGGCGTCGAGGTAGATTGTGTTTCTCATGCGGAGTACGAGGTACTTGCAGTCTGACTGTGCGCGTTCTGTCGCAAGCTCAAACTTACGTACTGTTCCAAAGAAGAGAGGTCCTTCAATTTCGTAAACAAAGGTCTGAGCCGGAATGTCGAGGTTTTCTGCAGGCTGATCTTTTTTGATACCGCCTGTGAGAGTTTCTCTCTGGTTCTGAACTTCAGAAAGGTCTATCATTTTCTTGATGAAGAAGAAGGCTGCAAAACCGAGTCCAACTTCGATAGCAACTGTGAGATCTACAAAGACTGTAATAAGGAAGGTTACCGCAAAAACAGTGATGTCTGATTTCTGGCCTTTTAGCAGAGAGCGGATAGCAGGGAAGCCTGCCATGTTCCAGGCAACATTGATAAGAACGGCTGCCAGGGCTGCCATAGGAATATAAGCTGCATACTTTCCGGCAAAAAGAAGAATTATCAAAAGTGTGATTGCGTGGATGATTCCTGCGATTGGTGTGCGGCCGCCGTTTTTAATATTTGTAGCTGTACGGGCAATTGCTCCTGTTGCCGGAATGCCTCCAAAGAGAGGGCTTGCGATGTTTGCAATTCCCTGTGCGATAAGTTCTGTGTTTGAATCATGCTTTGTACCAATCATACCATCTGCAACTACAGCAGAGAGCAGCGACTCGATTGCGGCGAGTACTGCAATAGAAATTGCTGTAGGGAAAAGGGTTGTAATTGTCTTAAGGCTGAGAGCAGGAAGCGTTGGCATAGGAAGTGTGTTTGGAATAACAAAGTGCTGTGAGCCGTCTGCAAAAGTTCCTATTGTATCTGTGCGGAGACCTGTTGTTTTTTCGAGAATGATACTTACTGCTGTAGCAAGAATGATTACAACAAAGCTTCCAGGAATCTTTTTAATAAACTTAGACCAGATGAAAATGAAGGCGAGACAAACTGCTGCCATGATTGTTGAGTAAAGGTTGAAGCTTGCAGCTGAGCGGATGTATACGATTATTTTTGGAAGGAAGTCACCCGGCATTTTTGAATACTCTTCGCCGAGTACCATCATTGGTGTTGAAAAATCAGGGCGGAGTCCGAAGAAGTCTCCAAGCTGGCCGGCGGCGATTGTTACTGCAATACCTGCAGTAAAGCCTGTAACAATAGTATATGGAATGAACTTAACAAGGCCGCCCATCTTAAAGGCACCGAGAAGAATCAAAATGATTCCGGCCATTACTGTTGCTGTGGCAAGTCCAGAGAGCCCGTACTGGGCAACAACGCCGTAAACAATAACTGCAAAGGCACCTGTAGGTCCTCCAATCTGAACTCGGCTTCCACCAAAGGCAGAAATACAAAAGCCTGCAATAATTGCCGTAAAAAGACCGGCTGCCGGGTTTACGCCCGAAGCAATAGCAAAGGCAATAGCAAGTGGAAGTGCAACGATTCCGACGATAACGCCGGCAATAAGATCGCTTACAAAAGTTTTTGAGTTGTAAGTCTTAATTGAATTAAGAAGTTCTGGTTTAAACATAGTGTTATGATTATAGTGATTTTAAAGAGACGTGTCATTCCTAATGTAATGGATTACCGCGGGTGCGTGGGGGGCGCGAGGAGTTTGTGATGACTCAGTTATAAAATAATCTGTGTGTCGCGTTTGATAATTGTCTGACGGGCGCACTCAAGAGTTTCATAATCTGCAACAATATAGGTTGAGCCTTCAGTTCTTGTTATCGCGGTGTAGGCAATCTGTCTGTTCAAAAGCGGATGACCTTTCTGCTCGGGCAGGAATATCAGAATCGATTTATAACCTGAGCCTTGGGATTTGTGAATTGTGATTGCGTATGCAGTTTCAATTGATTCTTTTGGAAGCAGGTGAAGAGGGTAGAAAATATAAGAGCCTTGCTGAAAGATTCCCTGCTGGACTGTACTCTGCTGCCCCTCTTCTGTATGTATTTCTTTTTTTACCATAAGATATTTTAAATTGTTTCTTTCTATAACGATTCCCGAATCTCCATTGTATAAACAGAAAATTGACTGATTTTTTGTGAGCATGAGAAGCTGACCGGTGAAATAGTCATCACTAGTATTAAGATTTTCTGATTTAAGTATGCTGCTGCAAATCTGATTGTTTATGGTTTCTACGCCCTGAAAGCCATTGCGTTCTGCACAGAGAATGCGGGCTTTATTTGCAGCTTTCCATAGTTCATCAAGCTTTGCAGTTTCTAAGGTTACTGATACTTCGTGAGCTTTTTTTACAAGATCATTATAAAAGGTTTGTGACCATGCTTCTATCATATCTTTTAATTGGGATTCCTTTTCTTTGGAAGTTCGTGCCGGGATAAAACTTGTTACAGGGAACTGTCCTTGTGGAATTGTTCCAAAGCTATGATTGTTTTTCCAATCTGGCCAGCTGGTCAGAAAAGCGAGTTTTTCATTAAGCGGCTCGTCTAACTGCATTGCATTTTTGAGGCGGCCGATGTCTGAATTATCATTGAAGCGGCTGGACTGTTTTAGCTCAGCTACACTGCCTGTTTTTTTAGCAAGGAGTTCACCAAGAACTGCACCCGCCTGAACAGAAGGCAGTTGATCTTTGTCTCCAAGTATGAAAACTCTTGCTCCTTCCGGAATTGCTTCGAGAAGGGAACTGAAGAGCGTGATGTCAATCATGCTGGCTTCATCAATTACAAAAATTGATTTTTTATCAAACTGATTTTCTGCATTATAGCGAAAGCCGTTTGTAGAAGGATTAAAACTCAGAAGACGGTGTATTGTTGACGACTGTGCGCTATTTAGCTTTTCGAAAACTGTACGAGCTGCGTCGTGCTGTGGCCCCGCAGGAATTGCATTCAGATTCAGACGGGAGAGTGTTTCCGAAATACTTTCTTTCATGCGATCTGCGGCTTTTCCGCTTGGTGCTGCAAGGAAAAGAGAATAATCCATAACATTTCTGGTGAGAAAGAGATTCCACAAAAGATAACAGACAACAGTAGTTTTTCCTGTGCCTGGCCCGCCTGTGATTATCAGATTGTCATTAATTCCACGCAAAAGTGCATCTATCTGTTCATCTTTTAGAATCATTGGTGCTTGAGTTTTTGAGCCTGTAAGTTTTTTAAAGTATTCACGGATGGCTGCCTTTTCTTCTTCTAATGGATGAGTTGTGTCGTGCTTCATTATCAGTTTGATTCGTTTTTCAATGTTGATTTTTGCTTTGAAGTATTTTGCAGCAAAGAGCCAGCCTGCATCAATGATAAAGGGTTTTGAAAAATCAGACTTTGCAATAAGGTTTGGAAATTTTTCTGGAGAAATCTGTGGAAGACCTTTATTGATAGTGTCAGTAAAATATTTGAAATCATTTTCTTTCTGATCTAAGCGTTTTGCTTGTAAAAGAAGACCTTCCCATTTTTTCTGCCATTTGTCGATCAGTTTTACCTGAGCCAGTGGAATACAGATGTTGCCTTCATCGAGCAGGGAAAAATAAATACAGAAAATAGAGAGAGCTTCAAAACTTGCAGCAGGCTCCAGCTGAATGAGAAGTTCGAGAACCTTTTCCCATACCTGATCTATACAGTGCATGTCAGAGAGTTTATTAAAAAATTTTTTAAGTTCGTTTTTTTCTGTTTCTTTCATGTTTTCTTTCCTTAATCTGCTATTCGTAAATCTTTTAAAATCTGCTTAAATGTGTTTTCTAATTCCTGCCAGTTCTTCCAGGTACGGGCGTAAATTCCACTGCAGGTGTCTGCATGGCAGCCTCGTACGTATGCATAATAAATGCCTCCGAAGTGGTTTTCAAAAATCTGGGTTTCTGATTCATCTTTGTAGAAAGACGCTAACCATTTTATGAGACTGTAGGAGTATAAAACACGCTGTATTGAATAGCGGTCATCTGTGTGTTTTTTGAGTAATTCACCATCGGAATATTGACTGGCTTCAAAGCTGTCGCTTTTCCAGTCGAGAACGGAGTAGACGTCATTACCGTTGATATTACGCTTGAATACAAGATCGATAAAACCGTTGCAGTAATTCTTGAGGAGGACGGATTGAGCCAGGGCCGAGTTCTCCAAGCCGGCCGTGGCTGCGCATGCGCCTGCGCTTTCGCCTGCACCTGCACCTGCATTTGTACCTGCTGTAACACTAGCATTCATATTAAACTCAGCTTCACTGATTTTGTCGCAGGCAGCTATTTCGCTGAGTTTGAAATAATTGCCTGTTTGTGTACCACCGGTAATTTCCGGTAACTTTGCGTTTAGTGTGTTCCATAAAATTGTAGAGGTATAGGCCAGCCAGCCATCAGGATCCTGGCCGGAAATAGTTAAGGTTTGTTTTTCGAAGCAGGTTTTTATGAGCCGGCCCAGTTCTTCATCATTTTTACTAACTCCAAAATCAGCTTTTTCAAAAACTTCATGCAGGGCGATACCAAGCTTGGTTCCCTTAGGATAATTATATGGAGCAGTTACGGCTAGAGGACAGACAGAATCTGAGTTCGGAACTGCTGAATATAAAACTGGATTTTCTGCCATATCAAATTTTGCAAGTGAAAGCTTTTGAGAGTCTGATCCATCTTTATCAATGCGTCCGCCGTTTTCTGTCATTTCTTCTGAAGCCGCTTTTTTGTGCGAAAGAGAAGAGTAGGAATGTTTTTGAATCGAAAGAGAAGGAACTTTTGAAGATAATTCTTTTGTTAGAGCTAGTTGTTCTTCTTCAGTGATGTCATTTTCTAAGATATGACTTGCAGATTTTTCCTCTTTAATTTTTTTAAATTCCTGAAGTATTGCAAGTGTTTCTGTTTTCAATTCGTCAAAATTTTTGCTGTTTTCTGAAATCATTCTTGTAAGAGGTTTTCCATTTTTATCTTTTATTTCAGAAAGAGTTGTAATGTTATCATTTAAGAAATCATAAATACCTTCTTCAGTTTTATCATCTTCATGTTCCCATTTATCATAAAGCGGAAGTATCAGGATCGAAGAGGCACGGGTATAAGCAACATAGAAAAGTCTTTCTCTTTCAAAGTCTTCTTCCTTCTGGTATTCCTTTTTACCATAATCACTGAAGCTTAGTTTTGCATTTTTGTTTTCATCATGATAAATCCAGGCTTGTGCTCCTCTTTCATTTCTTGCTCGCAAACCTGCAGGTACAATAACGACAGGGAATTCAAGACCTTTTGAGGCGTGAATTGTCATAAGCTGAACACAGTCAAAGTCGGTCCCTTTTTCAACAATGTCACCTTCGTCTATTGAAGTGTCGGATGAGGTAGAAAGACGAAGAAGATGTTTGCTGAGGTCTTCAAGAGAAGAGTCTGTTTTATAAAGATAATCAACAGAATAATTTCCAATCTGGCGGATTTTTGAAAGTGAATGCATCTGTCCTAAATCGGAAAGACGGTTTTCTATATTTGTGACTTCAAAAATATTTTCAAGAAGCTTTGCCCATTTTCTCTGTCTTGCAAGCTCCTGCCATTGAATTATAGTCTGCCTTTGCTGACATGCCGGATTATCAAATATTTCGCTTTCAACATTATCAAGAGGTATACAGAAAAAATCAGTAAAAAGTGCTTCGCTTAAAACAGCTCTTTTTTTGCCTGTAAAATCTTTTGCTGTAATTGCGTTAAAAAGAGAAATCCACTGAGTACATTCCTTTCCTGAAAAAAGATTTGCATCTTTATAGCGAAGAGATGGAATGCCGGCTTTTTTTAAGGCTCTTTCAATTTCTGTATATTCAGAAGAGGAACGGACTAGAATTGCAAAGTCGTGGAAACTGACATTGCGGAGTTCACGGCAGTTTCCTTCATCGTCTTCTTTATCTTTATCAAAAACCTGAAGTTTTGTTTTTCCATTTTCAAAAGAACAGCAGTCAAGAATCTGCTGAACTGCTATTTTTGCAAAACTCTTTTCTGTCGTTTTTTGATTGGAGCTTCCTGCTATCCATACAGGATTTGTGATTTTTTCGCAATATGTTGCAGCTGCCTTTTTGTGAGATGGATTCGAGTTTGTAAAATTAATGGCAGAACTTCGGCTGAAAAAAGGAGTAGAGCCTGTTTTGGTCTGAAATAAGATATTGCAGTCTTCTACCATTGAGTCTGTCGAACGATGATTTGTGGCAAGGGAATACTGGCCGCCACCATTTCTGGCAATTTCTTTAATGGCATTTTCGTAAACATTTACGTCTGCTCCCTGGAAGGAATAAATGGACTGTTTAGGGTCTCCGACAACGATAATTACATGATTCGGATCTTCCATAAAAACGGTTTTGAAAATATCCCACTGCTTCTGATTGGTGTCTTGAAACTCATCGATGATTGCGTATCTGTATTTCTTTTGCAGCTGCTTTTTGAGCATTGAATCTGGCTGGCAGACTGCTTCGCGTACACTTCGCAGCATATCATCATAGCTTTGCATTTTATTTTTTTCTTTTTCCTCTTGCCAGGCGAGGTAGAGAGTTTTGATTTGAGAATTATAAAATTTCGTGACAGGAAGGTCAGCCTTCTTTTTAAGAAGATTAGAGTATGGCTTTTTCAGATCTCTAAAATAAAGAAAAACTTCTTTGATTTCTTTACCAACCCATCTCAGTTGAATGCTGTTGCCATTGAAATTGTATGTGCCTTCTTCACTGATGAATGTCAAAATCGAGTTCTTTAATTCTTCAGCCTTTTTCGCATAAAGCTTTTCGTTAAGCTCGG
>CAKUWD010000112.1 GCA_934699065.1 uncultured Treponema sp.
GCCCTAGGCTTTCTGGTGAGAGAACCTGTTTTCGTACCAGCTCACTGATATGCTGTCCGTGGCAAGGAATCTTCTGCGAAATCACAACTTTCCAGCCTGTTGCAAGCGGACATTCATAAGCAAAATCTTCATCGCTTTTATCTTCGCTCTTGTCTATATCCGAATATGGAATGGCTGGTCTGTCACTTTCTTCAGCATCTTTTTGAGGTGTCATGATACCTGCAAGAGAATCTGCCAGTGCTATAATCGAAGGCTCACTTGCAAAAGGGTCTGTGAAGAATACACGGTCAAAAACTGCTCCGTTGTACTGGAATTTTACGAGAATGTTATAAAAATCTTTTTGAGTCAGAAAATCAGTTGAAATAGAAGAGCCGCGGTACTGCAGAATAGGGCGGTCAAGGCTTCCAAGAGTACGGCCATACTGTTCAAGAATCTGCATTCCTTTTTCTGTACGGCAGACACCGCAGGTAACTCCTTCCGGAGTTTTTCTTGCTATATCCCAAAGCAAAAGACCGCTGTCGGCATTCCAGATAAGAGAGCGGTGATGTCGCAGCAATTCGGCCATAGAAATCATGGTGTCGCGGATTCCAAGCAGAACTTCGGCGCGGTTTGAATCAAGCCTCTGTCTCCAGAAACGGTCTGCCCTGTCGAGTACAACTTCCTTTGCCGGATCTTTCGGACTAAAAGTAAGGTTTTCTTCTGTCTTTACCGAACCACTCTTAAAGTGTTCATTTACCCACCATTCTGAAATTGGATTTTCACCAAATTCAGACTTTTCTCCATCCCCGTCAGAACCTGTTCCGGCGGCATTTTTAATAGCCCTGAAAATATTTATTGAGCCGGTTTCTTCCGGTGAAGAAGCAAGTTCATCAGAAGTATACTGCTCATGACTTTGTGTTTTTTCCAAAATAGAAGCAATCTGAAGCTCTCTGCGCGAAAGCACATCTTCCCGGATTGTTGCTTCGTAGCCCTGTGTACTAGGATTATAAAATACACGGCCGCTCAAAGTATCAGGAAGATACTGCTGGGCAACCCAATGGTCACGGTAAGCGTGAGGGTAGAGATAACCTGCTCCGTGTCCAAAGCCCTCTGCATCGCGGTTGTTGTCTTTCAGATGATTAGGCACTTCTGCGTCTTCTTTTTCCACAGAAGCCAGGGCATCAAAAAAGGCCATACTGGAGTTTGATTTTGGAGCTGTTGCAAGATATAGTGCCGCATGAGCTAGAAAGTATCGGCCCTCCGGCATACCAACACGGTCAAAGGCCTGAGCACAGCTTTCTACGATAGAAATTGCATTCGGATCTGCAAGACCAGTATCTTCACAGGCAGAAATCAGCATACGGCGAAAAATAAAATGCGGGTCTTCGCCTGCGGCAACCATGCGGGCAAGCCAGTAACAGGCTGCATCCGGGTCGCGTCCTCTTAAAGATTTTATAAAAGCAGAAATTATATCGTAATGATAGTCACCGTCTCGGTCGTACAATACAACCTTTTTCTGTATTGATTCTTCGGCTGCTTCTTTGCTTATATAAATCTGAGTTCCATAAGCTGGAACCGGCGGCTCTGTGTATGGCGACCATTTTTCCGGAGTAGTTTCAATTGCAAGTTCAAGGGCGTTTAAGAGAGAGCGGGCATCTCCATTCGCAGTTTCAATAAGATGCTCAAGAGCTCCTTCTTCAAACTCAACTTTCCAGTGGCCGTAACCTCGTTCCACATCAGTTAAAGCCTGGTGGGCAGCCTTCTCAAGATCATTATAGGTAAGAGGCTTTAGCTGGAAAACGCGGGAACGGGAAACCAGAGCCTTGTTTACTTCAAAAAAAGGATTTTCTGTGGTAGCACCAATGAGAATAATTGTTCCGTTTTCTACCCAGGGCAAAAGTGCATCCTGCTGGCTTTTATTCCAGCGGTGAACTTCATCTACAAAAAGAATGGTACGGCGGCTGTAAAGGTTATAGTAATCTTCTGCCTGCTTAATTGAATCACGGATATTCTGAACGCCGGTAAGAACGGCATTCAGGGTAATAAAGTTTGATTTTGTATGATTTGCAATAACTCGGGCCAGGGTTGTTTTACCGCTTCCCGGAGGTCCATAAAAAATTACAGAAGTGAGCTGATCGGCAGCAATAGCACGACGAAGAAGGCGGCCTTTTCCAACAATATGATCCTGACCAATATATTCGTCAAGGTTCCTTGGCCGCATTCTTGCAGCCAGCGGTTCCTGAGTCAGTTTGATTTGTTCAAAAAGTGAATCAGCCAATAACTTCTCCGTTTTGTCGGTCCTTCTATACTAGGCGGCTCGCATAGTCTCGCCGCTTGAGCCATTTTCTTGTTGAACCTAAAACGACCCTGCCGGCTCGTTTTTTAACGGTTCTTCGATTTTAGACTATTCTCTGTTCCAGTTTCCGCGTTCCGGATAGTAAGACCAGAGGCCTATATTCTTGAATACACCGTTTGTACTATAGAATGAAACAGAAGAATATAAAGAACTTGAAAGTTCAGGATATCCTGGAGTTGCATTTAATAATGCAAGAACAGTATAAACTTCAGAAATCTGGAAAGAAGCATTTGTAACAAATGGTACAAGAATATTTCCTGGTATTCCATTTGCATCACGGGTTGTTTTTACTATTCCTGCATTTTTACTTTCAGTAAATGTGGCACCACGACCAATAAGAATTGAATCGGCACAAACTTCAAGACATGAAATATACTCTATAGCATTAAGAGCCATAACAGGAGTTGTTCCATCGGTATACCAGAGTGCGTTACTTTCGCCATAGTAAATATGCTTTGCTTCATCTGTATATGTTTCATCTGTTGTTACAGCTCTTGAAGAATAGAATTTAATGCTTCCATTTAAGTATGCAGCTGAATAAACACGTGCTTTAGATCCATCAAGATATGTTTCTCCAGATATAGCATCTTCAACTCTTGAAATTGTAATTTCTACCGGTGGATTTGTACCAATCAGTTCAAAATATCTGTATTTCAAAGTAACTGAATCATATGTACAGATATAAGTGTGTCTGTGGGCTGCCATAGGAGAATTTGTCTGGAATACATTAAAGAAGTTTGTGTAATAATCTGTATTATATTCTTTGACAATAGGGAACATATTTAGAGTTGATGTTGTATCAATGAGCTTCCATTCTTCAGTTAAACTGAGTGTGCTGTTTGTTTTTCCCCATAGATTGATTTTTGATGGAATTGTTATACCTTCTGAGCCTGTTGAAACATATTCAGCAGAAAGAACATATAATGTGTCTGAATTAGCAAATACAGAAATTACCTGCTGTCCTACAAAAGAAGATGCCTGAAAGTCGTAAGAAGCAAGTGCAAATGGAGTAGGATAAAGAAACCAGCTTCCGTGAATATTATTAGCGGCCGGTTTGTATCGGATTCCACCATCTGCAGAAACGAATAAATACTCAACACCATCTGCAGTATATCTTGTAATGTTTGGAATAACACCTGAAACTGTTGGTTCTTCAGGCTTTACATCCTTACGAATTTCATAAAAAATCGGCTGCCAGCAGCTTGTAAGATTAAATACTACAAAAAGAAGAAGTGTATATGCTACGGTTTTTATCTTAGTTTTCATGTTGTTACCCTGTATAATTCGAATATATTAGAAGTGATATCGCAGACTCAAGCCTAGTGTAGCAAAGAAACCGTTATCGTTCTTTGAACTGTCACTCATAAACCATTGTGGAATCCAGTATCCGATAGAATCAATTCCTACAGACCATGTTTCATTAAATCTGAAGTAAGCTCCTGCAGAAATTTTTGCAGAAAAAGCCGGGAAGTATGTAAGATTTTGGCAGGATATTGTTGCAAATCCTATTCCGGCAGAAATAGGGAACTCAAATTTTCCAATATAAGGCTGTACTGTAACTCCGAAAGTAACAGGTACAGTAATAAGAGGTTTCTGTCCCAGAGAATTATTCCATCCGATAATGGCATCTCCACCTACAGCCACATATTTATTCAAAAAATAACTATATCCTACAGAAGCTCCAAGACCTACATACAGTTTATCACCAAAATTTAAAGGGAAATTAGCAGCTATGTCGATTTTTAAGAACTGGTCCCCAGCGCCATTTTGTTCATAAACATAATCATCGTCGTAAAAATCACCACCATCATAGTCATCTTCAGCAAATACAGCAGATGATAATAAAAGAATGGCAAATATTATAGAAATAAAGCGTTTCATATTGCGACCTTTTTTTTATTTCAGTATATTTTGTTACTATAAGAATATACTGTTTTTATAGTAGTTTATCAATAAAACAGAAAAGGAGCATTGAAGGTTACATGAGCGCAGTTATTATAGATGGAAAACAGGTTGCAGCAGATGTAAGGGCAGAGGTTGCACAGAAAGTAAGTGAACTGAAACAGAAGGGAATTGCCCCTTGTCTTGCAGTAATCCTTGTAGGAGAGAATCCAGCCAGCGTAAGCTATGTTACAGGAAAGCAGAAAGCACTTGCAGAAGTTGGTATGGTAGACCGCTCTGTACATCTTCCAGAATCTACATCTGAAGAAGAGCTTCTTAAACTTATTGATCAGCTTAATGCAGATGACTCTGTTCATGGAATTCTCGTTCAGCTTCCTCTTCCAAAGCATATTAATGAAGAAAAAGTGATTATGGCAATTTCGCCGGAGAAAGATGTAGATGGTTTCCACCCTGTAAGTGTAGGAAATCTTATGATTGGCCGTCCAGGTTTTCTGCCTTGTACTCCTCATGGAATTATCGTGCTTCTTAAAAAAGCCGGAATTGAAACAAGCGGTAAGCATGCCGTTGTAATCGGACGCTCTAATATAGTAGGAAAACCGGTTTCCATTCTTCTTGCCCGCAAAGATGTAAACTGTACTGTAACAATGTGCCATACAGGTACTAAAAATATGGCAGAAATTACGCGTCAGGCAGATATTATCGTTGTTGCAAGTGGTCATCCTCATACCTTGACTGCTGATATGGTAAAGGACGGCGCGGTTGTAATTGATGTTGGAGTAAACCGCATTCCAGATTCTACTAAAAAATCAGGTTTCCGCCTTATCGGTGACTGTGATTTTGATGATTTGAAGGAAAAAACATCATTTATTACTCCTGTTCCTGGTGGAGTAGGCCCAATGACAATCGCAATGCTCATGCAGAACACACTTGAAAGTGCAATGAGACGTATAAAGTAGTGTCATTATCGGGCTTGACCCGATAATCTATATTGGAAAGTATTTTACAGATTCCCGTGTTAAGCACGGGAATGACAAGGTTGAAAATGAAATGATAGATATCCAAAATCAAGAAGACACCCGGGCTGTACCTCTTCAGAAGGTAGGTGTAAAAGGTGTAAAATATCCTGTAGTTGTACTGGATAAAAATGCCGGTGAGCAGCATACCACAGCCTCTGTAGATTTGTTTGTAAACCTTCCTCATAATTATAAGGGAACTCATATGTCCCGTTTTATAGAAGTGTTTCATAAATATCATTCAGATATATCAATGCATCATTTTCTTGATATGCTGGAAGAAATCCGAACAAAACTTACTGCACAGAAAGCCTTTGGCCGCATTGAATTTCCTTATTTTATAGAAAAAAAAGCTCCGGTTACAGCTTCTCCCGGAATTATGCAGTATAAATGCTCTTATGAAGGTGAGGTTAGTGAAGATGGAGAACGTAACTTTTATGTTTCAATTAAGGTTCCTGTTGCAACACTGTGTCCTTGCAGTAAAGCAATAAGTGAGTATGGAGCTCATAATCAAAGGGGACTTGTAAGTGTACGTCTTCAGTATAGCGAGTTTTTCTGGATAGAAGATGTGATTTCTACAATCGAAAACTGTGCTTCAACTCCACTTTATACCCTTCTTAAGCGTAAAGATGAAAAATATGTAACAGAACATGCTTATGAAAATCCCCGTTTTGTAGAAGACGTTGTTCGTGAAGTATATCTTGGATTAAAAAAATCAGGCTTTAAGCATTTTTCCGTAGAAGCAGAAAATGATGAAAGTATTCATAACCATAATGCTTATGCTTTTGCAGAATATTCTGAATAAAATACCAGAATGATACCACTGTCCTGGTTCCAGGCATCTGAAATAATATAAACAATCTGATTGTGTTAAAAGAAATAGAGCCTTTTGATAATTACCCGATAATTATCAAAAGGCTCTTATACCGTATACGTAAAATACAAAAACAATAAATAATTTTTAAATAAATATTTTGTTTTTAATTCTTTTTTAAATACTTTTTTTTTACGTTTTTGTTTAATAAATAATTTTTAAATACTTGTTTTTAACTTTTGATTAACTTTATTTAATCTATGATTATAGTAATATGACTTAAGTAATATGTCAATAAAAAAAATAAAAAAAATGTATTTTTTTTACAAAATTCTCTCAAAATCAGCACAAAAGTAAAAAAAATAAGAAAAAATGAATATGTCTTAGGTAATGATGATAAGAATTTCGACTATGACCTGGGTCATATTCGTGAAAAATGAGAAAAAATATAAAAAAAGACCGACTTTTTTAAGAAGCCGGTCAGTTTATAGTTTTATTTCTGTTTTCGTACGGAGTCACGTACGATTACATTCCCATGTACAACCTTTTTTCCAATGTGGAAATTAGGATTTTCAAGTTTCAAAGCTATACTTTCTGCAGCAAGCTGAGCCATAGTATTGTAATTTATACTATAGGTAGTTAATTTTGGAATACCTATATCTGCAAAAATACCGTCGTCGAAAGCTGCAACGGAAATATCTTTAGGAATACTGTATTCAAGTCCCTCAAGATTATGAATCAGCTTGTAGGCAGTTCGGCAATCGTTACAGATAAATGCATCTGGCATTGTATCTGGTAAAATAAGACTTATTTCTTCTCCAAAATCAGTTACATCCGGAATAATAAATTCCTTTCGTAAATTAAAACCATGATGAAGAAGGGCTTTTGCAATTCCTAAGTATCTATCCATTACTATTTCTGCAAATTGAATATTTCCTACAAAGCCAATAGATTTACAGCCTTGATCAATAAGATAATTTGCCAGGGTAAAACCTGCATAAAGGTTGTCTGTAATAATTCCGCCCGAATTTACATTATCATAAATGTGGGCAAGGAATAAAAATGGTTTATTCGTATTTTTCAGGATCTGAACATATTCTTTGCTCATCTGACCAAGAATTATAAAAGCACTTACTTTATTTTCTTTAAGAATTTTTGGAAGAATCAGAAGATGTTCTGTTTCATCAGAAATAATTTCAGTAATACCGTAATAATTCAACTGTGTAAGATTGGAAATAAGCGGTTGCTGCAAAGACATATATGTAGCATTGGCATTCATACTGCGTTCTGCAATAAGAATCCCGATGTTATGGGAGGATCCGTCATCATTACTGGAGTTCGGATTTTTCTTGTAACCAAGTTCTTCTGCTTTAGCAAGAATCTTAGCCCTTAAATCTTCACTCACTCCGTCTTTACCTGATAACGCTTTAGAAACAGACATAACTGTAACATCCAGTTCGTCTGCAATGTCTTTCATTGTTACTAGGTTTCTCATTAAGGTTATTATATATCAAAAATAAAGTTAACGCAAAGGTATTATTAAACATATTTATAAAAATTGTTTTTTTTTGTACAATAATATAGTTATGAAGACGTATTTTTTTGAAACTTATGGCTGCGAGATGAATATTGCAGAATCTGCAGCTGTAGAACAGCTTTTTATTGCACGCGGATGGAAAAAATCAGAATCTGCGCAGACAGCGGACCTTGCGGTCATTAATACCTGTTCAATCCGTGAAACTGCAGAAAACCGTATTTTAGGTCGTTTGGGCTGGTTTTCCGGGCTTAAGGCTGTAAGGGAATGCCGTCCGGGTGCAAAGTCAAAAATGCTGGAAGAGGCAGCTGCCTATGTTCAAAATGGAGCAAAGCCTCTTACTCTGATTGTAATGGGCTGTATGGCTGAACGTCTTCTTCAGAGCTTTAAAAAAGAATATCCATTTATTGATTACGTCGTAGGAACTTATGCAAAGCATCACTTTTCTGAAATAATTTCTGCTGTAGAAGAGGGCAGAAAGCCCTTCCAGATTGATGATTCGGAACAGTACCGTTTTGCTTCATTATCAGCTGAGCCAGGTGCTTTCTCAACTTTTGTTCCGATTATGCATGGCTGCAATAACTTCTGTACTTATTGTATTGTGCCTTATGTTAGAGGACGTGAGCTTAGCCGCCCTGTAGATGAAATTTTGCATGAAATTGATTTACTAGGAAAAATGAATGTGCGCGAAATCACTTTGATAGGTCAGAATGTAAACAGTTATCATGGAGCAAAAGACGCCGAGGCTGCAAAGCGCGGCGAAAATGATACAAATTTTGCAGTTTTACTGCAGATTATAGCAGATCACCTTCGCGAAAACTCTTCGCCAATTAAATGGGTTCGTTTTATGTCTTCACATCCAAAAGATTTTTCTGATGATGTAATTGAAGTTATTGCAAAAGAGAACGTAATCTGCCGTCATATCCATCTTCCGGTTCAAAATGGTTCTACAGCAGTGCTTAAGGCGATGAACCGCCGTTATACACGAGAGCAGTATCTGGAACTTGTAGGCCGAATTAAGGCACGTATTCCGGATGTTTCTCTTACAACTGATATTATGATGGGCTTTCCGGGCGAAACCGAGGCTGATGTTGAAGATACTCTTGATTTAATGCGTCAGGTAAAATATGAATCTGCAATGATGTATTATTATAATCCTCGCGAGGGAACTCCGGCTGCAAAAATGGAACAGATTCCGGTTGAAATTCGAAAGGAGCGACTTCAGCGTGTAATTGATTTGCAGTTGGAACATACTCATGAGCAGATGAGTAAGCGTGTAGGAAGTACTGTTATGGTTCTGGTAGAAGGGGTTAGTCGTGATGATAAGACTGAGCTTCTTGGCCAGACTGAACAGCATGAAAAAATTGCTTTTAAAGCTGACCCTTCAAAAATTGGCAGTTTTGTAAACGTAAAAATAACAGAGCTCAGTGGAAATACCTTCCGCGGTGAGATGGAATAAAATTACGATGGTTGAGTTTGTTGAAAACAACTTAAACTTTAGTAACTAATAGGAGTTTATTATGATAATCAGTTTAGCTTTGATTTTATTACTTGTAATTTTCATGGCATTTTTCATTGGTTTAAATCTTTCGAATGCATGTACTTTCTGGTTTTTCAAAACTTATACAGACCTGCCGGTTGCCGTTCTTGCTCTGATAGCTTTTGGAGCTGGAATTATTTTTGCCCTCTTGTTTATTCTTGTTGCAAAAATGAGGGCACCTGCAAGTGATGCTGAAGTTCGTGCTCAGAAAAAGCTTGAAAAGAAAGCTAAAGCAGAAGAAAAACTTCGCCTTGCAAAAGAAAAGCAGGCAGAAAAAGAAGCTAAAAAGGTAAAAGACCGTAAGCCGG
>CAKUWD010000113.1 GCA_934699065.1 uncultured Treponema sp.
CATTCTCCCATATAATTTCTGCAGATGGATTTTTTTTCAAAAATTTTTGTGTCTGCTTTTTAAGCAGGTCTGCAACATTGCCCTTCTTTCTTGGACTTCCATTTAATACAAGGATTTTCATTCACAGTCCTCCAGAAAAAGCGACTTACACCACATTTTGATAAAACGATCTGTATATGCCACCCCATTATCCCAATATTCAACTTCACATTTTTTCAGCAATACTGATTCAATGCAGCCCCACAATCCAGACACAAGAAGACTAACATCAAAGCGGGGATTTGAGGATTTAGCCTGCCCCTGTTTTATAGCTTCACGTAATAACTTTTCGCCTGTTCTGTTACATACATAAAACTCTTCCATCTGTTCAGGAGTAATGTCGTCTGCAGATTTAATTCCCTGCATAACAAGAAGACATCTTCTTGGATTTTCAAAACACCAGTCACGATAAGCTGTTACTGCATTTTTTATCTGAGTTTTTATGTTTTTTCCGTGAGCTGCATTTTCCTTAATTCTTTCATTAAGTTGATTCAGGCAATCCAGCGAAACAGTCTGAAACAATCTGTCTTTATCCTTAAAATAATGATAAATATTCGTTGCAGTTATTCCGCATTCAGAGGCAATATCGCGCATTCCAATCTGCGATGGTTCTTTTTCCATAAGAAGTTTTAGCGCAGCATCTTTTATCTGACCTATAAGATTAGGATTAGGATTTCTCATTCTAACTCCTTTTTAATATAACAACGTTAACTTATCATTGTTATATTAAAAAGTCAAGCAGAAAAAAATTGCCGGCTTTTATACCGGCAAAATTATTAAACTCTAACTGAATATAGATTACATTCTTTCAAGATATGGTACAAGAACCAGGTTCATGGCATTTTTAATAACCTGGAGTGTACAGCTTGCAAGATAAAGTCTGGCTCCGGCCAGTTGTTTGTTTTCAGCATTTACGATTGAACAGTTCTGATAGAACTTACTGAAGAGTTTTGCAACTTCGTAAACATAAGCAGCAACAAGACTAGGATCAAGATTTTCAGCTGCTTTAGCAATAACGTTTGGATATTCGCCAAGAGTTTTAATCAAAGCCCATTCATCTTCGCTTGAAAGAAGAGCAACGGCTGCTTCACTGGAATCTTCGGTAACACCAGCCTCAGCTGCCTTTGCAAGAATAGAATTGATGCGGGCTCCCATATACTGAAGATATGGACCTGTATTTCCGTTGAAGCTGAGTGATTCAGCAGGATTGAAAAGCATATCTTTAATTGGAGTTGCCTGGAGAATATAATAATGAAGGGCACCAAGAGCAACCTTTTCGGCAACTTCATCTGCATCGCCTACTTCTTCATCACGACCACGCTCTTTGATTGCGGCAAGAGCATCTGCATGGAGTGAATCAACAAGATTATCAGCATCAACAACAGTACCTTCACGGCTCTTCATACGACCGCTTGGAAGATTTACCATTCCATAACTGAGGTGGAAAAGCTTATCTGCCCAGTCAAAACCAAGCTTTTTAAGAATATGGAAAAGTACCTTAAAGTGATAATTCTGTTCGCTTGCAACAACGTAAACCAGCTGATTGAAAGCCCAGTCATCGTGGCGGCTGATAGCAGTTCCAATATCCTGAGTAATATAAACTGAAGTTCCATCCTTACGAAGCAGAACTTTTTCCTGATTATTTCCGTCTTTGCCCTTACCTACAACGTCTGTAACGTCGATGCGCACAGAACCGTCTTCTGCCTTAAAGAAAACGCCCTTTTCAAGGCCCTTCATGATTTCGTCTTTTCCCTTAAGGTAAGTTTCGCTTTCAAAGTAGTATTTATCAAAGCTGATTCCAGTTCGTTCATAAGTTTCCTTTACGCCTTCGAAAGTCCAGCCGTTCATCTTTTCCCAGAGAGCATGAACTTCAGGATCGCCTGCTTCCCACTTAATCAGCATATCTTCTGCCATCTGATTAGCTTCCGGATGTGCAGTTTCTGGTTTGTCTTTTTCGCCCTTGAGATATTTATCAAACTCAACATAGCACTGGCCTACAAAGTGGTCGCCCTTCATACCAAGTGATTCTGGTGTATCGCCTTTTGCTTCGTGGAAAAGCTTATAAGCAAGCATAGATTTACAGATATGAACACCACGGTTATTGATGAGGTCTACCTTGTAAACATCTGCACCGGCTGCCTTAAGAATGCGGCTTACAGATTCACCAAGAGCATCATTACGAACGTGTCCAAGATGCAGAGGTTTATTTGTATTTGGAGAAGAAAATTCAATCATTACACGGCGGCCTGCCAGAGGCTTTTTACCCTCGCTGTTAAAAGAACCGTAGCTGTCGCCCTGCTCTTTTACTGCCTTGAGAATTGGAGCGGCCGCGCCAGACTTGTCCAGCTTTACGTTTACATAAGGACCTACAGCCAGGAACTCGCCGAGAGACTTGTCTGTGATTTTTGCGACAACGCCGGCTGCAATCTGTGGCGGAGCCATACGGAGAGCCTTTGCAAAAGCGAACATAGGAGCGCCCAGGTCACCCATTTCCGGATTAGGAGCATTCTGAACAACAATGCTTTCAGGAGCTACAGTTTCTGCCTGCGGATCTTTTTCTTTTATAAACTCATTCAAAGCCGCTGCAATGATAGTGCGGCAAGTCTCTTTTGCGTCTGCCATATAGTACCTCTTTGTATTGAGTAACGTATTTTATTATATTAAGGTCATTTAATCAACATTGCCTTTGGGCAAGCTTTGAGCAATGTCTGAGCATCTACAGTAACTGTGCCTCGTTTTCCTATACATTAACGTCGAAAAATCTCATGAAAGAAAAGGATCTTGAAGCAGATACAAAAGACAGCATGTTCAAAGCTGATGGCAAGATTCATGAACAGGAACGAGATGTTTCAAAGTTCTGGAAAAATGGCGAAGGAAACCGCTTATAATAAAGTCATACTGGAAAAGAAAGGAGGTATTACTATGTGCGATGTTGTAGAAAGAATTGAAAACAAAGGTAAATTGGCTGGTAAAGCAGAATTAGTAAGAAAGATGCTTGATGAAAAATTTGCTACCGAGCAGCAGATAGCAGACCTTCTTAAGATTTCTGTAAAAGAAGTCAAAAAAATTGCAGCTAAAGTGCCTGTACAGGCTTAATATTTGAGCTGGCCGCAAGGCCCTGGTTCATCTACCGGCGAGGTCTTCCTCGCCTTTTTTATTTAATTATGAACATTTGACACAGCCACAGAATTTAAATATAGTTATATAGAAGATTCGATTTCCAGAAGGACCTGAATGGAAAGAATACTAAACAGAAAACAAATGAAAGCAATTCTTAGCTGTTTTTTCATTTGTCTTTTTACATTCTCACTTTTCTCAAAAAATAATAGTCTTCCTTCATCTTTTATTGAAAACCATACTGCCTGTTCAATCCAAAGTATTTCAAACGGAAGCTCTGTAACTACTCCGTATATCGAAAAAACGCAAAACTGTACATTCCAGCCAAAATCATCAGTAAAAACTTCAGACCTGCTTTTAGCATTCTTTTCATTGAATATCAAATTAAAGATAAAACAGCCTGATTTTATTCTTACATCAGCTCTAGAAATATCCTCTCCAACGATAACAAAATTCCTCCTTACTACAATTCAAAACGCCACATTATTCTAATATTCTCTTTCTTACAGCATTAACATCTCACATACATATGCTTCCGCCGAAGCGGAA
Organism: uncultured Treponema sp.; assembly: GCA_934699065.1. Taxonomy (GTDB): domain Bacteria; phylum Spirochaetota; class Spirochaetia; order Treponematales; family Treponemataceae; genus Treponema_D. Next base: position 3,706 of record CAKUWD010000113.1, read on the forward strand.
TTTTAAAGGGAGAATTTTATATGGACTCAAATTTAACATGGCTCAAAGCTCAATTTATTGATAAAGACTTTTCAAAATATAATGAATCTGAAGAAATAAAATCAGAATTGGATTCAAAACTTCTTGAATTACTTTCAGAAACTCAATGTGTCACAAATAAAAAAACGCTGAAGACCGATATGGAAGATCGTTTTCCTCATTCAGATTTCAGGCTGGCAAATGGCCTGTATTTACCTCACTGCAAAACAAGTGGTGTTTCAGAAGTTTGCTTTTCTGCAATCCTCGATAATACAGATACAGTATACGGCATGGTAGCAATACCAGGATATACAGATTCTGTACTGAAACAACTTGCCTCAATTGTCGAACTCTTGACCGAAGAAAATCTGATTAAAATCATAAAAACAAGAAAACAAAACAGATGTAAAGATTTAACAAATATTTTCAATGCACTGCTTTAGTTCGAAGAAAGGTTATGATACCAACAAAAACAAAAATCGTATGTTCAATGGGTCCGACAACGGAAAATGATGAAGTTCTTTCAAAAATCATTCAGAACGGAATGAATATTGCACGTTTTAATTTTTCACACGGGACACATGAATATCATCAATCACAGATGGAACGTGTACGTGCAATTTCAAAAGAGCTGAACATTCCGGTTGCCCTGATGATGGACACAAAAGGTCCTGAGATCAGAACGGGAAATACAATTGATGATAAAACTGTTCCCATTAAGAAAAATGAAACAGTAATTGTAAGAATCGACGATTCTCCAACAAGACCTTCAGAGGCCGGAAATCCAGCCGTAATTTCAATAAACTGGAAACAGGCAGTAGAAAAAATCTCAGCCTGCGATAAACCAGTAGAAATTCTGATTGCAGATGGACTTCTTGAACTCGATGTAATAAAGGTCGAAAATGATTCTATCATAACTAAAGCCGCAAACAGTGCAAAAATAGGCAGCAAGAAGAATGTGAATCTGATTGGTATCCACGCTGCCCTTCCGATTATGAGCGAACAGGATAAAGCAGATATTGCCTTTGCTGTACAGATGAAATGTGATTTCATTGCAGCAAGTTTTGTGAGCTTTGCATCCGAGGTTCATGAAATAAGACGATATCTGGAAAGTCTCGGCTCAGACATGAAGATTATTGCCAAAATCGAGAACGAAGAAGGTCTTAACAATATTGAAGAAATTGCAGATGCAGCTGACGGAATTATGGTTGCCAGAGGAGATTTGGGAGTTCAACTTCCAACCGAAAGAATCCCACTCGCACAGAAGCATATAATTTCTGTCTGCCGTAAACATGGTAAACCTGTAATAACTGCAACGCAAATGCTCGATTCAATGATTGTAAATCCACGTCCGACACGTGCAGAGCTTACAGATGTTGCAAATGCTATTTTTGACGGCACAGATGCAGTAATGCTGTCCGGTGAAACAGCCAACGGAGCATATCCTGCAAAAGCCGTTGAAACAATGGCAAGAATTGCAAGAACTGTAGAAGAAAGTACAGAATATCATGAAAAAATGCTGGATGCTTCCCCACAGCTCATAAATCCTACAATTGGTCAGGCGATGGCACAAATGGCCTATCTTGCAGCAGAAAGCACAAAATCAACAGCAATCCTTGTTCCAACCTTAAGCGGACACACCGCAACTATGATAAGCACATTCCGACCGGTACACGCAATTATTGCCGTTACACCAAACGAAGATGTACAGAGAAAACTTCTTCTGAACTGGGGCATCATTCCTTTGTGCATGCCGAAAATTGCAGATGACAGTGAAGAGATGATTCAGAACGCTGTAAAAATCACAATCGATGCAGGCTTAGTTCAAACAGGTGACAAGGTAATAGTTTGTGCAGGAATTCCACTTCAGAGTCCTATTCCTGTGAATACAGTTCGTGTACTTTTAATTGGAAATGTACTTGCTCGCGGAAGAAATGGAGGTCACCCTGAAAATCATACAAAACAGACAGGAAGAATTGTAAAAGCTGATACACCGCAGGAAGCTCTTAGTTTATTACGAAAAAAGAAAGGTGAAATTCTTTTATGTCCTGTAATAAATGAAGACTGGATTCCAATTCTTCGCATAGTTGATGGCGTTGTTATTACAGGAAAGAATGAACTTCCTATGGAACTTATTTCTAAGGCAAATCCGGCTCTTGTCTGGATTTCAGAAATAGGAAATACAACAAAATGTCTTGAAACAGGCATTACCGTCACCGTAGACGGAAAAGACCTTCTGATTTACGAAGGTGTTAATTAAAAATACTAAAAGGATAAAACAGTGAACATATTAACGAAATTTAAGGAAACCGTAATTTCCGTTCTTCCTGTAATGATAATAGTTCTGTTTCTGGGGCTGTTTGTCGTACATCTGGACAGACTTTTACTGGTACGTTTTTTTGTCGGCGGTATCTTTCTTATAATCGGTTTAACAATATTTCTTCTTGGCGTTGATCTTGGTATTCAGCCAATGGGAGAAAGATGTGGCGCAGAACTTACAAAAAAACGTTCTCTTACATTGCTTTTAATTTCGGCCTTTATCATCGGTTTTGTTGTAACGGCTGCAGAACCTGACATTCAAGTTTTTGGAGATCAGGTAAAATCTATTTTCAGCTTTGTAAACAAAACGACACTTACATTTGTAATTGCCGGAGGAGTTGGACTTTTCATTACACTTGGTCTTTTAAGAATTGTACTTAATTTATCCCTAAAAAAGACCTTACTTGTATCGTATGCAATCCTATTTGCTGCTTCATTTTTTGCACCCGACAGTTTTATCGGCATCGGATTTGATTCCGGCGGAGCGACTACAGGACCTATGACAGTTCCTTTTATTATGGCTCTTGGGCTTGGAGTTTCTTCTGTTCGTTCTGATAATGATAACAGTTTTGGACTTACTGGAATCTGTTCAGTTGGACCAGTTTTTGCAGTTATTGTTTACTCAATTCTGTTAAAAACAAATGGCGCTTTTGAAGGAAGCCAGCAGCTGATCCAAAACTCAACAGAAGCAGAACTCATTATTTCCGGCTCTATATTTGCACAGATTTTTAAGCCATTCAGTCAGGTAATTGGTTCAGTAATTCATGAATCTCTTATTTCTATTTTACCTTTATTTGGACTTTTTATTATTTTTCAAATCTTACTTTTAAAGATGACTAAACGACAGGTTGCAAGAATCGTAATCGGTTTTATCTATGCTTTCGTAGGTCTAACAATATTCCTGATAGGAGTAAACGGCGGCTTTATGCAGGCTGGTTCTGCATTGGGAAAAGTTCTTGGTGCGAATGCTATAACAAAAGGCGGAATCTGGTTTGGACTTCTTATAGCTACAGGGCTTATTCTTGGAGCAATCATTGTCTGTGCTGAACCAGCAGTATGGGTACTAAGTGAACAGGTAGAACATGTCAGCGGCGGTACAATAAAAAGAAAGCTGCTGCTTGTTTTCCTTTCAATAGGAACAGCAATTGCCATCGGGCTTTCTATGCTTCGTGCAGTTTACGGCTTCAATTTAAAATATATTCTGATTCCAGGTTATCTGCTTTCAATGCTGCTTATGATTTTTTGCCCATCACTATTTACAGGAATTGCGTTTGATTCCGGCGGCGTTGCTTCAGGACCTCTTACATCAACTTTTGTGCTTTCATTTACACTTGGTGCGGCAAGTTATAGCGGAAATAATGATTCTTTTGGAGTAATTGCACTTGTTGCAATGATGCCGTTAATCGCAATTCAGATAATGGGAATTATTTATAAATTTGAAAGTAATCGAAATCAAAAGAAATCTGATATTTCTATAGAAGGAGAAGCAAATGTATAAAGCAATAGTATCCATTGTACCTCAGAATACCGGCGATATTATAACAACTGCTGCCAGAAATGCGGGAGCTGGTGGAGGAACTATTCTTTTAGGTAAAGGAGCATCAGAAAGTGGAGTCCTTCATCTTTTAGGCTTAGGAGATACGACAAAGGAAATTACACTCAATATTGTTCCAGAAGAAATTGCAGAAAATATTTTTCAGGCAATAATACAAGCTACAGAAGACAAGAAAGCGCAGCTAGGAATTTTATTTAAGCTCAACGTGGAAGATTTTCTGAAAGCTGGATCGGACAAAAAGAATAATGAGAATACTCTTAATCAAGGAGATAACAATATGGAAAAATCATATCAGGTAATACATGTAATCGTAAATAAAGGATATGCAGAAGATGTAATGGCAGCTGCCAGAAAAGCAGGAGCCGGAGGCGGAACAATTCTTTCTGCAAGAGGCACCGCAAAAGAAGGTGACGCTAAATTCTTTGGCAGTGACATCGTTCCAGAAAAAGATATGCTTATTATTCTTGTTCCAGGAGACCAGAAGGAATCAATAATGAATTCAATAAAGGAATTGCCATGCCTTCAAAAATCCGGAGCTGGAATCGTTTATTGCACAGAAGCAGAAGATTTTACGGTATTGGGCAGTAAAAACTAATCTTCATTTTTTAGCATGTAAAAAAAGCTTGCAAAAGCTGCCCCTGTTCTGCTTCGCTTGTAACAACAAGCCTCGTTCCTTTCAGTCGCGCAAGATCATTGCTCTGACCTGTAGTCTTTTTCATAAAAGTCTCTACTCCCGTGTTGCAGGCATAGTCACCCATAAGCTGAAGAGTTACATAAAAAATGTTATGGTAATCTCGCTTAAATCCTTATGACATAACGATTTAAACAAAAAAAAAGGTCTTCTGAACCAGAAGACCTTATTCTGAGCTATACTGGATTCGAACCAGTGACCCACGCCTTAAAAGGGCGTTGCTCTACCTACTGAGCTAATAGCCCATCCATTCTTGCGAATGTTTTAATAATATAAAGATTTTTTAGATACTTGTCAATAGCTGATAAGCTCTTTTATTAAAATTTATATGTAATTGTAAAACCGGCCGGAGATAATGAAGGCTGAGGAACGCCAGGTCTTCTTTCCTTTTTGTCTCCACCAATCAGGGTATGAAGATAAGGAACAAGGATTCCACAAGTTGTACCAATCACAGCTCCTACAAGAACATCAGTTAAAAAATGATTCCCACTTGCCATTCTAAGTCCACCAGTTACTGCTGCAAGCGCAAAAGATACTCCGGCAACCGCATACTTCCAGTTTGAATCAGGATAGCAGCTGCAATAAACCATTGTAGTAAAAGCCGCAGCTGCAAAAGCCAGTGTAGTATGGCCGGAAGGGAAAGAACAATTCCAGTCTCCATCTGCAAGCTTATCCTGAGGATAGCCGTCAAAATACATATATGGACGGGTACGATAAACAAGCAGTTTAGCCCATTCTTTTAGTCCGTTGGCGATAAGCATAGTTTCTACATACATTGTTCCGATTGTAAGCCATTCGCTGCTGGGCATTATGGCAAAAATTGCCGGAGTCGCAATTGCAAGAGCCATAGTTCCAGTTCCAGCAATATGCAGCGGCTTACTGTAAGGACGCATAAAAATCTGTTCAAAAGAAGGAATATCTGCCTTATTCAAAGAAGCAGGATTAAAATCATTTTTTTTGATATGAACAAGTTTGTCGCATACAAGAGCAGAACCAGAAAGTGTTAAACCGAGTCCAAGTTGAATACCATCACTTACAGGATTCAGAGAAAACGGCTGCACATAATCATTTGTTGCAGAAAAAAGACCTGTTCTTCCAGCACATAGAAAAATACAGGCAGAGGCTAATAAAGCTTTTAT
>CAKUWD010000114.1 GCA_934699065.1 uncultured Treponema sp.
ACAGAAGGCTTATAAACTTCTTAAAAAGCTTTCAAGCAATTCTGGTGACAATAAGAAATCAAGCGAAAAAAATTAATCTGAGACTGAGTTCAGCTTATATAATTAAAAAGGCTTCCGTACAGGCAGCCTTTTTTTTTGGAGTAAATTATGGAACCAATAATACTTGCCTCTTCTTCACCCCGCCGTCAGGAAATCTTAAAAATGCTTAAGATTCCTTTCCGGGTAATTATTCCTAATATAGACGAAACTCTTTCTTCTGCAATTGAACTTGAACAAGTTCCAGAGCTTCTTGCACGCGAAAAAGTTACTGCAGTAATCCACTCTCTCCCAGCAGGTCAGGAAATACAATGGATTCTTGGTGCAGATACAGTGATTCTTTTTGATGGTAAGGTTATTGGAAAACCTGAAACCCATGAACAGGCTGTTGAATATCTTACAGCCCTTCAGGGAACAACTCATACAGTACTTACTGCTCTGGTTCTTTATAATGGTCGTAAAAAGAAAACAGTTTCACGGCTTTGTAAAACAAAAGTAACATTTGCACCTATGACAAGTGAAGAGATTGAGTGGTATGTAGAAACCGGTGAGTGGCATGGTGCTGCCGGCGGTTACAGGATTCAAAGTCTTGCTTCCTGCTTTATATCAAATATTGAAGGTTCATATTCGGGAGCGGTCGGCTTGCCTATTTTTGAGCTTTACGATATATTAAAACAAGAAGGATATTCTATCCTTGAATAAAGTAATTATTTTAGTCATGCTGAACTTGTTTCAGCATCTTGTAATAGATTCCGAAACAAGTTCGGAATGACGCAATAATTACTATCTTCCGGCCCGTATGGGTACGAGAAATAGAGTTTGGCGGTAGAGATCCTGAAACAAGTTCAGGATGACATAATCTACCCGTGAAGGAGTTAATCATGGCAGTAGTAACCATGAAGAACCTGTTGGAATCTGGAGTACACTTCGGACATCAGGTAAAACGCTGGGATCCACGTATGAAGAAGTACATCTTCGCAGAACGCAATGGTATCCACATTATCGACTTGCAGAAGACAATTGCTGCAATCAAAGACGGCTATGATGAAGTACGCAGAGTTACTGCATCTGGCAAATCAATCCTCTTCGTAGGAACAAAAAAACAGGCACAGCAGGCTGTACAGAAAGAAGCTGAACGCTGTGGTATGTTCTATGTAAACAACCGCTGGCTTGGTGGTATGCTTACAAACTTCGCTACAATCAAAAAATCACTTCAGCGCCTCAAGAAAATCGAAAAGATGGAAATTGACGGCACATTCGATAATCTTACAAAGAAAGAAGTAGCTGCCCTCCAGAAAGAAAAGGCAAAGCTTGAAAAGAACCTCGGTGGTATTAAAGAGATGAAGGAACTCCCAGGAGCTCTCTTCGTAATCGATACACACAAGGAACAGCTTGCAGTTGCAGAAGCTCGCAGAATGGGTATCCCAATCATCGCTGTAGTTGATACAAACTGTAACCCAGAAGGAATCGACTACCCTATTCCAGGTAACGATGACGCTATCCGCGCTATTTCTTTGTTCACTTCTATTATTGCTAACGCTGTAATTGAATCTGACAATGAAGCTGGTCTTAAGATTCTTGAGAATCTTAACGACGAAGAAGATGTTCAGACTGACGCTTCTACAAAAACAGAAGATCAGGAAATCGTTGATTACTCTAACTATCAGCCAACTGAACCAAAAGAAGAAGATGTTGAAGCAGACGAAAAAGAAAGCCTTGCTGACGACGTTGACGAAGACAAAATTTATAAGGACTAATATATGGCAATCACAGCAGCTGACGTAAAGGCACTTCGCGAAGCAACTGGTGCCGGAATGATGGAATGTAAAAAAGCCCTTACAGAATGTAATGGCGACATGGCAGAAGCAGAAAAATATCTTAAGGAAAAGGGACTTGCAGCTATGGCTAAGCGCGCTGAGCGTGCTACAACTGAAGGTCGTCTTTTCATCCGCCAGAATGGCAATAAAATTGCAGTTGTTGAACTTACCTGCGAAACTGACTTCGTAGCAAACAACGCTGACTTTATTGCCGTAGGCGAAAAGCTCCTCGACGTAACTTTTGAAAAGGGTTACACAAAGGTTGAAGCTGATCACGAAGCTATTCTTGAGCCACTCAAGGTATCTATCCGTGAAAACATGAAGGTTGCAAAGGTTGAAGTAATTGATGTACCAGCTGATGCATCTGCTTCATTCTATGTACACTCAGACAAGAAAACTGGTGCTGTAGTTGTAGTTAAGGGTTCTACTGCAGATGCAGTTAAGACTTTTGCTTATGACTGCTGTCTCCACATTGCAGCTTTCACACCAGCTTACACATCAAAGAAAGATGTTCCAGAAACATATGTTGCTGAACAGAAGGAAATCTTCAAGGCACAGATGGATCAGGACGAAAAGATGGCTGGTAAGCCTGAGAACGTTAAGGAAGGAATTCTCCAGGGTAAGATTAACAAGCACCTTGCAGAAATCTGTTTCGAAGACCAGATGTTCGTAAAGGACGACAAGAAAACTGTAACAGCAAAACTTGCAGAAGTTGGAAAGGAAGCAGGAGCTACACTCAGCTTCGCTACAGCTAAACTTTTCGTTTTAGGCAAGTAGTTTAATAAGGTGGTTTCGATACGCCCTTTGGGCTACTCAACCACCGTTATAAAATTGTCCGGTGGTTGAGTGCCGCAAAGCGGTTTATCGAAACCACTGGACATTACACGTTTTAATTAGGAGTTAGAAATGGCAGATATCGAAGAAAGAATGACAAAAACTATCGATTCTTTAAAGGATTCATTCAATACAATCAGAACTGGACGCGCTAATGCCGCAATTTTTGATAAGGTTCGTGTTGATTATTACGGAACAAAATCACCTTTGAATCAGGTTGCTACAATCGCAATTCCTGAAGCTCGTTCTGTCATCATCACTCCTTTTGACAAATCACTTATTTCAGAAATTGAAAAAGCAATTCAGATGGCAGACCTTGGATTAAACCCATCAAACGATGGTAAGGTAATCCGCATTGCAATTCCTGCTCTTACAGCAGACCGCCGTAAGGAACTTGTAAAGCAGGCTAAGACAATTGCAGAAAACAGCCGTACAGCTATCCGCAACATCCGCCGCGACGGAAACGACGACCTCAAAAAACAGCAGAAAGATGGTACACTCACTGAGGACGGACTTAAAACAGAAACTGACAAGCTCCAGAAGCTTACAGATAAATACATCGATGAAATCAACAAGATTTACGATGCAAAAGAAAAGGACATCATGCAGAACTAAAGCATGCTTTTATGACTGTAGATGTAAATAAGGAAAATCTTCCGCTGCATGTAGCCATTACGATGGACGGCAACGGAAGATGGGCACAGCAAAGAAAACTCCCCCGCACTTCCGGACACGATGAAGGTCTTAAGACTGCAAAACGTATTGTTAAAGCAGCAAGCGACATCGGTATTAAATATCTTACGCTTTATGTTTTTTCAACAGAAAACTGGAAACGTGCTGAACAGGAAGTCGGTTTTCTTATGAATCTGATTCACACGCATTTGTGTGCTGAATTAGATTTTTATAGAGAAAATAAAATCCGAGTACGTCATATCGGAAATTTTGAAGCTCTTCCCGCAAGTGTTCAAAAAGACATTAAAGAAGCCATTGAAGATACTGCCACTTTTACAGGAATGACCGTAAACTTAGCAATTAATTATGGTGGCCGAGACGAAATTATCCGTGGTATAAAAAAAATCGTAAATAATAAAGTTCCCGCTGATCAAATAGATGAAAATCTTTTTTCAAGTTATCTTGATATGAATGAATGCACAGATGTAGATCTTCTTATCAGAACTGGTGGAGAACAACGTTTAAGCAATTATCTTTTATGGCATGTTGCTTATGCAGAGCAAATTTATACAGATACTCTCTGGCCAGATTATTCTAACGAAGAATTCTATTCTCACATCAAAGCATTCGAAACCCGAAACAGAAGATTTGGGGCAGAAAAACCAGCAGAAAGGAAAGGAAAATAATTTTATGAATAAAGTTGCAAAAAGACTTCTTACATTTTTTATTGGTACACCTATAATATTATTAATTGTTTTTTGTGATTATCTTAATCATCTTCCTTTACAAATAGTTCTTGGTATTTTTTCTGTACTTGGTGCAAATGAATTTTATACAATGATATCTAAAAGGAATAAGCTTTTTACAAAAGAAATAGTTTTAATTGCTACTGTACTTCTTCCATTTGCCTGTTATATTTTTATTCTTTCAAATCTACCTCTTGATATAACACCATGGCTTTTTATTGCAATTATTATTTTATTAATGGGATTTGAAAGCTTTACTGCAAAAACTTTTGAAAATTCTTTATCAAAACTAGCTTATTCTACTCTAACAATTTTTTATTGTGGTTTTCTTATTACATTCATTTCAAGAATGACACTTTTTCCTAATGCAAAATACATAATCAGTCTCTTTCTGATTTTTGTATTCATGTGTGACTCATGTGCATGGTTCTTTGGTATTCTCTTTGGAAAATCAACAAGAGGATTCGTTGCTGCCAGTCCTAATAAAAGTATTGTAGGTTTTATCGGCGGTATTATAGGATCAATTGCATTTGGTTTGCTTTTCAAATTAATTTTTCCAGATGTAATAACTATTTCTTATCGGAATCTTGTTATACTTGGCATAATTACTTCTCTTGCAGCAATTATTGGAGATTTAATTGAATCTGTTTTCAAACGTTCTTGTGAAGTAAAAGATAGTGGAAATCTTATTCCTGGACGTGGTGGAGTTCTTGATTCTATAGATTCTATTTTAATTGCAGCTCCGATTTTCTATATTGGATATAATTTCTTATTTTTGTAGTTACGCAGGCACTGAAATCATTTCAGTTTTCAGCCTCTTTTTTATAGATTCCAAACTTTCGGGATGACAGGATAGTTTATGAAAAAGGTTTTAGTTCTTGGTTGTACAGGTTCTATTGGAAGCAGTACGCTTGATATTATTAATAATATGAGCAGTGATTTTTGCGTTTGCGGACTTCAAGCTCATTCCAATAAAGAAAAACTTGCAAAACTTTCCGCAGATTATAAATGTCCTTCTTTGCTTTCAAGTGAAAATAATTCTGTAGAAGCATTCCAAAAACTTATTGATGATGCAAAGCCTGATATTGTTGTAAACGGTATTGCCGGTGCGGCTGGTCTTTTGCCTTCAAAAATCGTTCTTGAAAACGGAATTGATCTTGCTCTTGCAAATAAAGAAACTATTGTAATGGCAGGTCCATTAATCAAAGATCTTGCAAAAGACAAAGGAGCTAAGCTTTTACCTGTAGATTCTGAACATTCAGCTATATTTAATCTTACTCAAAGAATCGGAATGAATAATATTTCTAAAATTGTAATTACAGCAAGCGGCGGGCCTTTTCGTACTTATTCAAAAGAAGAGCTTGAAAATGTTACTCTTGAACAGGCTCTTAAACATCCTACCTGGCAGATGGGAAAAAAAATAACCATCGATTCTTCTACTCTTGCAAATAAAGGTCTTGAAGTTATAGAAGCTGCATTCCTTTTTGATGTAACCGCAGATCAAATTGAAGTTGTAGTACATCCGCAAAGCCTTATTCATTCATTAGTTCGCACTAACGACGGTGAACTTTATGCTCAAATTAGTGAACCTGACATGAAACATCCTATTTTATGTGCTCTCAACTGGCCTGAGAATAAAGAATGTTACATGGAAACTTTTGACTTGTTTGATAAAACGATGAGTTTTTTCAGACCAAGAATGAATGATTTTCCCATTCTCTCTTATGCTTTTGAATGTGTACGCTTTGGCAAATGTTATCCTATAGCATTTAATGCAGCTAATGAAGTTGCCGTTCATGCATTTATTGATGGAAAAATTAAATATCCTTCGATTTCCCGTATAGTAAGAGCTGTACTTGATAAAAACTGGAATACATATCTGGATTCATTTGACACAGTTTTTGAAGCTGATAAAAAAGCAAGAGAATTTGCTTCGGAGTTAATATAATGAAGTGGCTTTATGGAATTCTCTGTCTTTTCTTTCTGATTTTATTTCATGAATTTGGTCATTTTCTTGCTGCCAGACTTTTTGGTGTAAAAGTTGAAAGCTTTTCTATAGGTTTTGGACCAATATTGTTTCATAAAAATATAAAAGGAACTGATTACAGACTTTCTCTTTTTCCTCTTGGCGGCTACTGCGGCATGAAGGGTGAAAAAGATTTTCAAAAAGCAATCGAAGAAAAACTCCCGGAAGTTTCAGGAGAAAAAGATTCTCTTTATGGAATACATCCTTTTAAGAGAGCTTTAATTGGTTTTGCAGGTCCCTTTTTTAATTTTATTTTTGCTGTCTTTGCCTGTTCTTTAATTAATGGAATTGGTTATACTTACTATACATATTCCAATAAAATTTTAATAAATGAAAATGTAACAAGCAGTGTAGCACGTGATGCAGGCCTTCTTTCTGGTGATAAAATCATAAAACTAAATGGAAAATCAATTGAAGATTTTTCTGATTTGATAGAAATGGTTTCTGTACGACCAGATGAAGATGTAGTATTAACTGTTGATCGTAATGGAACAATTATTGATTTTAATCTTCATATTGATATGGATAAATCTACTGGAAGCGGAAAAATTGGTGTTGCTGCTGATACTTCTGAAGTTCTGAAAAAAGAATCTCCCCGTTATGGATTTTTTTCTTCCATAGGTCATGGTTTTCTTGATGCGGTTAATTCTGTATCTGTTACAATTAAAAGTATAGGAATACTTTTTAAAGGTGTAGATGTAAACAATGCTGTTTCCGGACCTGCTCGTGTTACAGAAATGTTAGGAATAACAGTAAAAGAAGGTTTTTCTGAGGGCTTAAGAGTTGGTTTTGTTTCACTTTTCAGCCTTCTTTCTGTAATAAGTATTTCACTTTTTATAATGAATCTTCTTCCGATTCCAGTTCTTGATGGAGGTTTAATTCTTATTGCTTTTATAGAAATTCTTATTCGCAGAAAAATTAATCCTCGTATTCAGTATTATGTTCAGTTTATAGGCTTGGCATTTATAATTTTTATATTTATCATAGGTCTTAAAGGCGATATTTCTTATTTTTTTAGCAGAGGTAAATAATGAAAAAATATATATTAATTCTTGCTCTTCTTTTTATTTCTTTTTCTTTATACTCACAATCGCAGTCTCACATTTCGACTCAGTCACATCAGGCAGAAGTTACGCAAATTACTCCGGTTTCAGCGCGAGGAACAGATGGCTCATACTACACAGCTTCCGACGACGGATTTGTAATAAAATGGACTTTTGATGGACAGGGAGAACACTATCAATTCTCGGATGTTTCAATAAAACTACTCGCTGTTGCTCCTGGCGGAAATGAAATTGCAATTTATGAGACGGACGGCGGTTCAATCAATAGAATTACTGTTTGGGACTGGAAAACTCTTTCACGAAAATATATTAAGAAATTTTCTGATTCAATTACATCACTTGCCTACTCTTCTAATGGAACTTATCTTATTGCCGGTACAGCCACTGTAGATGGAGCTGTTTTTATAAAAACAGCAGGCTGGCAGATTGTAGATAAAATCAAAGAAAATACAGGAATTGTAAGTTATATCAATACAAGTAAAACTGAGAAAACCTGTGTATTTTATTCTCCATCTGGTAATCTTTCTTTCTATGATTTTTTAACAGGTAAGCTTAAACAGAAAATGCAAATCGTAAAAGGTCTTACCCAAACAGTAATGTATAATGAAAATCGATATTTTGCAGGTGTTCGTGATAATACAATTTATGTAACAGCTTCTGGAAAAACAATTGCATCCATTCCTGCTAATAACCCAATTATCATTTCGACTGAAGCTGATTATAATCTTTTTTACCTTGAAAACGATGGTCGAAGTAATTATGAAATTAAGATGCTTGAAAGTAAGGAAGGCAATCTTGTTTCAAATCCTCGCCTTGTAAAATCTATGAAGGGACCTCGCGGTTCTGCAATTATAACTTCTGCTGTAAAAGATGCTACAAATATATATTTTGGCGGTAAAAATGGTGCTGTTTATCAGACAGAAGCAGAAGCAACTATCAATACGACAAATCTTACAGAACTTACAGAAAATACTTATTCAAAAATTTATGATATGGCACCATCTGAATCAGATTTCTACTTCCTGACAACTAATGCCATTTTCAGTTCATCTTATGATACAGGTGTAATTACAAAACTTGCATCAACATCAGGAGAATCAAATATTATTTCATATAAAGATAATTCAGTAATTCTATGGAGTTTTTCCGAAAAGACTCCTGTAAAACTTATTGATCTTGATAAAAAAACTACTACTGTATTATTTACACCAAAAAATAGTGTTCAAAAAGTCCGACTCTGTTCTGTAGAAGATAAGGATTATCTTATTGAGATTGAAAGCAATAGTATAGTTAATCTTTTTGATATTCAGAGCGGACAACTTTCTGAAATATATTCAGGAACAGGAATCCAGGATGCTGTTTATATGAATAATAAACTGGTTTATATTGCAAAATCTGCAGCCACTAATCCACAAACACCACTTTTAAGTGTTAATCCTGATACGATGGAAACTGTTCCTTTAAGCATTAAGGGAAATGTAACTTATGCTTTAAGTACAGATGGAAAAACCATTTATGGTCTGAATATTATATCTGATGATAATGGAAAAAATACTTACGTTTTCTCTTTCAATGTTTATACAAAACAAATGACAAATATTCTTAGATTTACAGAAGAAGATCCGGAAGCCTTTACATATCTTAGCGGTAATACATTGTTTACAAATATTGGTCGTAATAAAGTTTACTGTTATAATCTTTCAACTAAAAAAAGATTTGCTTATAACCGTTCTGCATCAATTCCTAAAACTATCTGCACTAACAGTAAACGTGCCGTAATTTTGAATTCTAATGGAAGTATTTCCTGGTGTGGAACAATTGATTCAAAACTGCTTGCTGATTGGTACTTAACGAAAGATGAACAGTGGTACGAGTTCTAATAAAACTGTCATCCCGAACTTAGGGAGCGTAACTGCGTAGAAGGGCAAAAACAGTCCAGTAGACTGTTTTTAGCGAGTCTCCGAGCAGCTATACTGCGAAGGTTCGGGATGTAATTTTTTAAATGCTGAAACAAGTTCAGCAGTACACATTTTTATTTCCAGTCGGCGGTGTTGATACCGCAGCCCCGCCAGAGAGCTTCTGAATAAACTCCAACATAATTTTGGGCACTTGTATCCCAGCTGAAGTTTTTCTGCATTCCGCGAACCTGCATCTTCTTAATGTGATCTTTTTTATTGTAATAAGCCCATAC
>CAKUWD010000115.1 GCA_934699065.1 uncultured Treponema sp.
GGCTTACCTTGTACATACCAGTTCAAGGTGCTTGCATCAGATGGAACAGATCTTACAAGCACCTGTATCAATAACTTCTCCCTTATAAGCGTAAAAAGTATGGGATCATATTATGGTACTGATTATGCAGAACAACTGAGCGGTACTTCTAAAAATCAGGTGCAGTTAAAATCTGCCTGTGTACCAGGTACCTACTTCATTACCATGGGCTTTACTTATTTTGGAATAACATACACAAGTACACTTCGTGTAGTTGTTACAAACTAAAAAAAGCGGGAATCGAACCCGTTCTCACGGTTGAGAGCGCCACCACTAAACCAATATTCGAAGAAGCCAACAATCGAAAATCCGTTAAAAAACGGGCTGCGACAGCGGGCCGTTTTAGGATTATCGAAAGAATGGCTCAAATGGCGAGACTAGCGAGCCATTCACTTGTAAAAAAAAGACACGCAACAGCGTGTCTTTTTTAGGATTTTCCTAATTATAGCTCCCACGGGAGTCGAACCCGTCTCTCCGCCTTGAGAGGGCGATGAACTAAACCGATATTCGAGGGAGCCTTATGGTACAAAAAAAAACTGAACCATTTCTGATTCAGTTTAGTTCCCCAAGGAGGATTCGAACCCCCACAGTCAGAACCAGAATCTGAAGTGCTACCATTACACAATCGGGGAATAAATAAGTGAGTATTAATATATTGATTAACACTCACTTTGTCAATAGGTTATAGGCCTATTTGAAATTATTTTGTTGTTTTTTTAGCGGCCGGCTTTTTTGTTGCAGGCTTTTTATCAGCAGATTTGTTTACTGCTTTTGAAGTTGGCTTTTTTGAAACCTTTGGTGCTTTTGGCACTGTTGTGTCTACTACAGAGTTATCATCGCTTGCAAACTCTGAGCGAACATATTTATCTGCTTTCCAGTCATTAATCCATACGTTTCCGTCGATGCAGTAGCGGAACTGGAATTCTTTATTTGTTTCGAGCTGCTTTTTAACAGAAAAAGAACCGTTTGGATCTTTTTTCATAGGGATTGATGTTGGATCCCAGCTATTGAAATCGCCGGCAAGGTAAATCTTTGTTGCACCAGCTGCAGCTTCTGGATTTACTGTAAATACAACTGTACATTTTTTTCCATCGCTGGAAAATGTTTTCTTTAATGACATATAAAAAATCTCCTTAATATATATATTCAGAACTAACTTTTATTTTTTATAAAATAATTTTAATCTGATATCTTGTTAAAATCAAGTATATATATATTTGAAGCATTCTTACTCAGAACAATATCTCCCGTGAAAAAATGACACTTGCTAACGGAATAATGTTGTCGAGTATCATTTTTCACTCCGAGTTTGTTCTGAAAAATTACCGGTTAAACATAAATATTTTACTTAAAATGATATCAGAAATATATATTAAAAGATTTCCAGAAGTAAGAGAACGGTCGGCGACGAGTGGGATTTCCTGCAAAATGTAGCCGGCGGCGGAAATTGTGATTTTGCCCTGGACACTGCCCTGCTCTACTGCGCCCCAGCAGTAATCCGGGAGTTGAACATCAACATGAACAGAGTCGAGGTTTTCTGCCATTGTATTTCCGCTTACATAAGGTACGGTAAAAGTATGTTCTGTAAAGGCTGGAATCAAACGAATCATTTTTTGTGATGCATTGAAGCTTCTTACAAGATAAGGATGAACTTTTAATTCCAACGGATAATCTGCAAAATTTTTAAAGGCCCACTCCATGAGTTCTGTTCCATCATGTACACGACCAGCCTGCCCTTCACTAACACTGTTTCCCGGGCCTCCCATAGTAACTGACAAAAAACGGGTTTCACCGCGAACTGCAGTAAGAGCCAGATTGTAGCCGCTTTCATCAATATAACCGGTTTTAAGCCCATCACAACCTTCAAGTTTTCCAAGAAGAGGGTTTGTGTTTGCCTGGGTTATAGGCATTGTAATTTTCTGAGGAAAACCTTTTGTAAAATCCTGAGACTGAATGTGGTCGCCGGGAGCAAGGTTTTTCTGCTTTGGATAGGTGAAATCAAGAACGCTGTGAAAACGATGTAATGAATCCGGATGACGGCGGAGATAGATTGCTGCAAACTCTGCCATTTCGCGTGCTGTTGTCTGATTTTCTTCGCTGTAACCTGAGCTTTCTACAAAGTGAGTATTTGCCAGGCCAAGATCTGCTGCTACAAGATTCATTCTTTCTACAAAGGCTTCCATTGTACCGCTAACAGTATAGGCAAGCGCATAAGCTGCATCATTTCCAGAACAGATTGAAAGGCCAAGTAAAAGCTCTTCCATTGTGACACGCTGATCTTTTCCAAGGAACATAAGTGAGCTGTGAGGCGGCATGTTACAGGCCCAGCTCTCAGGTGGAAGAGGAATAAGCTGATCATATGAAAAACGGCCGGCTGCAATTTCTTCTTCTACTACATACATGGCAAAAAGTTTTGTCATTGAAGCAGGAGGAATTATTGAATCAGCATTTTTCTGGTAAAGAATATTGCCGTTAGAAACATCAATTAGAATTGCAGATTTTGCCCAGATATCAAGCTGGGGCTCTCCAATATTATACGGAAGTTTTTTTAGAGTCTGATGTTCTTCAGGATAATTTGAAAGTAAAAGTTGAGTAAGATCAAAAGCTTCTTCTGCCGTAAGCGAAGCAGCATCCTGAGTCTTCTCAAAGCTGAATGCTCGGGCAGCGGTAAAACTTATAAAGCTTAAAATGATAAGTGCAAATGCCGCAAGCAGTATTTTTTTTATGTTGAGTTTTTTATTTTCGTTTTCTGACATGTTAGTTTATATATCCAATTATGCGTTCAAAAGAAAGTCTGTAATTACAAGAGAGGCCATGGCTTCTACAACAGGAACAATTCTAGGACAAAGACAAACATCGTGGCGACCTTTTATCTGAAGTTCACTCGTCTCATATTCTGCTTTTCCGTCCACGCCAAAATCCCCGCTACGTCTCACCGTCTGCTGCGGCTTAAAAATACTTGGCACAGGCTTTACAGCCACGCGGAAAATAATATCTGCCCCGCTGGAAAGTCCGCCGAGCACGCCGCCGGCATGATTTGTATCAAAAACAGGCTTTCCATCTTCGGCATGCATTGTATCGTTATTCTGACTTCCCACACTGTCGGCGGCGGCAAAACCGTCTCCAATTTCAAAGCCTTTTACGGCACCTATGCTGAGCATGGCCTTTGCAAGTTCGGCATCAAGTTTATCAAAAACCGGCTGACCAAGGCCTGCAGGGCAACCGCTTATTACACATTCGATAATTCCGCCTGCACTGTCACCTTCTGAACGAAGTTCTTCTATGCGTTTATTCATAAGCTCTGCTGCTTCGTTATCTGGAGCACGGAGATTATTCTGTTCTATTTGACTAAAATCCCGTTTGCTTGCACTGATTCCTGCAGCACGGATTGTATAGGCAGTAATTTTAATTCCTTTTTGAGTGAGTATCTGCTGTGCAACTGCACCTGCTGCGACGCGCGCCAAAGTTTCGCGCCCACTGGAACGTCCGCCGCCGCGATAATCACGATTTCCTTTATATTTTATATCATAAGTAAAATCAGCATGTCCCGGACGGAAAGTTAAATCAAGATTTCCGTAATCACCTGAATGCTGCGAGGTATTACGTACTTCAAGAGCAATTGGAGTTCCGGTAGTACGATCTTCAAAAACCCCGGAAAGAATTTCTACTTCATCTGCCTCTTTGCGAGCCGTTACCGAAGCACTCACCTGGCCTGTAACAGAAGCTCCGGGACGGCGGCGGTTCAGAGCTGCCTGTATCATTTCTTTTGTAAGTTTAATTCCAGCCGGACAGCCATCTATAACACAACCAAGTGCCACACCATGGCTTTCTCCAAAGGTTGTTACACAAAACTTTTTTCCAAATGTATTACCGTTATTACTCATAATTAAATTATAATAAAAAGTATGGTTAAAATGAAGTGATTATATTATAATAGTTAAACTATGGTGTTTAGTTTTTCAGCTGCAAGGCTTCTTTTTTTTGTAAATTTTGCTCCAATAGTTTCTCTAATAATTCTGGTAGCATTTATTAAGACAAACGTTACTTTCTCTGATACTATAAACAGAGTTTTTTTTCTTGTCTGCGCTGCAGCTTTTCTCCTTGTTGTTGCAGACAGTACCCGTTTTGTAACTGCAAGAATGCCGCATCCGGGCTTCTTAAGATACTTTTCCAAAAGTTTTGGTTATATTCTTCGTGTAAGTATAATTTATTTAACTACTCTGATTGCAAAACGAGGCAAAACAAAGAAAATCTTTTTATATTCCCTTCCTCTCCTGCTCAGCATTATTCTTATCAGCATCAATCTTACATCTTTTGGAAGAGGCCTTCTTTTTTCTTGTGATGAGAATAATGTTTTTCACCGCGGTCCTCTTGGTTTTTCTCCTCATTTCATTTGTTTTGTATATTCATGTTTTCTTCTCTATTATTCTTTTAAAAATTTCAGTCATAACAGATATGAGCCTCTTGTAGTTATTATTATTGAGGTTGCAGCCTTTACTGCAATGGCTGTTGAAATTCTTTATGATTTTGATTTTATCCTCTGTCATGTACTTATTACTTCGATTATTTTCTATTACTTCTTCCTCACTACAATGACCTATAAAAGAGATCCTCTTACAAAGCTTCTGAACCGTCGTTGTTTTTATCTTGAAGTTAATCATTTGAAAAAATCAAAAATGATTATACTTTCTATGGATTTAAATAATCTTAAAGTTTACAACGATACAAGAGGTCATGCTGCAGGTGATAGAGCTCTCGTAACTGTATCTCAAATTATGGAAGATGTTTTCATCCCTCATGCCAGATTATACAGAACCGGTGGCGATGAATTTATGGCTATCTTCACAAAGCAGGATAAAGCCTTTATTGAAAAACTGGTTGATGATTTCCAGTCAGCGCTGAAGGCAACAGAATATAAAGTTGCATGCGGTGTTGCTGAATATTTGCCTGGGGATGATATTGAAAAAGTAATAACCTTAAGTGATGAACGTATGTATTCTCATAAAGTAAAATTAAAGAATTCAGACTCCTTTAAAAAAATATGATTTGCTCCCGCGAGAAATGTGTATGAACATGCTCGCTTTCCCTTTTTTGTGTAAGAATCCTGCGGTTTTCGCAAGCGAAAATCCTCGGATTCTTTTTATGGCTAAGCGCCAAAAAGCTCAAGAGGCAGTTCACACCCATTTCTCGCTCCGCAAATCATATTTTTTTACAATTTACGTATCTTATTTAATTTTACTTCATTTTTATACCTATATTGAATTTCCCGGTAAAAATCATTAAAATATTCCGCAAAATATATTAAATCAACGTCATGCTGAACTTGTTTCAGCATCTCTTAAATAGACCCCGAAACAAGTTCGGGGTGACGTAAAATTAAACTCAGGAGGTTATGTTATGAGTATTTTTCGTGGCGCTTTTACAGCTTTGATTACACCAATGAAGGCTGATGGTTCAGTTGATTTTGAGGGCTTCCGAAAAAATGTCAAACATCAGCTCCAGCAGGGGATTGATGGTTTAGTTCCACTTGGAACCACCGCAGAAACCCCTACCCTTGATGAAAAGCCGGGTAGCGAAGAAGATCAGCTTATTCAGATTGTTTTTGAAGAAGTTCGTGCTTTTGAAAAAGAAACAGGAAAAAAGATTCCGGTAATTCTTGGTGCCGGTTCAAATAATACAAAGGACGCAGTTGCTTACTGTGAACGTGCAAAGGCAGCTGGTGCTGATGCAGCACTTGTTGTAACTCCTTATTACAACAAGCCTTCAAAGGAAGGTATCTATCAGCATTTTGCAGCTGTAAGCAAGGTTGGTATTCCAATTATCGTTTACAACATTGCAGGCCGTACAGGTTTGAACATTCCAACCGATTTGCTGGCCCGCATTGCAGAACTTCCTAACATCGCAGGTGTAAAGGAAGCAAGCGGAAGCGTTGCTCAGATGATGGAAGTTATTGGTCAGATTAAGAATAAGAAGCCTGACTTTGCTGTTTTGAGCGGCGACGATGGGCTTACTCTTCCTTTGATTGCTGCTGGTGGAGACGGAATTATTTCTGTTGCTTCTAACATGATTCCAGCTTTGATGCACGAGCTTGCACAGTCTGCACTCGACGGCGACTTTAAAAAGGCCCGCGAGATTCACTACAGACTGGCTCCATTCTTCAAGGCAGAATTCTGCGACGGAAACCCTTCGTCAATTAAGTATGCAATGAACGTAAAGGGAATGCCGGCAGGAGGCTTGAGACTTCCTTTGGTTGAAGTAAACGACGCTGCTAAAAAGCAGATTGAGCAGGCTATTAAGGACTGCGGATTATAATAGGTTATAGGTGCTAGGTTCTAGGTTCTAGGAATTTTAGCAAGCGTTGCGGGCGGCGATTGAGCCCGCAGAGGGGGTAGCGTAAGACTGCGTAGCAGGCTGAAGCGAGGGGGAGACTTCCCCCACCCCTAAAACCTGAAACCTAGCACCTAGAACCTAAAAAAAAGGAGTTTTGGAAATGAGTGAAAAGATAAAGGTTGGAGTATTAGGTGCTACTGGTATGGTAGGCCAGAGATATATTAAGTTGTTGGAAAACCATCCATGGTTTGAAGTTTCTTACGTTGCAGCTAGCCCTCGTTCGGCTGGTAAGCCTTACTGTGAGGCTGTAAAGAACCGCTGGCTGATTGGTGCTGAGATTCCTGCAGGCGTTGCAAACCTCATCGTAGAAGATGCAAACGACGAAAAAAAGGCTCTCGGTAAGTGTCAGTTTGTATTCAGCGCCCTTGAAATGGGTAAGGATGAGATTAAGGCTCTTGAAGCTGCTTATGCTGCAGAAGGAATCCCAGTTGTTTCTAACGCATCTGCTAACCGCTGGACAGAAGATGTTCCTATGCTGGTTCCGGAAATCAACTACTCTCACCTGGACGTAATTGCTGAGCAGAAAAAGCATCACGGCTGGGATAAGGGCTTTATTGCTGTAAAGCCTAACTGTTCACTTCAGACATACATGATGCCACTCCACGCTTTGATTCAGGCCGGCTACCCTGTAAAGAGAATGATTGTAACAACTCTTCAGGCTACTTCTGGTGCCGGATATCCTGGTGTTGCATCTTTTGATATGATTGATAATATCGTTCCATTTATTGGCGGCGAGGAAGAAAAGACAGAAAAAGAATGTCTCAAAATTCTCGGAAGCGTAAAGGACGGAAAGATTGAAAATGCAAGCTACCCTATCGTTTCTTCTACATGTACACGTGTTCCTGTTGTAGACGGACACACAGCCTGCGTAAGCCTTGAGTTTGATTTGCCGGATGACAAAAAGCCAAGCCTGGAAGAAATCGAGCGTGTATGGACTTCATATACTTCACTTCCACAGGAGCTTAAACTTCCTAGTGCACCAGAGCATCCGATTGTTGTACGCCATGAGGAAAACCGTCCTCAGCCACGCCGCGACCGCGAAACAGAAAAGGGAATGGCATGTGTAATCGGACGCCTCCGCCCATGTAACGTATTCGACGTAAAGTTTGTAGCTCTCAGCCACAATACTAAGCGCGGTGCAGCACTTGGCGGTATTTTGAATGCTGAACTTTTGAAGGCTAAGGGATTCTTTAACTAGCCGACAATCGAAGAACCGTTAAAAAGCAAGCCGAAAGGGTTGCTTTAGGTTCATCGAAAAAATGGCTCAGAGGCAAGCTATGCTTGCCGATAAACGATTCAAAAACGGTGGCTCAACCACCGCTTTTTTTTAACTTGTAAACCGCAAATAGACGGTTTATAATAGAAGGAATGGGAAGACTTCTATCAGCATTGAGAACTATTCGTTCTACAATATTCTCTCCAAAGGTCACATTGCAAAAACGTATTACTTATGCAATGGTTTTGTGTGCAAGTTTTGGAGAATTATTTGGAACTATTGAATCCTATCTCATAGGTCTTCCACTTGCATCTTGCTTTCTTCCATTTTTATCTTTTATTTTGTTAATAGGCCTTTCAATCTGGGGTTTTAAAACTAAAAAAACTAATCTTTTTGCCACTATCTGTATTTCGGTTACAGGTCTTATTCTTTTCCCTATGATGTTCTTTGCAAATGCCGGACTTCATGGCGGAATGTCCTTCTATCTGCTTGTAGCGGTAGTTTGTTCAGCTCTTGCCCTTAGAGGAAAAACAAGAATTATTATATTCATTCTGATATTAACTGAATATTCAGGACTTTTTATAACCTATCGTTACCATCCGGAATTATTTACTACAATGGAACATGAAGAAGCCTTTATTGATCAGCTTTGCAGTATGATTATTGCCAGCTGTGTGCTTTTCACTTTCTCTCTGATTGTTTCTAAACAAAATTCCCATGACAGGCACAAAATAGAACAGATTTCTCTGCTTTATGAAAAACAGGCAAATACAGACGAACTGACTGGACTTTTCAACCGCCGTTACTTCAACAACTTTTTAAAGCTTGCAATTCTAACCCTGGGTGATACAGGCAGCCTGCATATTGCAATGTTCGATATTGATGATTTTAAGTATGTAAACGACAAGTATGGGCACCCTTTTGGTGATGTTATTCTGCGCAGATTTGCAAATCTTTTGCGAACAACCGAAAAGAATGGAACAACAGCCTGCCGTTATGGAGGCGAAGAATTTCTTCTTTTAATTCCAAAGAAAAATGTCGATGAAGCCCTTGCACTTGTAGAATCTATTATTGAAGATACCAGAAAACAGATAGAAATATCTGATGGCCGCTTTATTACCGTAAGTGCAGGTTTTATGACCTGTACCGAAGAAATGACTTACGATGTACTTTTACAGGAAGTTGATAAAAAGCTTTATACCGCAAAGAAAACCGGTAAAAACCGTGTAAGCTATTAACAGATTGCTCAAGCATTTTACATGGCAATCTATTTCTTTCCAATTATAACCATGGTACGGGCGTGCTCGTTGTATGGAGACTTATCAAAATCACCATAAATATTCACTTTTGAAAAGCCGAAATCAATTAACTTATCCCGAAGAAAGGTTGCAGGATAAAGACGCTGAATGAAGGTGTGATCTATAGCTTGTTTTGAATCCAGAGGATAAAGTGTCCACTGTGAACGCAGG
>CAKUWD010000116.1 GCA_934699065.1 uncultured Treponema sp.
GTAACGAGGCCTGAAAAATTTATAAGATTTTTTTCAAAAGCCGTATACAATAAAAAGAAAGAAGCAAGACCGAAAGATAAAATTGCACCGGTTGTAAAAGCCCTTTGCAAGGCTTCATATTTATTCAACTGTCCCTGAAGGCGTCCAAGCTCAATTGATTTTTCTTCAATCTGCTTTTCACGCTTTTTTCCATAATCATATTGAATTGTTTCATCAAGGCCTCGCAGGCTGGCAAGAACAAAAGAGTTCAACTCTCCAAACTCATTTCTAAAGTCAAAGCCTTTGGCACTTCCAAGTCTGCTGTTTATAAATGGAATCAAAAGCCCAACAGTCAGATAAGCGGCAGCCGCAAGAAGGCCAGCCCAGATATAAATCTTTCCCAAAAAGACACACATGATTGTACTTACAATAAAGGCAATGGCAACAGGGGAGATTGTATGGGCATAAAACACTTCCAGAAGTTCAATATCACTTGTAATTACAGAAATCAAATTTCCCTTATCACGACCTTCAAGTTTTGCAGGGCAGAGATGGCGAAGGGCATCAAAAATTTTGTGGCGGATTATTGCAAGCAGCTTGAAGGCAATAAAATGATTACAATACTGCTCGCCGTAATGAAGAAGGCCACGTGCAACTGCAAGAATAATCAGAAAAGAAAATGGTATGAGACCTGAAGTTTTTTGTGCCAGGGCAAGCAGTTCTCCAGACGCAAAAACCGTCAGAAAGATTGCACACAAAAATCCCGCTACTCCAAGTACAATTGCCAGCAGCATAACCGGAAGCAGAGGTTTTACAAGAACTATAAGTTTTGCCATAACTATAAGAGCCGGACGGCGCTTCTGATTTTCATAAGTTTTCATTTTGCACCTCCTGCAAAGTCTTCAAGTTCTTTCTGTTTTGTATAGAGCTTTGAATATTCACCAGCTTTTGACATTAACTGTTCGTGACTTCCCTCTTCTGTGATTTTTCCATCCTGTAGGAAGTAAATCTGATTTGACTTAACCACATTTGCCAGTCGATGAGAAATGAGAATAATGATTTTTGATTTTGAAAGTTCGCGTATAACAGCCATAATCTCTTCTTCACTTTCTACATCAATACTACTGGTAGCTTCATCAAAAATGAAAACCTGAGGGTCGAGTAAAAGGGCTCGGGCAAGTGCAAGTCTTTGCCTCTGTCCGCCGGAAAGATTTGAAGCTGATTCCAGGAGCTGATAATCTAAACCACCGTTAGCATTTACAAACTCAAGAAGATTCACTTTTGAGAGAACCGTCTCCAATTCTATATCTGCAGCGTTCGGTTTTGCCATTAAAAGATTATCGCGTATACTTCCCTTAAAAAGATATGCTTCGTGATTTACAAGGACTATGTTTTTCATCAGGGAAGTTTCGGATATCTCTGTCATTGCCCGACTTGCATTTTCTGTCATTGCCCGACTTGATCGGGCTACCATTTCCGGATCAGATCTCCGGGTCAAGCCCGAAGATGACATATTTTTAAGAGAAGATGACATAAAGTCAAGTGAAGATGATATGTTATCATGTGAAGAGGACTTATCAATTAATAGAACTTTCCCCTCATAACCTTTATTTCTTCCCATCAAAATTCCTGCAATCGTACTTTTGCCGCTGCCAGAAACTCCAACAAAGGAAGTGATACCGCAAGAACATTCAATATTTATATTTTGTAAAATTTTACGCTCATTATTATAAGAAAAACTGACATTCTCAAATCTGATTGAATTAAGCATCTCCGGGAACTGCCCCATCTTTTCTTCCGGCTCAGGTAAATCCAAAAGTGCGAAAATCTTATCACTGGCAGCCATGCCATTCATCGCAACATGAAAAAAAGACCCCAAAAGCCTAAGGGGAATAAAAAACTCTGCCGCAAGAAGAATAATCATTAAAGCTCCCTGAAGGCTAACATTGCCAGTACGGAATTGCATTAAAGTAACAATCATACCAACAGCAGCACCGCCATAAGCCATAATATCCATCACAGAAGTGCTGTTGAGCTGCATGGTCAAAACTTTCATCGTAACATGGCGAAATTTCTGAGATTCATTATCCATTTCACCAGCCTTTTTTTCATCAGCCTGATAGATTTTTAAGGTTGTAAGCCCCTGAAGATTTTCAAGAAAACTGTCTCCAAGTTCTGCATACAGGCCCCAATAGTTTTTCAAAAGCCGCTTTGCAATCTTCATTACGACAACAATCGAAAGCGGAATTAAGGGAACACAAATCAAGAGAACTGTTGCAGCCCTCATATTTACAAAAGAAAGAATCGCAAAAAGCGTGAGCGGACAAATCAGACTATAAAAAAACTGCGAAAGATATTTTCCAAAATAGATTTCAAGCTGCTCGACTCCTTCACTGGCCAGCTGAACTACTTCTGCAGTATGAACATTTTCGCGGTAAGAAGAACCGAGTCGCAAAAGTTTTTCGTAAATCTTACTTCGTAAAATACGTTTTACATCGACGCTTGCCTTATAAGAAGTTCGCGAAGTAAGCCATTCCATCAGAAAGCGGATAAGGACACAAAGTATAATAACAGTTACAAACAATATTAATTTCGGAAAGGTGGTTTCGACAGGCTCAACCACCGCTTTATATATTCCAGAAATCATTTCGGAAAGACAGAAAATCAGGACCACCTGTGCAATCAAAGATATCCATTGCCAGAGTACCTGGAGAACAACATACTTTTTTGAGTGGGAAAGAAGTTTTATTAATCTGACCTTAATCATTCTGATACCTTCTTTTGTTTCAGGCTACAAATCAAATGCCATATCGCAAGGCAAGGATGATAAAAAATAATTCTCGGTCCTGAAAATCTCATTACTTTTCTGATTTTATCACGCATAATAGGACTGTAACAATGAGTTTTGCAGTTTGAGCAGAATGTTTTTTCTTTTATATGGGGACAATGCTCACTTCGTTGAACGGAATAGTCTGCAAGGGCGGCACAATCAGGACACAAAGTTTTAGTCTTTCGATTGTATAAAGTCTGATGATTTTTTCTGCAATAAAGATGAATCATCTGTGTAACGACATACTCTTCTTTTTTGCGTTTCTTTTCAATAAAAGTCTGCACCTATTTTTCCTCATCGGTCGTTTTTTCAGTCTTAACACGGAACATAAAATACCCGATATGACAAATCCAGACAAGAGCAAGAATTATGCAGGGAATCCATATTCCTTTTCGTGCCATCATAAAAAAGCCGAAGCCCATTACAAGTGTAACCGAAATCAAAATAGAAAGCTTAGTTTTTAAAGTCATGGCTTTTCGCTCAACAAAGGATTCTAGATTTTTCTTATAAAGCTTTGTATTTACAAACCAGTTATGAAGCCGCTCTGATGATTTTGCAAAAGCAAAAGTTGTAACAAGATAAAAAGGAACCGTTGGAAGCACCGGCAAAAACACGCCGATTGTTCCCAGCGCAAGACAGATAAAACCAATTATTAACCAGAAAACTTTAAATGATTTGTTAGCCATAACAAACATTAACATATTTTATGATTAGCTACAACTAACATAAAATCATTTTATCTCTTTTCCCCCCGGCAAATCCAATTCAAAATCTCATCAATCGCAAGTTTTCCATTTCCAACGTTACAGTGATTTTCCGCTTCTTCTTTTTCAGTAAACAAGCGGAAGGTAAGGCTTTTGACATTTTTGAGCATATTGATCTCTTTTCCTATCAGTCTGTAATCAATAAAGTGGTCCTTGCTTGCTCCTAAAATCAGCATATCCTGTGTAATTTTTTCTGCAACAGGTTCAATATCATAGAGTTTTAATTTTTTTGCATATCCATAAGGATCTTTTGCTTCGTAAGCATAACAACCGTGTTTAATTCCCCAATCGATAATCGGAGATTTTTTCGCTTTTTTCTTGAATACGATATTCATTAAAGTATGAGCATGAAGTTTCATAAGTGTATGAAATGCTCTTTGAGTTGAAGCTGACAGTCCGCTCACAAGCACATCCTGAAAACATGGAAAAATTGACCAGGCAACAACCTTTGTAATTCGTTTATCAAAAGCCGCCGCACGAGGAGCTAAATATCCGCCCAAAGAAATTCCAATAATTGTAACATCCTCAAGCTTACAAAAATCCAGAATTGCTTTTACAGGCTTTTCCCATTCATGAGTAAAATGCATTCCCTGCAGACGCATTACTCCGCCCTGCCCCGGACCTTCAAACATATAAACTTCAAAGCCCTGCTCCTGCATATATAAAACAGTAAAAAGGAATTCTTCGAAATAGCTGTCGTTTCCTCCGTGAATTAAAATTGTTCCTTTGCTCTTTCCTTCTGGGACAACGTGCATTACAGGAAGTTTTACATTTTCGTAAGGAACATCAAACTTCTGTATTCGCGGGTTTTCCCCTTCAAAAAAATCTGCATAATATTCGTAAAAAAGTTTTGTTGCTTTTTCATAATAAAGTTTTTTGTCAGGATCGCCATCGTACATAAAAAACTCGCTCATGCGGTAATAGGCAATAGCGTTGTCGGTGCGTTCTTCTTTCATTGCCTGGTCACCAAGAGCAATCAGTTCGCGTTTCCAGTCGGCACTGTTGTGAATCTTTCCATAAACTTTTTGAACGTCTTCAAGTCTTCCGCCATCCCAATTTATTACGCGGTTCAACTGATAATTAAAATTGGCTTCATTATTTAAGTTGTAAACACCCTTTTTAAGTGTGATTGCCTTGGTAACGTCGTATTTTTTCATTTGAGGTTCTCCTTGTGTAAAAAAGAGTAACACAAACAAAAAATACAAACTTTCAATTAGATGCTATTTTTAACTTTTTATAAATTCAGAAAAAGACAGCCCGAACATTCGTTTACAGGTTGAGGCAAAATGAGAGGGAGAATCAAAGCCAGCATTCATCGCGGCATCGGTAATATTCTGACCTTGCATGTAATAAAGAAAACCTTTTTTCATTTTATCCAGAGCGATATAACGATGCAAAGAAATTCCCATCTTTTCCTTAAACAAATGCGATAGCCGGCTTTTAGAAAGGTTCACCTTATTGCAGAGAAGAGAAACAAGATCGCTTGGAATTTCTGGTAATTCTTTAATCGTTTTAAGCACAGTTTTTATACGAACATCTACTTTATCATCTTCTATCTTTGAAAGCTCCAGAAAAGAAAGCATTTTGATATCTGCCTCTTTAAGATTTCCATAACAATTCTTCCAGATATTCTGAAGCTCTCTGGCAGTATCAGATGTTAATCTCAAGAAAGGACAGCCTTTTAAATATTTAGCCTGAATTTCTGTCGCATACCGTGTAGTTGAATCAAACAAATAAACAAGCTTTTCACCCTTATCTGCATAAATTGTATGATTTACATCTGAAGCAATAAAAACTGCATCTGCCTGAAATTCTTTATCTTCGACAACAACATTCAGCTCTCCACCCAGCGCAATTATAAGATGAACTGCCAGATGAGCGTGCAAATCTGGAGAGCGATATTCCGAACGGAGCAGCATGTGGTCGTATTCAAATAAAATATCTGTCATCTCAACTTCTTTCTAAGTCAGCAGTGCAACAAATAATCCCACTACAGCGCACGAAGGAATTCCAAGCAGCGTGCCTATACAGCTCTGTTTAATGTGAAATAAATAATCGTGATACTCTTTCATATCCTCTGTGCCAGGAATGCGCATTCTCTTTGAATGACAAAACCAGATACAATCAAGAACAAGGGCGTCAAACCAGGTAATAGAAAGCCAGACAATGAATGTATTTAAAAATCCCTGCCAGAAAGTTTCAGCATGATTTATTTTAATCACTACAAGAACGGCAGCTACTATCAGAACAATTATTGCAAGAGCTTTTCGAACAAGGTCTTTTGCAGAAAATCTTTTTTCAGTTTTTTCGATAAGGCCAAGCTCTTCACATTTTTTCCGGATTTCCGGCGGATAATCGCTTATTACACCAATCGGATTTTTTAAGTCCATTGGTACCACAATCAACGTAAAAGCTGCAATTGCAATTAAACATTCGATTAACAAAATCATTTCTATTCCTCTATTTTCCATTCTTCAATAAATTCAATTATTCTTTTAAAACTATCCTGTCTTGCTTCTTCACATTCCTTTGGATATTTCTTTTCGGCGGGCAGCATGTGATTCAAGGCCCATTTTGCATAACCGGTCATTTCGTCCAGGCCGTCTGTAAGAGCATGACTGGCTTTTTCATAAATGTGTGCTTCATAACGATAGGGATAATGATTTTCTTCAAGCCGCTTCATCATACGGGGAACTGCTTCATCACTTGGCCATGCATCATCATCTTTTGCCGCAAGAAACAAAACATCAGCATGCATATTTTCAACCTTGATTCTGGACTCGTCTTTGAGCGGATTATGATCGTAACCGTATCTCATAAAACGCTTTAGCCCATATTTTTTATCCTTCATAGCACCTTTAAAAATGCGGAGCAAGCCTTCATCAATCAAAGTCCATGGAGAATATGGTATGTCCTCGTCGTGCCAGGTATAAACTGATTTTCCTAATCTCTTAAAACTATTCGTGGTTCCTTCCATCACATAATCAAAAGGAACTATTGGTATGACACAATTAATTTCGGGAATTAAAGAAGCGGCAAGAAGTGTGTACCCCGCTCCAGTAGAGGCCGACGTCATAGCAATCCCCTTTATCCCTTTTTCCTCTTTCAGCCATTTAACAGCTTTCTCAACATAATCAACCGGAACAGAAACAAGATTTTTTGAAAGACCTTTCCACATATAAAAGCCAAGGACAAGAACGTTGTAGCCTGCATTGCGTAAAAAACGACACATAGAAACACTTGTCTTTTCATCGCAACTTGCACCGCCCGCAGCAATAATTGCTTTTTCAGGAGCCTTTGTTCCCGGAAAATACAGGCCGACAAAACCGTTTTTTTCTAAAGTACATCGTTCCATTTCACATATTCCTGTCAATCACACATATTAAAAACAAATTTTCACAATTCTCATTCTTACCGATTTTTCGCAGAATCTTATCATCAGTTTGTGAAAAAAGCTTACGTCTTTGTAGATGTCTCTGTAGCCGCGCATGTAGCTTCTGGAGCTGACAGATTTGAATGATGACCATGTATAAAGGGTGTCTTCATCTTCCAAAGAGAAGAACGCACTTACATCTTTTATTCCAGCTTCTTTGAGCCAGGTTTTTGTCATAAGTTTTGCGCCTCGTTGATTGCAGCTGTCGAACACAAGAACACTGCCAGGAAACTTTTCTGCCATTTTGCAGACAAGTTTTTTTACTTCTTCTGTTTTGAAATAGTAGAATACACCGGAAGCAAAAAAAACTGCGCCGTTTTTTACATCATTTGATTCGGTAATTTTGTCCATCCAGGAAAAGTCGTTTAAATCACATGCAAGATTTTCTTCTCGTTCTCCTTCGAGCAAAAGTTCGTTTCGCACTTTTATAACATCAGGCATGTCAATGTTGAATCCGTGGCTGCTTCCGTTGTCGCATTTTCTAAAGGTGTCATCAAGACCGCAACCAAGATTAACAACAGACGCATTTGGATGATTTGTCAGATAATCACGAACTTCCCAAGCCAAGTCATATTGCCTCTGTGCCACTTCAAGAGCTCCAAACAATCCAACTGAACTATTCATCTTTTTTGCCTTCGCAGCGAAATCATAGTCAAGCATTCCGCAAATACGAACAGCCTCTTGATCATTAAAAAGCTGTGGAAATTTTTCTGAACAAACTTTTCGTGCAAACAACGGAATTATCAATGTTTCCTGTACAGTGTTTCTTTCAATATGATATTTTTTCATAGCATTTTTTCTCCTTTTATACATTCCGCATACATCAAATCGATACGACCTGGAACAACTTTGCTTGCAGTGATTTTCCAACCGTTACTTTCAATGAAAGTTTTGAACTCTTCAGCGGTCCACTGGTGAGCAAAATTCACACCCAGAGCTTTTAAGAGCTTTGCCCAAAGATTTTCTTTTTTCTCTGAGGTTCGATGAATAAAGGTCGGGCAGATAAGAAGTCCGCCGTTTACGAGTACACGGTCAATTTCAGATAAAACCTTCTCCGGATTCGGCACTACGTGAAGGGCATTTGCAATAATCACGACATCAAAAAATTTATCTTCATAATGCAGATCGCTGGCATCCGCAATTTCAAAAGTTACGTTAGAGGGTACTTTCCCCTTCTTCGCCTGCTCAATCATTTCAGAGGAAAAATCTGTTGCAACAATTCTTTCTGCAGACCAGGCTACATTTTTAGCTATCATTCCAGGGCCAGTTGCAAGTTCAAGAACCTTCTTCCCCATCACCGCATCTGCAATATGCTTGTACATATAATCATAAATATTTTTCTGCGATTTCATTGCCAGTGAATAAATCGGCGCAAATCTATCCCAAATTGTTTTACTCATACAAACCTCCAGATTATTTTACTAGCATAAAAACACCAACCAAAAGCATACTAAGAAATGGATACGCAATTATTGGGTTAATCATATATTTTTCCTAAAGCAGATTCAGCATTCCAATCAATCCAAACATTCCAAGTCCAAGACTCGGCATTATGATTCCCGGTAAATCCTGAAACTTTACCGGGTTTATTTTACGACAAGTAATTCCAAAAATCAGGAAAACAAGAGGATTCAAAATCACGCAGATTTTCGGGACATCAAGCACCCCTGCCACAATCGCAATAATCACCGTAACTGTTGGAGCCAGCAAACTAATGTAGCCGGTAATAAATGGCACAGCAACCTGTTTGTAAATCTTTTCCAAAATATCATCGGCAATCTCCAGACTTCCACGTTTCATCGCCCCTTTGTAAATCAGAGCCTGAAGGCAGCAAAGAGAATGAATCAGGATTCCTGCAAAAGAACCGAAATAACCGAAGCCCAGTGTGAGATAACCTAGTAGCGGACGAACTTCTGCAATCTGCATTCCAAGGGAATAAAAGCCAAGACAAACAAGAGCATCGCCAATAAGCGCAAGAGCAATAGACCAGCCGAATCTCCAGTCTGTCATTTTTGTCCAGTTGCTGTCGATGTTTTTTGAAGTCCCCAGCTTCTGATTTCCACGTCCCTTCAAATCAAAAAGAATATCGCCAGTAG
>CAKUWD010000117.1 GCA_934699065.1 uncultured Treponema sp.
CCGATAGGGCGCTTACGTGCTGCATCGCGGGCCTTATCCATTTCGCGATATCCAGGAAGAGTAAGGTGAGCACGGTCAGAAATGAATACGCGGCCTTCCCAGTTAATTCCGTTGTCCTTGAGCATCTGAAGTTCTTTGAAGAGAGCTTCAGGGTCAATTACCATTCCGCTACCAAGGAAAACTGATTTCTCAGGGTAGAGGATTCCAGACGGAACCTGATGGAGAGCGTACTTCTTTCCATCTACTACGATTGTGTGACCTGCATTAGCGCCGCCCGCAAAACGAACAACGTATTTTGCATCCTGTGCAAGGTAGTCTACGATTTTTCCCTTGCCTTCATCGCCCCACTGGGCACCCATAACTACTACGTTCATGGATTTTTCTCCTTCCGCAGAATCATCGCGGAAATAAAGATAAAGATTACAGCGACCTTATGCCGCAGATAAAAGTCCGACGAATCATCTCAGGCTTTTTACTATAGCAATATATCACAAATGCAGAATTGTGTCATTGGGGGGGCGTTGCGGGGGTGGCGCAGGTAATAGAATAGAATTGAGCATATTAATGGCCGCACCTGCGCCGGAAGTTTTGCGGAGCAAAACTTCAAGATATCACAGTTTTGCTTTCCCCCCCGCAGAGGGGGTAGCGAGCTACGTTAGTGCGAGCGAGGGGGAGACTTCCCCCTTTTTGAATTATATGATATAATTCTCGATTAATATTTTTATTCAGATTTTATAAGGAGATAAACATAAAAATGACAAAATGGTGTCATTTTTATGTTTTGCAAGTTTGCGTTGCAAACTTGTTATATACTGTACATTCTCACTTCGTTGCGAATGTACAAAAAAAATCAATTCGGAAATTGATATTTCCTCATTAATTTTTTTTAGGAGAACCAAATGGCTTACATTTTTGAAGAACCATCACACACTTTTGATGAGTACCTTTTAGTTCCGGGTTACACCGGTCCTGACTGCATTCCTGCTAATGTTTCGCTGCAGACACCTGTTGTCCGCTACAATAAAAAGGCCGGCGAAAAGTGTCCTCTTACAATGAACATTCCGATGACTTCGGCTGTTATGCAGGCAGTTTCTGATGATAAGCTTGCTGTTGCTCTTGCAAAAGAAGGCGGCATTTCTTTTATTTTTGGTTCTCAGACAATAGAAAATCAGGCAGCTATGGTTGCCCGCGTAAAGGCTTACAAGGCAGGTTTTGTTACTTCAGATACAAATATCCGTCCTGAACAGACTTTGACAGAACTTGTTTCTGCTATCGAACAGACTGGTCATTCAACTGTAGCTGTTACAGAAGATGGATCTGCAAACGGAAAACTTCTTGGAATCATTACAGAGCGTGACTTCAGAATTAATCACACAGCTGAAGGCGCAAAAGTAAGCGAATATATGACTCCGCTTAAGGATCTTGTAAAGGCTGAAGACGGAATTACTCTTGAAGAAGCTAACGACCTTATCTGGGCTCATAAAATTAATCAGCTTCCAATCGTAGACAAAAATGGAAACCTTTTGTATCTGGTTTTCAGAAAAGATGCTGCAAGTCATACAGAACATCCTCTTGAACTTCTCGACAGTAAAAAACGCTATATCGTAGGAGCCGGAATCAATACCCGTGACTACATGGATCGCGTTCCAGCTTTGCTCGCAGCCGGTGTTGATGTAATGACTCTCGACTCATCAGAAGGCTTTACAGAATGGCAGCGCCGCGCCCTCCAGGACATTCACGGAAAGTGGCCTAATGCAAAAGTAGGTGCTGGTAACGTTGTTGATGCAGACGGATTTAACTTCCTTGCAGATGCCGGTGCTGACTTTGTAAAAATCGGTATTGGTGGTGGTTCAATCTGTATTACCCGCGAACAGAAGGGTATTGGCCGAGGTCAGGCTACTGCTACAATCGAGGTTGCTAAAGCCCGCGATGCTTACTACGAAAAAACAGGTATTTATATTCCAATCTGTTCTGATGGTGGAATTGTACACGATCATCATATTACACTTGCACTTGCTATGGGTGCTGATTTTGTAATGCTTGGCCGTTACTTTGCCCGCTTTGACGAGTCTCCTACAAACAAACTTATTGTCAATGGAAACTATGTTAAGGAATACTGGGGTGAAGGTTCAAATCGTGCCCGCAACTGGCAGCGTTATGATCTTGGAGGAAAGAAGGGAATGGCCTTTGAAGAGGGCGTAGATTCATATGTTCCTTATGCAGGTTCCCTCCACGATAACGTAAATCTTACAACAAGCAAGGTAATTCACGCTATGTGTAACTGTGGTGCAGTTACTATTCCGGAACTTCAGAAGATTGCTAAGATTACACGCATCAGTTCTGCATCTATCCGCGAGGGTGGTGCACATGATGTTATTGTAAAGAATAGTATTAAAGCTAACTAAAAATCTATCTAATTCAAAATCAAACTATTCCAGATTTTTTCTGAAATAGTTTGAATATCAAGAGCGGCATCGATTCTTATGATCTTCATGCCGCTTTTTTTATTTTCTTCATATTTGTTGATTACTTTTTCATACTGTTCAGCAATTTTCTTTTGTATTCCAATTTTTTCATAAATTTCTTTATGCTCACCGCGTGCGTTTACACGTCCAAGTGAGATTTCCGGGTTAATTACAAAATAAAAAAGATATTCAGGAAGAGGAAATGTAGAATTTAAGAGTTCTGGCAGTTCGTCTCCGCAGGAAACACTTTGATAGGCCATGCTCGAAAAAAAGTATCTGTCGCTTACAACGATTTTTCCGGAATTACAAAGTTCCTGAACACCGCCTTTTCCAAAAATGTGTTCACATCGGTCTGCAGCAAAGAGATAGGCATTTGTTTTTTCATCTACACTGAATTCTCCGGCCAGCATACGTCTTAAAAATTTGCCGGTTTCGCCGCCTGTAGGTTCTGCAGTAGCAATAAAACGTGTATTTCCATCAGAATTACCGCGTTCTACAAGTTTTTTGATCTGGGTAGAAGTTCCAGCTCCGTCTATTCCTTCAAAAACAATAAAATTTTTCAAAATCATATGTTTCATTATAGAGACTTGTTTGTTTTTGTACTATATAAAGACTTAAAATTCTGATATAATTATTTGGCTAAAATGGGCTCCTTATACAAAAACGGCCGTGTCCGCAGTTACATTATGATTCTTCTCGCTTTAGTTGCGCTTTTTATTTCAGCTCCTGTAAAAAAAGCTATTGCAAAAGGTGTGGACGAACGTTTTAACTTTATGTCTTCATTTTTTAAAGACAAAACAGGCCTTTCAATAACCTATGGATCCCTTTCTCCATCTGTGCTCTCAAGTTTTTATATCAGAAATATAAATGTTTATGATGATGACAAGAATCTTGTTCTAAAAATCAGTAAAACTAAGGTTAATTACAATATTCTGAGCCTTATTCGCAATGACATGCAGAAAGGTATTTCCAGCATTGTGGTAGATGGAATAGATCTTGATGTGGATATTCTCGTAAATATCCTCAACAAAATCAAAATGGATGATTCTGTTGTGTTAGATTTGCGGGAAATAAAAAGACATATTCCTGCAAACATAAGACTCAAAAATATAAATCTTGAATACAGTGATCAAAATATGACTGTAGTTCTTGGTGTAAAAAATATTTCTCTGCGTAATCCATATGAAAAAAATACAATGGAATTCCTTGCTTCTGCGAATTTTAATGGAGCTTTTAACACAGTTAGCCAGAAAGTATCTGCAAAAATGGAAGTTTCAGGAACTGTTACAGAACATTTTAATGATTCTCAGCTGAATCTTAAGCTGCGCGATATTACAAACGGAGATTTGAAAATTTCTAAGCTGAATCTGCATGCTTCTTATTCGAACAATATAATCGAAGCCCATACGATTCAGGCGGTAAATCCTATTTCTCTTGGCTGTACTTTTAATACGACATCGCAGGATTTTAATGTTCAACTTAGAACAGAAAAACTCAGACCTGTAAGTGTAATCTCTGCAAATTCACGTCAGACTCTGATTAAGAAAATAAAAGATTTATCTCTTGATACAGATACAATTGTAAAATGTAACCTTAAAGACA
This sequence comes from uncultured Treponema sp., assembly GCA_934699065.1. Taxonomy (GTDB): domain Bacteria; phylum Spirochaetota; class Spirochaetia; order Treponematales; family Treponemataceae; genus Treponema_D. The sequence goes on from CAKUWD010000117.1 coordinate 4,068, forward strand.
GTACGCTCAATTTTGTTTCTGATACAAAAGCCTTTATTCCTGATGCAATATTTCCGGGAGGTGCTGAGCTTTCCATGTCACTTTTTGGTGATGAAAAAAAAGCTGAACTTACCGATTTTTCAATTAACGGAACCAGATGTTCTGCTGATGCAAAACTTTCATTTATATATGAGACAAAACAGCTTTCAGGTCTGGTAGAGATTCCTCAGTTAATTCTTGATAATGGAAAAGTCATTACAACTGAGTTGTATTTTGATCCGCTTGAAAAAGGTTTTATGGCTTTTTCACCACAGTTTTTTGCAGGAGACAGAGCTCTCACAGCTTTGCAGCTTACTGTTTTGCCTCAGAAAGATTCTTATGATTTTAATTTTGAAGTTTATGATTATTCTCATTTTGATGAAGCTGAGCCTGGTGTTTTGAGCCTGGACGGAAGTTTTCTTAATCAATCAAAATACTTTCAGACAAATATAACCTTAAATAGTATCTATCTGGACAGTATTGCAGGTTTTGCTGCTCAATTTATGGAAGAAACAATGTCGCAGACTGTGAACAATATGCTGCCAACACTTTCTCCCTTCCTGCTTTCCGGAGATGCTTATGCTTCTACGGATTTGAATACTTTTTCTTATAATGTTCCTTATGTCATTCTTGCCAATACTCATAAAGATAATCAGGCGCTTATGCTTGCTGTAAACGGAACTGACAGAAGTATTCAGCTGGATCAGCTTTCTCTTATTCTTGGGAAATACAGTCTGGAAGCTTCTGCTATGCTGGAACAGGCTCCTGAGTCTTCAGATGTATTTTTTACTGCAGATATTAATGCTGATTCTATTCCATATCATTTTACTGGTTCCTATATGTCTGGAATTTGTACGCTTACAGATGATTATGGCACAGATGTTCAGGTTTATCTCGATAAAACAAAAAGAATTTCGGGACATGCTGATTTTAGAAATTTCCCGATTAAGGCCTTTGATAAATCTGTTGTTCTTACGATGTCTTCTATGTTTAATTACAATAATGAGGATGGGCCTTCTGTACAACTTACAAATTTTGAACTTGAAGAAGCAGGAGGCAGTATTTCGGTAAATCCTAAAATTGTACTTTCAGGTAATGTTACCAGATATGGCGCGGCTTTTGATTCAATTGCATATACAGATTTGTATTCTGTGCTTCAGGGATCTGCAAATCTTTTATTAAATGTAAATGAAGGAATTTTTGATTCTATTGGACTTATGTTGAATCTGAATAATTCCCTTACTGAAGAAAGTATTATTATAGATGGTAGTGTTTCTAATCCAGATCATCTTGCAATCACTAAAGATAATCTGATTCGGAATATTTATATGAATCTGCAGATGCAGGTAAAGAATTTCAGTTTGAACCGTTTTGCTGCTCAGAAAAATGACAATAACCTTCTTTCGGGAATGCTTTTTGCCTCTGGTACAGTCGAACATCCATACATTTCTCTTAACATAGATTCTGTAGGTTTGTTGCTGGCAGCAGATATGCTCAGGGGCAGGGGAAATGTAATTATAGAAGATAGAGATTTAAGTATTACAGATCTTGATATTGATTATACTGGCATAAAAATAAGTAACATACAGGCAAAAGCTTCTGTTTCAGATATGTGGCTTGAGGCTATCGGTGAGCTTAACATGAATATGATGAATAAGAATATTTATGCTCCGCTTAAGCTTTCTATAGGAAATTCAGTTATTCCTGAAGGCAGTATATTCCCGGATTATTTTACAGCGACTCTTTCTGTAGATGGTTTTTCTGGAAGTATGTTAAAGAAGAAATTCCCTGCTTCTGTTTCTGTTCTTTATGAAAACAAGAATTATAATATTTTCTCATCTGATAATATTGGTTTGAGTGGAAGTCTTTCTGATGATGGAATTCTGGATCTGGAATTTGATAATAAGAAATTCTTTAATGCAAAAATAGCGGGTCTGATTCAACCGAATAATATAAATCTGAATCTTTATGATTTTATGATTAATCTTCCTGAGGCATTTAAATATCTGAATGTTGATGACCTTATGCTTATGGAAGGCGGAATATTTACGGGTGACTTTATCCTTACAGGTTCTTTCGATGATCCGGATATAAATGGAACTGCTGTTATTTCTTCTCCTTCTGCTAAACTTCCGCTTCTTTCAAAACAAAGGGTTTTTACTCAGGAAATTAATATTTTAGTTGAAAATAATGAAATCATAATTCCAGAAACTGTTTTCAATGTAAAAAATAATCAGCGTTTTGTAACACAGATGAATGTATTTCTTAACAAGTGGAGTCTCGATCATGTTGAGGGTGCGTTTAAAACTTATAAAACAGATCAGCTGCATGTAGGCTTTAAAACTTCGGAACTGTCAGTAGAAGGTAATATTGCAACAGATTTAAGCATGTTCCTGGAAAATAATGTTCTTGAGCTTTCTGGCTGGGTATCTGGAGAAAATGTTGATGCTGTTTTAAGATTGTTCTCTCTTTCTAATCTTGCTTCTTCTGCCAGTACTGATGTTGAAAATCCTTTGCAGATTATTGCAGATATCGATGTTATGCTTGGAACCCATGTTGCGGTTGAGCTTTCCCCTGTTATAAGATGTGTTTTTGTTCCGAATACAAAAATAACGGTTAATATAAACCAGCCTTCGGGACTATATATGATTGATGGAGATTTAAGGTTGAAATCCGGAGATCTTTCATACCTGAACAGAAGCTTTTATATAAAATCTGGAGCAATTAAGTTTAACAAGAATGATATTTCAAATCCTATAATTACCCTTAATGCAGAAACCCGCGAAAAGGATGAAAATGCCCAGACAGTAAAGATTATACTTTCTGTAGAAGAACAGTATCTTAAGAGTCTTCAGCCAAAATTTGCATCTGAACCACCTAAATCAGAAAATGAAATCAAAGCACTGCTTGGTCAGATTGTTATTGCAGATTCTGATAGTGCAGCAGACATCCTTTTTGCTGCATCTGACTATGCATTACAGTCTACACTTATGCGTCAGGCAGAAAACAAGTTGCGGGATTTATTGAATTTTGATATATTCTCTGTACGCACCAATATTCTCCAGAATACTTATAATTTAAGTGTTTCAAAAAATTTATCATCTGGAAACCTTTCAATTGGTAACTTTCTTGATAATACAACTGTTTATATTGGTAAGTACCTTGGAAGTTTTTTATATGTTGATGCAATGTTACATGTTACCCTTGCAGACAATATCAAAGGACTTTCAGATACCGGAAAATTGATGTTCCAGCCGGAAATCGGTATGGAATTGGAGTCACCTTTTGCTAATGTAAGAGTAAATATGGCTCCTGATATAAATGCTTTATTAAAAAATCAATTTGTTCCTTCCACGTCAGTAACTCTCTCTTGGAAATTTACTTATTGATAGGAGTTTTTAATGCATCGAAAAGTTTTTGCATGTCTGTTTTTTGTTCTTGTGTCGGTGTTTTCTTTGACTGCACAGGATAGCGAGTGGTATTGGAATCAACCTATTTCAAGAATCGATTTCAGCGGTCTTGATAATGTTAAAAAGTCAGATTTACAGGGTATTACAAGTGCTTTTATAGACAAGCCTTTTACAGAAGATACATATAATGAAATTCTGGATCGTCTTTACGCTCTAGATTATTTTGAAGATATTACTCCTTATGCTAAACATGATACAAAAGATGAAACCAAGGTTCTTCTTGTTTTTGAAGTTGTTGAAAGACCTGTAATAAAATCAGTACTTTTTTCTGGTAATAAGAAAGTAAGAAATGGAGAACTCCGTGAGCAGATTAAAATAAAAGCCAGTGATATTTTTATTGAAGCAAAAGTACTTGTAGATGAAAGAAATATCCGAAACTACTATCTTCAGAAAGGTTATACAACTTCTTCTGTTTCACATACTATAGAAGAACGAGATGGTGAAATTGTAGTTACTTACAATATTACAGAAGGAAACAGCTCTGTAATTAGAGAAATTAATTTTTCCGGAAATACAATTGCTTCAAGCCGAGCCTTAAAAAATAAGATTTCTTTGAAAGAACTCGGACTTTTTAAAGATGGTGCTTACCAGCCTTCTACTCTTGAACAGGATAAACAGACTATAGCAAAATATTATCATGAACGTGGTTATGCCGATGCAACTGTACTTGATGTAAAGATTGATATAACACCGAATGAAGAAAAACAGAGAGATGAACTTTCTATCTTGTTTATTATTCAGGAAGGTGTTCAGTATACTTATTCTGGAATCAGAATTTCAGGAAACGAAGTATTTACAGAAGAAGAACTTCTTAAGAATCAGAAATTAAGAAGCGGTTCCGTTTATAACGAAACAAAGTTTCAGGAAGATGTAACATCGATTACAAATGTTTATTACGAAAACGGATATATGTCTAATGAGTTTTATCCGGTTCCAGTAAAAGATGCTGACCGTCATGAAATTTCTTATGATTTTACAATCCGTGAGCATACAAGAAGTCATGTTGAAAACATTATTGTAAAGGGAAACAGTAAAACAAAAGATTATGTAATTACACGAGAAATTCCTATTACTCCTGGTGACACTTTCTCAAATGATAAGATTATAAACGGTATGCGAAATCTTATGAATCTTCGTTATTTTTCTAATGTAGTACCGGAAGTTCAGCAGGGTGCAGAAGCAAATCTTGTTGATCTTGTTTTTTCTGTAGAGGAGCAGTCAACTTCTTCTGTACAGTTTGGTCTTACATTTACAGGAACAGTTGATCCGGGAACTTTGCCAATTTCTTTCCTCCTGAAAGTTGAGAATTCAAATATGTGGGGAGAAGGAAGAACTCTTTCTGCCGGTGTAAATGGTTCTAATACAAACCAGTCTATAGATTTTTCTTATTCACAGAACTGGATAGGTTCTCTTCCGATTGCCTTTGGAATATCTCTTTCTTTGGGACATTCAATAACAAATGGTTTTACAAATTTCTGGACACCTCAGCTGGAACTTGTTCAGGATAGATTTACTATGAGTTATGATGACTGGAATGCAACCG
>CAKUWD010000118.1 GCA_934699065.1 uncultured Treponema sp.
GTCCCAATAATGTCCGAATCCCAGTTAATCGAATACAAAGAATCTTGGCGTGATGAATATCTCAAATGGATTTGCGCGAGTTTTGCTTGTCAAAACTCGTTTAGCAAGACGCGAAGCGGATTGCGACGGTTTGCAAATGCTCAGGGCGGTGTACTTTATATTGGCAAGCGTGATGATGGTTCTGTTTGTGGCGTTGCAGATTCAAAGAAGCTTATGGAAGATATTCCGAATAAAGTTCGTGATGCGCTTGGATTGATTGTTGATGTAGATTTGATTACTGAGAGCGGACTTGATGTTATAAAAATCACTGTTGAAGAAAATCCTTATCCTGTGAATTACAAGGGGGAGTATCATTATAGGACTGGCAGTACAAAACAGCTTTTGCAAGGTTCGGCGCTGACTAATTTTCTTTTACGTAAGACTGGTAAAAACTGGGATTCTGTTCCGCTTGAAAATGTGTGTATCGATGACCTTGATAAAGAAAGCTTTGATATTTTCCACCGTGAAGCTATTCGTAGTGGAAGAATGAGTAAAGATGACTTGAAGCTTTCGAATCAGGATTTGCTTGAAAAACTGAATCTTCTTGACGGAACTATGCTCAAACGGGCAGCAGTTTTGCTCTTCCATCGAAATCCGGAAAAATGGATAACAGGTTCATTTGTAAAAATCGGTTTTTTTGAAACTGATGCAGACTTGCGCTATCAGGATGAAGTTCATGGTTCTCTTATGATTCAGGCAGACCGCGTTATAGATTTGCTTTATACAAAATATCTGACCGCGGAAATCTCCTATGACAACATCACCCGAATTGAACATTATCCTTTCCCAAAAGATGCTGTGCGAGAAGCGGTGTTCAATGCGCTTATTCATCAGGATTTTTCTGTTGGCGTGCCTGTGCAAATCAGCGTTTACAAGGATAAGCTTTATATCAGCAATGATTGTGTTTTCCCAGCCAACTGGACAGCCGACACTTTAATGCAGAAACATCGTTCTCTTCCGCATAACCCGGATATTGCAAACACATTCTTTAGAGCTGGCTTTATAGAAAGCTGGGGGCGTGGTGTAGAGAAGATTTGTACTCTTTGTAAAGAATACGGAATTGCCGAGCCAGAATATACGGTTCACCCTAATGATATTATGATGATGTTTAAGGCGAATGACCCGATAAATGACACTGTAAATGACACTGTAAATGACACTGTAAATGACACTGTAAAAACAATTCTGGCATTAATAGAGCAGAATCCATCGATTACTTATGAGGAAATTGCCGAGAAAACGGGTAAATCACGAAGAACCGTAAGTAGAGTGATTACAGAACTTAAAGATAATAGTATTATTATAAGAGTTGGTTCTGATAAAACAGGATATTGGGAAATCGTAAAATGAGAAAAATGTGAAAAATCGACAGAAAATACCTGGAAAAATGTGATTTTTTATCAAAAAAAAGTTGGAATAATGTGATTGTGCATCCAAATGTCTAAATGAAAAGGGTAATAAATAGGAGTTTATAAAATGCCAAAGTCAGCACATCCAGAAAGAGAAACTCAAAACAGAATTATTAAGTTCTTTCAGAATGAACTGGGGTACAACTATCTTGGAAATCTGGAAGATTCAGAAAACTACAACGTTCGCTGGAGAGACTGGAAAAAGTTTCTTACTGATTCTGATTATAGCGCACCTTTTATTGAATCTATTCAAAATGAGTTTAACAGAACTCTTGCTGATTTTTCCCAATCTCCTTACCACACAAACAAAGAAGTCTATCGTATCTTAAAATATGGATTAAAACTTGCAGAACATCCCGGCGAAGCTCCTAAAACTGTTTACTTTATAAATTGGGATGAACCGGAGAAAAATAATTTTTACATTGCAGAAGAAGTAACTATAAACGGCAATGTCGAAAAACGTCCTGATATCGTTCTTTATATAAATGGTATTGCAGTTGCCGTAATGGAATTAAAAAAGAGTACTGTGAGTGTTGCTGACGGCATCCGACAGAATGTTACGAATCAGCGCGAACAGTTTATTCAAAGATTCTTCTCTACTGTTCAGATTTGCGCAGCTGCAAATGACAGTGAAGGCTTACGATATGGTACAAGCGGAACTACAGAAAAATATTATCTTGAATGGAAGGAAGATAATTTTACAGACCAGCTGCAGGATAAAGATGATTTAGATAAAGAGATTGAAGCCGCCTGCTCAAAACAGCTGAACCTACTCGAAAAGCAGTGTTACAGAATTTTCCAGAAAGAACGTCTTTTGGATATAATTCATAACTTTATCATCTATGATTCTGGCATTAAAAAGGTCTGCCGTTATAATCAGTTCTATGCAATCAAGCGCTGCCAGAAAAGGCTTGCCAGAAATCAAGGCGGTATTGTCTGGCATACTCAGGGGTCTGGAAAGTCCCTTACAATGGTCTGGCTTAAAAAATGGATTTTGGAAAATATAACAGGAGCCAGAGTTCTTATCATCACCGACCGCGAAGAACTTGATGACCAGATAGAAAAGATTTTTACCGGAGTTGATTTACAGATCGCCCGATCAAAAAGCAGCGATGACCTTTTGAATCTGCTCAATAATTATGATTGGCGCCTTATGTGTTCTCTTATTCATAAGTTTGGCAGAAGAACCGGTGAAGTAAGCGACCTGGATTACGAAAAATATGTAGAAGAACTTAAAAAAACTATTCCTGCCGGTTTTAGCGTCAAAGATAAGGTATTTGTTTTTGTTGATGAATGTCACCGAACTAATTCGGGAAAACTTCATCTTGCCATGAAATCTATCATGCCGGATTCTGTATTCATAGGTTTTACAGGAACTCCTCTGCTTAAAGTAGATAAAGAACAAAAGACAACTGCTACCTTATTCGGTGGTTTCATCCATACATACAAATTTGATCAGGCAGTTCGAGATGGAGTTGTTCTTGATTTGCGTTATGAAGCAAGAAATGTTCCACAGGAAGTAAGCAGTAAAGATAAAATTGATGCCTGGTTTGAAGCAAAAACAAAAGGCCTTATGCCAAAAGCGATAGCAGCCTTAAAAGAAAAATGGGCAACATTGCAGCAGCTTTACAGCTCAAAAGACCGTCTTGAAAAAATTGCTTTGGATATAATTTTTGATTTTGAAACAAAACAACGTTTGTGTGATGGCAGGGGGAATGCGCTTCTGGTTGCAGGAAGTATTGCAGAAGCCTGTCGTTATTATGAAATTTTTCAGGAAAAGAATTTTAAGAACTGCGCAATTGTTTCTTCATATAAGCCTAATCGTGGAGAACTTAGAACAGATTTTTCAAGCACAACAGAAGATTCAGAAAACTGGAAAAAACAGAAAGCATATCTAAAAATGTTAGGCTACGACCCGGACCTTTCTATTGAAGATGATGATTTTTATAAAAAGATTGAAGCCTTTGAAAAACGTGTAAAAGATATGTTTGTAGATGAACCAGCAAACATGCAGCTTTTAATCGTTGTAGATAAATTGCTTACAGGTTTCGATGCTCCTCCCTGTACTTATCTTTATATCGACAAGCCAATGCATGACCACGGATTGTTTCAGGCAATCTGTCGCGTAAACCGTCTGGATGGAGATGATAAAGAGTTTGGTTATGTTGTTGATTACAAGGAGCTCTTTGGAGATTTAAAAGACGCAGTTAATTCATATACAGGAAATGCTTTAAGCGGATTTGATGAAGAAGATATTTCTGGCCTTTTGAAAAATAAACTTGAAGAAGGTAAGAAACGTTTTGAATTCTTGTTGCAGGAACTTGAAACATTGACTGATGATGTTGAATATCCTCGTGATCAGCTTGCGTTTAAGCATTTCTTCTGTGGTGAAAGTGGAACTGTAGATCCTGACAATGACGATGATTTTGCAAAACTCAGAAGCAAAATGTACAAACTTGTTTCAAGTCTTGCCAGGGCTTATGCAGACTTAAAGCCTGCTTTTGATGATATTGGTTATTCAAAAGAAGAGCAGGAAAAATACAATAAGCTTGTAAAAGAATATGTCGATTTAAAAGATGAAATCGGACTTTCCAGCGGCGACTTTATTGATCTTAAGCAATATGACAGCGCAATGCGTCATCTTATTGACAATTATATTTCTGCTTCTGATTCTGAAAAACTTGGAGACATGGAAAACTTTACTCTTCTTGCATATATTCAAAAAAAGCAGGAAGAAGATTTGAAAAATGGAAATTCTGAATCTGATAAGAAACATAAATCTGCGCAGCAAAATGTTGCCGAAACAATTGAAAATAATATCCGCAGAAAAATTATAGAAAAGACTCCTGTTAATCCAAAGTATTATCAAAAAATGTCAGAACTGTTCCAGACTTTGATTGATGAAAGAAAAGAAGAAGTTGCATCTTATAAAGAAATGCTGGTAAAATATGCAGGACTTGTAATTCAGGTAGAAAATCCAGAACAAAATAATTCTCATCCAGAATCAATCCGTACAAGTCTGGCTCTTTGCGCTTTATATGATAATTTTGGCGAAGATGAAGAATATGCTTTAGCTTTGCATAAAGCGGTTCTTGATACAAAGCAGGATCACTTTAGAGGTGACTTAATTAAAGAGAGACAGATTAAAGGCGGAATTTATCGTGTTGTGCAGAAGTTTATGAACGAAGCAGAACGCGATGAGCAGATGGCTACTGTTGAAAAAATATACGAAATTGTAAAAGAACAGGCAGAATACTGATGAATATTAATATAAGCGGAATTGATGTTCAAATAAATAAAAAGAATATCAAGAATATGCATTTATCAGTAAAGCCTCCTCTTGGCAATGTTGTTGTGTCTGCACCTCTCCTAATGAGCCAGAAGTCCATAGAAAATTTTGTGCGTATGAATTTTGGCTGGATAAAAAAACAGCAGGAAAAATTTGCAAATCAGCCAAGGATGACAGCCCGTCAATATGTAAGTGGTGAAACTTATTACATTTGGGGAAAGCAATTTTTTTTGGAATTTAAACCTTCAAAAAAGCGCGCTTTTAAGATTGATGGAAATAAAATTATTCTGGAAATGAAAGCAGAATCTACAGCAGAGCAAAGAGAGCGTTTTATTCGTGAAGAGTTTAGAAAGATTTTAATTGAACAATTAAACAGACTTATTCCCAAATGGGAAGAAAGAACAGGTCTTTATTGCGATTCTTTCAAAACAAAATATATGCTTACCCGCTGGGGAACCTGTAATTCAAAGGCAAAACGTATCTGGATAAATCTGCAGATGGTAGAAAAACCATTGGAATGTCTGGAATATATTATTTTACATGAACTGACTCATTTGAAAGTTCCCAATCATGGCAAAGACTTTATTGCAAACATGGATAAATATATGCCCGACTGGAAAGACAGAAAGAATTTATTAAACGAACAAATATTAGATAGTTATAAACAAGAATAAAAAAATCAATCTTCTATTTTAATGATTTTTTACCTACCATATTACAAGGAAAATATGCTATAATATAGGTGAGGTGAAAAAATGAAAGAAGTATTTGATTTTATAAAAAAATGTGGGACCTACTATCTTGCTACAGTAGACGAAAATGGACAGCCAAGAAACCGTCCTTTCGGAACAATTAATATTTTTGAAGACAAGCTTTACATTCAGACAGGAAAGAGTAAGGATGTTTCAAAGCAGATTCAGAAAAATCCTAAGGTTGAACTCTGCTGCTTTGACGGTGCAAGCGGCACCTGGCTTCGTCTTGCCGGAGAGCTTGTCCGTGATGACCGCCGCGAGCCTAAGGTTGATATGCTCGAACATTATCCGGACCTTAAGGCTATGTATTCTCCTGATGATGATAATACTGAAGTGCTTTACTTTAAGAATGCGACTGCAACAATAAGCAGCTTCAGCGCAGCTCCAAAGGTTATTAAGTTCTAAACATATTCACTGACAATACTTAAAACCGGGCCGAGGTATGTCGGGCCAAAAAGATTTAAGTGATTGAGCAGCTGATAGAGATTGTATAAATCGCGCCTGTCTTCATAGCCCGGCTGCAGTGGAGCGGCTTTGCGATAAGCGTCATAGAACTCAGGTGGAAAGCCTCCGAAGAGTTCTGTCATTGCAAGGTCTGCTTCTCGGTGGCCCACATAAGTGGCCGGATCAATCAGCATGGCTTTTCCGTCTGGACCTGGCATTACATTTCCGCTCCAGAGATCACCATGCAAAAGGGAAGGGGCTTCCGGTTCAATAAGAAAATCTTCAAGTCTGTCTAAAAGCTTTGTGATTTTTGTCCTGTCTTCGCTTGTAAAATAAGAATCAGCTTTCTGGAATTGTGGGGCTAGCCTGCAGTCCCGGTAAAAGTCTATCCAATTTGGAGCAGGGGTGTTTTTCTGTGCGCCAGCCCCTATAAAGTTATCCTGAAAAAAGCCGAAACTTTCACAGGTGGTTTCGACGGGCTCAACCACCGTAAATTTTCTTGTGTCCGCCTTGTGCATAGCCGCAAGTTCCTGAGAAAAAGTTTCCCAGTAATCCTTACGCCTGCCAGCACTGTTTATAAATCCCAAAAGAAGAAAACTGTAGCCGACATCTTCACCGTCATCAGTCCCTGTACATAGAATTTTCGGAGTTCCTATCGTATTTGTAGCGGCAATTGCCTGAAGACCAGCAGCCTCTGCTGTAAAAAAAGCAGCATTGCTTTTTGCATTCGCTTTCATAAAAATCTTATCGCCAGTGTTCAGCGTAAGACCATATGCTTTATTAATATCACCGCCGGAAAGCCTGTCGGTTTGTGTGATGGCAACTGAAGTACCAAAAAGATCGACAAGCGCTCCGGCCAGTGAATTGTAATTCGGAATTGTTTTCAAATTGTTCATATTACAACAATTTTACAAAACCTTTATCTCCTCTGCAAGTTCTGCAAACGGGCCCGGAATAACGTGAGTGCCCCGGTGGTTTCCGAAGAAGTCCTCATTGAAAATGATGTCGCTGCCGTCGCGGTTTTCAAAACGCTGTTCAGGTTCAAAGGCAGAGCCGAGCACTTTAGTGGTGATTACACCTGTTGTGTAGTCACCAAGCAGTTCTTTCAGATTGCTTGCCAACTTGCCGGCCTTAAGGCTGATTTTTGCCTTGTTTTTACCGGCCACTACAAGCTTGTCTTTTTCATGCTTGCAGACTGTGGCGCCGTTCAGGTAAACATTTCCGCCAAGCCAGACCGGCAGATGACCAAAGTGATATTCAGCCAGAGGTCCCATATCAGGCTCTCTGTCCATCATAAAGTTTTTAATCCAGTCTTCGTAAGTAGGGAAGATGTCGAATGGGGCAGTACCTACAACCTCGTAGTCGGCTGCGGCTGCGGTCTTTTCCTTGTCCTTTACATCAAAGGTCTGAACAAAAATATTATTGTAGATTCTGTCGTCTCCGTGGAGAATTGTCATAAAGCCCGCAACCTCTGTGCGGTGGCGGATGTGGTAAGGAGTATAGCGCGGCTCTCTCTGACCGTTTACAATGCTGTCTACTCCGGAATTGATAAGGCTGAAAGAACCCTGAATCAGGTTGTGAACAACAGCAATACCTTCGCTTGGAATTGTGATAGAAACCTTTGAAAGCAGGAGATTGTTGTCGATTGTTGTAGGTCCGTGGCCAACTTCAATAAAGACGTCTGTGCTGAACATTGCGCCCTTGGCTGCCTCGCGGCCTTCCGGTCTCTGATTGTTATACATGAGGTTCTGACTGATTCGTGCTCCCTGGGCTTCCCAGTCCAGCCATACACCCATAATGCAGTCGTGAATGTGGTTGCGGCGGATTACAACGTCAATTGCCGCATGCAGCTTGATGCCTGCAGTTTCGGCACCGCCCAGCTGCTGAGAATTACAGATGTGGTGAATGTGGCAGTCTTCGATTGTTGAGAAAACACCGCCCATTCGACCAACAATACCAGTCTGCTCGCAGTGGTGAACGTGGCAGCGGCGCACAATGTGTGAGCCGATATTCTCTTTTGTCCAGCCGTGATACTGGCCGCGGCAAACTGCATCTCGTTCCATCTGGGTAGGGCTCTTGAGGTGCTTTGTATAAAAGTACATGTCGTTTTCTTCGTCGCGGTATTTGCCGAGAGAGATTCCGCAGCAGCGGCTGTTGCAGACTTCCAGGTCTTCGAAAATCCAGCCCTTGCTCCAGTGCGGGCCGATAAGTCCGTCCTGGTAGGCGGCCGGTGGCGCCCAGGTTGTAGCACCGTTACAGATTTTAAAGCCGCTTACGGTGATGTAGTTGAGTCCGTTCTGATCCGGCATAAAGCAGTTGCGGCGAACAAGGATTTCAACATTTTCCTTGTTAGGGTCCAGACCCTTAAAGTTGCAGTAGAAAACTGTGTAGCGGCCGCGTTTAATTTCCTTGGCCTGGGCATTTACGATATATTCGGCCGAGCTCGCGGAGCAGCTTCCGTCATCATTATACTGGAGGGCAGGGGCTTCTCCTTCCTGCTCGCAGAACCATTTGTATTCAGATTCCTTCTGATTCCAGGCGCATGGGTCTGCCTTTCCTGCAAGACACTCGTCCAGGCTTGCAGTTTCATACATCATTCTGTCGTTCAAAACAACACAGCCTGTGTGGCGTACGGTTGGTGCAAAATACCAGTCGCCGCAAACGTAGCTTGTATATGGATTGTAGCCGCCGAAAATGCCGTTATCTACCTTTGCAGTCCAGACATCTCCCTTGAACTTTTTCCAGCCCTTAAGGGCTTCTGAACCTGTGATTACGGCACCAAGTGGTTTTTCTGATTTATAAGTGATTCTCTGGTCCGGTCCATCGCCACAGCCGCCGGCCTTTGGAACTACCTGTTCACGGTAGATGCCCGGTGCAACAAGAACTTCGTCGCCCGCCTTGGCAATGGCAGCCGCCTGATTGATTGTCTTAAAAGGGGAAGTTTTGCTTCCGTTTCCGTTTCTTTTTGCTTTTGCGTTTACATAATAAATCATTGTGGTCTCCAATTTATCGTCATTCCGAACGCTACGCCACATTCGCACGCACCTGCTACGAATGTGTGTTTCGGAATCTATAAAAAAGATGCTGA
>CAKUWD010000119.1 GCA_934699065.1 uncultured Treponema sp.
ATTAAATATCGAATCAAAATCATCAAAGTCACTTAAAGCTTCTGCTTCTGATGCATCTGAAAACTCTTCCTGATTTATTTCTGTCTCTTCAAGGCTATTCTGCTCTGAATCTTCCTGTCCAAAAATCATAAAAGCTGAAACAATCAGGAAGATTGATATAAAAAATACTTTCTTCATAAAATTATTTAGCACTCATCATTTCAAGATATGGCTTAGTATATACAGAATCAGCTACTTTTTCAAACACAACATTTCTGATTGTAATCTGAGTCTGTTCGTATTGCATTTTTCCGCTGATTTTCTTTCCACGAAGATTATCCTGAATCAGCATTGAAACCGGAATAAAATAGCTTTTTTCAATGGCTTTTATAGTCTGGTAAGATGGAATTGCTGTAGTACGAAGCTTCTGTCCACTTAGAGAATAATCTTCCTTTTTACGTACAAGACCATCATCTTTTGTAACCCAGAGCTTAAGCATAGGATAATCTACAGAGTTTACCTTTGCCTTTAAGGTAAAAAGAATGCACTGCATTCTTCCGAGTGTAACTTCCTGTGTAGATTCAATTGCATAATCACGGGCATAATGCTGTGGTGCAAAGTCTGAATTATTAGCATTGGTATTCTGAAATTTATCTTTAGCACTTGTAAAAGTAAAGCGGCGGTCTGCAGGGTCAAAAAACCAGATATTATTATCAAACTGAAGATAGCCCTTACCCTTTTCTTTTGCAGGACCTGTAATCAGAATTGTCCAGGAAGAAGCCCTGTCACGACGATACATAACAGCCTCTGTAAGATTCTGACCTTCGCCAGGCTTATTCTGCACAACCGTATAGTTTCCCTTAAAATCCGTCTCATAAAAAGAAGTATTGTCCTCTGCCTTCTGTAATAAGTTTTGAGCTTCAGATTCAGAAATCGCAAAAAGATTTCCTGCAAATATTAACAGAAACAAAGCCAATATACCATTCTTTTTTGTTAGTAATGTCATTTTTTCCCCCAATATTGTTATTCAGTCACTGCCAGAGCCTGGCAAGGTGTAACAGAAACAGATTTCTTAACAGCAAACATTACAGCTGTAAGAGTAGTTACAAGAACCACAATAAAAATTGCAGCAAAGTAATATATTGATATGATTCCCTTTACATTTCCATTAACAAGGAATATATCAAATGCCGGAATAAATGAGAAATTGATAAAAGAAAGAAGCTTATTTATAAGACAGGCAAATAAAAATCCACATATACAACCTGCAGAAATTAAAATAAATGTTTCTGCAAGCAGCATTCCATAGATTTTCATTCGTCTCATTCCTATGGCTTTATAAATACCAATTTCATTTATTCTTTTCATTGCAATAACACGGAAAGTACTGCTTACTCCCGCAACAATTATTACAATGAGCATTATTATAACAAAAGCAACAATAATTTTCATTGCATCTATAATAATCTGAATATCCTGTAGATTTGCACTCAGTTTGATTAATGCAAAAGGCTGATTTTCAGTATATAGACAATTGTTATAATATTCATTTTTATCTTCTACAAGATGATACATATTAAACTTCTCAGAAAGCTTATTCTGATACATTTCTATATCTTTTTTGTTCGGAGATCCATCCGGAAGCATTATGCAGATACGGTTACAATAATCTGTTGAATAGCCGTAAGCATTTGAAAGCAGCTTTATATCCATATAAGAAGTATACATTCCAAAAAGACTTGAATCGCGGAAAATCCCTTTTACAATTACAGGAATTGTGTTTATCTGCCAGGAAGAGTTACGTAACATAAAGGTAACTTCATCGCCAACATGAACTTCCAGCATTTTTGCAATAGGTTCAGAAAGAAGTATACCGTTTGTTCCGTAAACTCCTTCTGCACTTCCTTCTATATAATTAAAATTTGCAAAGAGTTTTTTTTCTTTTTCAAAATTTACACCTTTTATAACTCTTTGGCGAACTCCAGTTCCTTCAAAAAATAAGGCAGCATATTCAGCATTAAAATCAAAGCGTTCTGCAATTACAGTATCATCTGAAAAAAAAGGAACTAATAATTCTGTATTGGAAACCGGCTGATCCAGTCCCCAGCCACCTATGAACTGTAAATCTCCGCCATAATAAATACGGGCTTTATCCTCAAGTGCAGAAAGCATACCTCTTACCGAAAAAAGACAAAACAATGAAACTCCTACTCCAAACATGCAAACAAGAAACAAAGAAAGATATTGCTTGTGGCGGTAAAGGATTGAACGTAAGCCCATTTTAAGTTCGTCTTTCATTTTGCCCCCTGAATTGCATCTATAGGACTTACCTTCAATGCGTTAATAACAGGATAAATCCAGCCTAAAAGAGCAAGAGCCAGAACTAATATAAAAAGCTTTAGCACATTTTCACTATTAACATAAACTTTAATTGCTTCAGAACCAAAAAGCTGAACCAGAAAAGAATTATTAAGAACTATATTTGCTTTATTAATAAAATGTGTACAAATTGTACCACTGATAACACCAAGTACACCACTAGTCAATGTAAGAATAATATTTTCTATCATACATTGTAGAGAAATAAAGCGTTTTTTTGCACCTATTGCGCGCAAAGTACCGATTTCTCGTGTTCGGTCCAGAATATTAATTACAAGTGAATTATTTACAATAATAAAGCCTGCTGAAAGAACAATCACAATACCTATATTAAAGATTTTACGCATCCAGAAAAGGTAAAGAGCTGTACTTCCTGCTGCATGACGCCAGTCTGCAACCTGAACAGGCCAGTCATTTTTTTTAAGAATTCGAGAAACCTTTTTCATAAGATGCTTTGTATTCTGACCTTCTTTTAAGCGAACAATTATATAATTCCAGCTTGTACTTTCTGATATCTGATTTTCTGATTCTATATTTGTTGAATCTGTAGTTGAATTATTAGTTTCTTCTTCACTTTCTTCTGTTGTCAGGGCTTCTGAATAATCAGTTGCATCCGAGAAAAGGTCATCAAAATCTTCAAAATCATTATTTTCAGAAAAAAGATTTGTATTTTCTTCTCCAAGGTCGTAATCTTCCAGTGAAAAAACTTCCGTAATTCCAAGAAGAGAACGTACTGTTATAGGATCTGCAATAATAAAACGTCCGAATATCTCATTGTAGATATCGTATTCGAAAACTGCGGTAACTGTTGCTGCACGAATTTTATAATTTGGTCCATCTGAAACTATAAACTGAATTGTACTACCTACATCAACATCAAGTTTTTCTGCAACCTGTCTGCAAAGCATAGCACCACGCTCTCCATGAAGATAAGGTGCACCACGTAAAATATGTATTGATTTCATCAGGGAAATATAAGGTTCGCCTTCTACACCAAAAACGTAGGTTGCACTTCTGTTAGCTCCATCAGAACGCTCTACCATTGCAGCACCAGAAACCTGCCCTGTAATGCCTTCTACTTCCGGCATTTGTAAAAGTGTTTCAGAAATATTTTCGTAAGGAACAAGAGTATTAAGAACTGTAAGTTCTCCAGTAACTGGTGTTTCATCACCAAAAAGACTTTGCTGTGATTTGGAAACAGGTCTTATGATAAAGTCACCAGTAAAACTTGCAATATAGTTTGTCTGTACTCCCTGTTCTGTACTGTCAAATACTGCTTTTGCCTGGCAGAAAAGACACTCCGCAAAACTGATGAATATTACTATTACAAGAGAACTGCGGCGAGATATTACACTTTTTAATGCAAGTTTGAGAAGCAAAATGTTCCAGCCTTATTTTCGGCCAAACTTACCTTTATCCCAGGCAGTTTTAATCTTACCACTGGCTTCAGGATCGTTTTTGATATTTTCTATAGCATTTAGAAGAAAGGCAACGAATACTAATATAAAGAAAGCTGCAAAAGTAGCTATAATTATTTTCTTTACGCGGCCCATAGGTTCCAAAATGACAAAAGGCTCAAGAGTTCTTTCAGAAATACATTTATATGTATCCATAAACTCATTAACCTGTCTTACAGTGAGCATAAGAATCTGAGCATCTGTAATGTTTGAGTTTTCTGAGAAGGTAGCCTTAATTTCATCATAAGTTTCCTGTTTTGACTTTTTCATTTTTGAAACTTCTGTAAGGAAAGGAGTTTCAACAGCCTCGTTTACAGAAGAAATCATACTATCAACAAGTCTGGTTGCTACCTCAAGATTGTCTTCCGGTATTTTCATTTTGACAATAATTTCATCACGAACAGGAGCCTGGGATACTGTAATTTTTTTGTCTTTCTGAAGATTCTGTACAAACTGATTAAATTCAAAATCTGTAAGTTCTTTTCCATCCCCAGAAACAAAGGGATTATTTTTTGAAAGTTCTTTTACAAGAAAAACATTATCAGTAAATTCTGCATTAAGAACAGTTTTCAAACTACTGTATTTTGGTGGTAATTCACTGGCAATAATAGATGGAACAGGTGTTACAGAAATTGAATATTCTACAGTACTTTCTCTAGGCATAGCTTTAGGAGAAAGCATTGGATATACAAAAAGATACAAAGCTGCAAGAACAAAAACAGCAATTGTGCCAATTATAATCATCATTCTGTGTCTGATTAAAACAGAAAAAAGGTCAATAAGGCTGATTTCATCATCTTCAGCTAAAGATGTGTTATTTTCAAGTTCACTCATAGATTTGTATTATAACATTTTATCTATTTAATTTCTACTTTAAATGTTATTTAAGAGTATAAACTTTCATCAATTCTGACTTCCCCCTGATTTCTGCATCTGCAACAAAAGTCAATTTACTTTCAGAGGTTCCAAGCTTTTCTGCAGAATCCTGTGACAAAAGTAAATCAGTTTTATAAGTTTTACACAGAGATTCTATTCTGCTTGCAGTATTCACAGTATCACCAATTACTGTATATTCCATGCGGTTTTCAGCACCTATTGTTCCGGCAAAAACAGGCCCTGTATGAATTCCAATTCCAAATTTAATGACAGGCAGACCTTCTTTTTCAAATTCTACATTTAACTCTGAAAGAGTCCGTCTCATATCCCGCGCCGCCTCAAAGGCATCCAAAGCACTGTTTTGCGAACGCACCGGCGCACCAAAAATCGCCATAATGGCATCCCCGATATACTTGTTAATAATACCGTGATGAGCCGTAATACACTTTCCGAGAGCCGTAAAATACCTGTTCAAAAGCGAAACAACCTCGGCAGCCGCCATTTTTTCACTCATTGCCGTAAAACTTCGTATATCACAGAATAAAACTGTAACTTCCCTGGTTTCACCGCCAAGAGCCTCTCCCAGAGAAGCCTTACCTGCACCAGACATAAGATAATCACGAACTTCCGGATCTACAACCTTACCAAAGGTATCCCGCATAAACTCTTTTTCAGCAAGAGAATCAGCCATATCATTATAACTGTCTGCAAGTTCTCCAAGTTCATCAGAAGTAACTATACCTACCCGACTTTTATAATCTCCCTTCTGGATTCTTTTGGAAGCTTCAGTAAGGCTTTTAAGCGGATTCAAAATCAGCTTTGAAAGACTAATTGTAATGATAAAGGCAATAACTAAAAGAAGAACAGAAACAATTATAACACCGCTATGCAATTCAAGACCATTATTAACCTGTACAGAAATATAACTTGAAAGAAGAATTACAACCGGAAAAACAGAAGAAACAATAAAGCAGAAAATCATCAGATGCTTGAAAGAAGGTCTGAAAGAAAAACCGTTTCGGCTTATGTGTCCTTCCGGAAAAACTCTTGGTAATAATATAGTACGATTCAGAATTTCAATTGCCAGATAAGAAAGTGTCCAGGCTGTCATTCCCGAAAAAAGTGCAAAAGCCCAGCTTGAAATAAGTATTGCTTTTATATAAATACCAAACTGTGCTCTGGCATAAATTACAAAAGGAATTTCAATAAGATAGTAGAGATTCCACCCTATTACAGATGACAGGGAAAAAACAGAAGGAATTTCTGCAACATTTTTTACTATTTTTTCATCAGATGTGAATATGCGGTAAGAATAAATAACACATACCAGAGACGGCACCAGAAAAGCAAATACCATTGCAACAGGGGCAAGCTGATTATTTTCGAGGAAGGCTTCCCATTTCTTATTATTATGCTCATCCAGAACAGGAATTGAAATGAGCTGCGGAACCATAACGGCTATTACATTTGAGATTAAAACTATAACGCCGTACAAGCGTGTCATTCTGGCAATGAACTTTTTGTTTAATTCCATTATTTTATTATAGCATACTATTGACATAAATCAAAGTTTTCTATATTCTAATTTCCCGTAGTCGCAAGACTTGAATGAGAAATCACCCGCGGGAGTGGTGGAATTGGCAGACACGCCAGACTTAGGATCTGGTGCTTCGGCGTGAGAGTTCAAGTCTCTCCCCCCGCACTTTTTTTCGACTACAAACAGATTTATGCGGAAATAGCTCAGTGGTAGAGCGCCACCTTGCCAAGGTGGATGTCGCGGGTCCGACTCCCGTTTTCCGCTCGATTAAAGGCGTTTGCCTGTAATACAGAATAATGCGGAAATAGCTCAGTGGTAGAGCGCCACCTTGCCAAGGTGGATGTCGCGGGTCCGACTCCCGTTTTCCGCTTAAATCTTACAATAGAGACGCAAAAAAAATTGTGTCTCTATTTTATTATAAAAATAGATCTATATTAAATTCTGTCATGCTGAACTTGTTTCAGCATCTCTTACAAAGGGATCCCGAATCAAGTTCGGGATGACACAAGTCAGGAGTATAAATTGAAACTTAAGAAAGAATTCAAGAGTCTTGAAAAATCGGCAGTTGAGCTTACTGTAACAATTGAAAAGGCAGAAGTAGAGAGCGCTTACAAATCAACACTTGCAAATTATGTAAAACACGCTCAGATTCCTGGTTTCCGTAAGGGTCATGTACCTCAGAATGTTTTGGAACGCAAATACGGAGATTCTATCAAAGCCGATACAATAGGAACTCTTATTGACCAGTCATTCGATGAAATCTTCAAGGAAGAAGTTGATAATCGCCCTCTTCCATATTCACAGCCTGTTATGGACAAAACTCCAGAACTCGATATGACAAAGGATCTTACTTACACAGTTCACTACGACGTATTCCCTAAGGTAAGTGTAAAAGACTTCTCTGGCGTAAATGTAAAAGAGCCTCAGGTAACTATTTCGGATAGCGACCTCGCAGATGAACTTAAGAGTATGCAGGAACGCAATGCAATGGTAATCGAAAAGAAAGATGCAACTGTTGCAAAAGATGATATCGTAACAATCAACTATTCTGAACTTGATGATGATGGAAACGTTATCGCAGGTACAGAACGCTCTGACTTCGTATTCACTGTAGGAAGCGGCGAAAACATCTATAAAATCGATGACGAAATCATCGGTATGAAGAAAGACGAAACTAAAGACATCACAAAGAAGTACAAGAAGGACGATCCTGATGAAGAACTCGCTGGAAAAACAAAGAAAATCCGCGTAACTATTAAGGCTGTAAAGCTTCGCGATCTCCCTGCCCTCGATGATGACTTTGCTCAGGACTGCAACGAGAAGTACAAGACTCTCGATGATATGAAAGCAGACATCAAAAAGAATATGGAACTTGCTGCAAGCCGCCGCGTAAAGGAAATGAAGAACAATTCTCTCCTCGAGCAGCTTGTTGAAAAGAACAAGTTCGATATTCCTGCTTCAATGCTTCAGGCAGAGCTCGATGGCCGCTGGAGAATGATGGCTCAGCAGTTCCAGACAACTCCAGAACAGCTGGACAAAATGATCGCAGCTTCTGGTCAGACAAAAGAAGCTATGCTCCAGCAGTGGACTGGCGACAGTGAAAAGATGCTTAAGAGCCGCATCATCGTTGACTGCCTCATCCGCGACCGCAATATCAGCGTAACTCCAGAAGAAATCGAAGCTCAGTATGCTAAGATTGCAGAAGAAGGCGGAATGACTGTAGAAGAAGTTAAAAAGCACTACGAAGATCCACGCGCTAAGGAATACCTTATTGACGACGCTAAAGAAAACAAGCTTTACGACGAAATCTATAAGGAAGTAAAGGTTTCTAAGGGCGACAAGATGTCTTTCAAAGAACTCTTCGCTAATGCTGGAATGGCTTACTAGTTCTATATAAAGGTGGTTTCGATACGATAGGTGCTTTAGCACCGTACTACTCCAACCACCGGATATACAGAAAATACGGTGGTTGAGTGCCGCGCAAGCGGTGTATCGAAACCACCGTATTTTTTTTCTATATTTCTACTACCCTATAATCAAAAAATTCAGTATATTTATAATCAATATATAGTCATTCCGAATTTGTTTCGGAATCTTTATTATCTGGATCCTGAAACAAGCTCAGGATGACAGTTATTTAAGGGGATTTTATGAACGAACAGATGAACACACTGGTTCCGTATGTTGTTGAAAAAACTGGAAACGGAGAACGAACCTATGATATTTTTTCCAGACTTTTGAAAGACCGCATTGTATTTATCGACGGAGAAATTAATGATGCAATGGCAGATCTCGTCGTAGCACAGATTCTCTTCCTTGAATCAGAAAATCCTGAAAAAGATATAAGCATTTACATCAACTCTCCTGGAGGAGCAGTTACAGCCGGTCTTGCAATTTACGATACAATGAAATATGTAAAATGCGACATTCAGACAATCTGTATGGGTCAGGCTGCAAGCATGGCTGCAATTCTTCTTGCAGGCGGAACAAAGGGTAAGCGTTACGCTCTTCCTTCAAGCCGTGTTATGATTCACCAGCCTCGTGGTGGAGTTGAAGGACAGGAAAGTGATATCAGCATTCTGGCTAAAGAAATCATAAGATTAAAGAAGCTTTCTATAGAGTATCTTGCTAAAGATACTGGTAAGAGCACTGATAAAATT
>CAKUWD010000120.1 GCA_934699065.1 uncultured Treponema sp.
ATATTCAATGCAGTTTCCATAGTCATGTCAAAAAGTACACGACCTTCTACATCTCCAGCAAGACCAACCAATGCAGCAACACCCATAACAGGCATAGCAGTTGATTTCAAATACAAATCACCGCGTTTTACCTCTGCGCCTCCGAGCACTTCCTGAAGTACACGGAATGAAGTTTCAACAAACGGGTTAATATACTCTACTCGCATCTTAATCTCCTATTTTATTTGCTTTATTAATCCTTTGTATACGCAACTAGCGTACCAACAGCATTCTCACCAAAACTAAAGGAATCCGGCATCTCTTCGTTTTCACCGATAATGGCAACTGCATTGCCTTTCATTTTTTCGATAAAATCGTTAACTACAGATTCCTGAGCCTTTTCATCCAGCAGAGAAAGAATATCACGAGCAAAAATAATATCTACTGCAGGTAATGCATTAGTATGTTTGCAATCATGATACTCAAACATTATGCTGTCTTTAATCTCCTGACTAAAAGTATACTCCCCGTTTGCTTTTTTTGTCAAATAAGGAGAATACCAATCTGAAGCAAGATTTGCTGGAACAGACATAAGACCCGCATTTGATACATTCAGAAGGTCGATATCCTGTGCATAAATTCTTATTTTTGCATCTGGATAACGTTTCTTAAGCACACATGCCAGAGAATATGTTTCCGTGCCTTTTCCACAGCCCGGATTCCAAACAACAATCTGCTTTGCAGCATTATCAGGAAGAACCTTGAAAACAGCATCAGCATATTCTTTTGACCACCAGTTGTTGGTAAAAGGTGACCAGAAAGGCTTAAGGAATGAATCTGCATCATCGGAATTCTGAAGCTGATTTTTCTTAGTTTCCTTAGACCATTCTGAATATCTGTGCTTTATCCAGGTTGAATTTACTGAAGATACAGTGAAATTCTTATAGGTAAGAAGGCTTTCGCTAATAAATTTGATATCTACAGAAGAAGCGTCTTCTTCTGCAGAAGCATCACCGCCTGAAATGCCTCTTGCAATATCAGCCGGAGATTTTACCATGCCCCCCTCTGCTACAGCTGCTGCCTGAGCTTTTGGAACAGGTGCTGCTTTTAGAGGTTGCTTTACGATTCTTTGAGGTTTTTCAAAATTAACTCCCGGAACAGGTGCTTCGGCAGCTTCTTTTGAAGAGAAAATTCTTGTAATGTCGAGCAATACATAAAGTCTGTTATTACTTTCTACTACACCATCAATATATTTGATGTTGATATCACCAAACAATGGATGAGGTGGCTGAATAGAACTCTTTTGTACACCAATAACCTTATCTATTTTATCAACTACAACACCAAACTTCTGATCCTCAACCTGAAGAATAAGCATATTTTCAAGCTTGTTTTCATCACGTGGAGGAACTTCTATATTAAAGAAGATTCTCAAATCAAGAATAGGTATGATTTCACCACGAAGATTATATACACCAAGAACAAAAGGAAGTGTATTCGGAACGAAAGTAAAACGTCCGGCTTTCGCAATTTCCTTTACATGCATGATGTCGATTGAATAATCTTTATCAGCAAGTGAAAAAGTTACCATCTTAAAATCAACAAGAGCGGCATTTTCTTTTTTTTCTTCAAGCTGCTGGGCAAGCTGTGTTGCAACTAAAGTCTCATTTTCTGCATTCATACAAAAACACCTCTATTATTGAGCATACTGGGCATCTTCCTGAGCCTGAGCAAGAAGTTCCTGCTTTACACCAAGATCAAGAAGCTGACCAACATCTATAATCAGCGAAACAGAACCATCACCAAGAATTGAAGCACCGGCAATACCTGGAGAATTTGTGAACTGATCTTTCAGAGGTTTAATTACAACATCCTCTTCTCCGATCAATGCATCTACCATTACACCAATCTTCTTTTCCTGAGTACCTACAATTACGATATAACACTCATCAGACTTAACTGTTTCAGGAATACCGAACAATCTTGAAAGTCTGAGAATACTTATAACCTCATTACGTACATTTAAGATTTCATAATTATCAATATGATTGATTTCTGAAATATTAATACACTGACTTTCAATAACGTTTGCAATAGGAATTGAGTAAACTTCTTTTCCAACTCTTACAAGCAAGCCCTGAATAATTGCAAGAGTAAGAGGAAGTTTAATAATAAACGATGTACCTTTACCCTTAGCAGAGTTGATAGAAATAGTTCCCTTAAGGTTGTTGATCATAGTCTTTACTACATCAAGACCAACACCACGTCCTGAAATATTCGAAATCTTATCTGCTGTAGAGAAACCAGGCTGCATAATAAGATTGAAAGCATCCTGCTCTGTAACAGCCTTATCCGGATGAATAAGCCCACGCTCTACAGCCTTTTTACGTACCTTTTCTACATCGATACCAGCACCGTCATCTTTAATTTCGATTACAATCTGGTTACCTTCATTTGAAGCTTTAAGAAGGATTGTACCAGTTTCCGGTTTTCCGGCAGCGGTACGAGCCTCTGGAGTTTCAATACCATGGTCTACAGAGTTTCGGACGCAGTGCATAATCGGATCAAGAAGATCTTCTACAACCGATTTATCAAGTTCTGTATCCTCACCTTCAATTACCAGGTCAATTTTCTTATTAAGATCTCTCTGTAAGTCACGTACTACACGAGGGAATCGGCTGAAAATCTGATTGATTGGAACCATTCGGATTTTCATTACACCTTCCTGGAGATCTCCGGCAATAGTACCGAGATTCTGTGTATATGAACGGAACTTACCAGAAATACTCTTTGCCTCAGATTCATATTCATCAAAAATATTGCTGAGGGCACCGTATTCTTTAAGAATACTCTTTCTTATATCTACAGAAGAAACACCTTCTTTTATCTGCTCCATATAGTCTGGAAGCTTGTCGAAAAGATTATGAAGTCTTTCTTTGTATTCTGCTTCGATTGACTGGAAGCGTGAAAGTTCAGCTGCATTCTGCATTGCAAGCTGGTTGAATGATGCTTTGTTGATTACAGCTTCTGATACAAGATTCAAGAGGTTATCAATTCGGCGTGAATCAACACGAAGAATTGACCCCTGCTGTGCATGAGCGGCAACTTCTTTCTTTGGCTCAGCCTTTTTCTCTTCTTTCTTTACTTCAGGCTTAAGAACATTGTCGTTCAGAATATCGCCCAAAAGCTCTGACTGAGCTGCAGTCATATTTTTTCCTGCGGGAAGTTCGTCTGAAGGAGTAATTGGAGCCGAAGCAGCTGGTGCTGCCTGAACAGGAGCTGAAGCCACAGATTTTGCAACAGAAGGATCTGCTGCAGTTCCTGTTGTATAATCTTCAAGAAGATGTGCATCGGTAATAAGAGTTACATCACTAAGGAAGGCACAGTCTTCGATTTCCGGACCATCAGCCTCTGTAGCAACATAATAGAATACATTCTCATAAAACTGATCTTCATAAAGGGCATCAAAATCAGGAACTGTCTTAAGCACATTACCCACATTCTTAAGTGCAGCAAAAACCTGAATGCCGCCTACTGTATTCATTGGATTGCTTTCATCAAACTTAACTGCAATACACCAGAGTTTCTGGTTGCCTTCACAAGTCTGTTTAAGCTCTGCAAAATCATCTTCCGTAATATCTGGAAGAACAAGAGCATTTGCAGAAGCAGCCGGTGCAGCTTCTGCAGGCTGAGGAACAGGGGCAGGAGCTGGTTTTGGCGCAGCTTTTGGAGCCGCAGCTTTAGCCGTTGCCTTGCCGCCCTTCTGCGGAATATATCCGTGAAGTTTTTCTACAATTGAATCAATGTTTTCTTCGTAAATACTTCCATTCTGGCGTGCTTCAAGCATTGCCTTGATTACGTCTATTGAAGTGAGGAGAAGATCAACTACGTCTTCGTCTACCTTAAGTCTGTCGGAACGAATCTCATCAAGCACATCTTCTACAGTATGTGTAAAGTGAGAAAGTTCCATCATTTCTACTGTTGCAGAACCACCTTTAAGTGTATGAGCTGCACGGAATATCTCATCAATCGCTTCGTGATTTGAAGGATCATTTTCAATAACGAGAATATTACTCTCCAGCTGTTCTACCTGCTGTTCTGCTTCTGCGAAGAAGTCTTTCAACAGTTCTTCGTTATTCGGGTCAAGATAATCACTCATATAGAACTATTATACCCCTAAAATCACATATTTCAAGCGAAAACTTATATTGAATGAGAAAATTTATTTTTTATGGTATTTTTAACGTTTTTCTTCTATATTTTAATGCATATTAGATATTTTATTAATGCTTACAGCTTTTTATGCCGATAAACAATCAGGAGTTTTATATATGCGTAAAAGAATTGTCCTTGGAATATTAATCAGTTTTTTCCTGCTCTCAACACTTTCAGCAGCATCTTCTTTCAGCGGATATGCAGGAGGAAGATTAAATTACGCCGCAAATCCTGAAAAAGAACAGTATGACCCTGACTTAAAGCTTCAGGCATTTTTTATGGGACAGTTCAACTTTACCCAGAATTTATGGAGTCACATAGAATTCTCACTTAATACCGGAGACTTACTTGGACAAAGTTTGTTTCATGAAACTGACTCAAAATTTCAAATAGATGAGATTTCTTTAATTTGCAGAGGAAACCTCTCTGACTTTACAAATTATTTGAGTTTCTTCCTTGGAACTTATGACCCTATCGGTTCTGATATTTTTCTTCAGCGTTATTTTAACATTACTCCTATTGGTTCAAAAATTACGGAAAACTATCTTGGACGTCCAGGTTCTATTCTCTACCCTCATTTTGGTATTGGTATTGCAGATATTGCAAAACTTCATTCAATTCCTCTGGCATTCGGTCCTTATCTGTATGTAAATCATGAAGATGATAAATACTATGTTTTAAATGGAGATTTGAGAGTTGCATCTGTTATGCGCTTCCTGACTATTGACTTTGCAGTAGGAATTGGAATTCCTCTTGCTGATAAATACAAGGGTGAAGATGTACTTATAGCCGTAGAAAAAGTATATTGGCACGCTGGAACAACAATTCTTCTTGGTAATAATTTTACAAATTCTTTATTCTTACAGGCTGGAGTTTATAACGCAAGTTTTATGGCAAGCAATTCAAATTCCATTGTATCGCCTAAAGATATTTACCTTCTTATAGAACCACGACTTGTTTTAAGAGATGCTCATCTTAATATTACATTATTCAATCTTCCACCAGATACTGTAAAACAGCTTTTATTTATAGAAGATACTCTTGGAATCAATATTAATGCCTATACTACAACTTCTCTAGCCGGAATAAATTCCTTTACCTATGGAAGCCATATTTCTGTCGGCTTAATCGATAAAAACTTTCTTACTATAAAAGATTCTTTAAGTGAAATTACAGAAAAGAGTTATAATATTAATATTAGTCCTTACATTACCTGCAACTTCCTTTCTGGAGAACTTCATCTTCAAGGTACAATCCGAATTATGGAATTTTTCAGGGGACGTGCAGACAGAGCCATTTCTATTGACCTTGGTTACCGCACAAAATTTTAGTTTATCTCCTACTACTTGTTTTATATTCCTTAGATTGATAAAATAGTATAAAACCTCAATCTAAGGAACATTAAAAATGAAAAACATTCAGAACAAGTGGATCCGTGGAGCTATCCCGGCCCTCCTTCTTCACTGCAGTATCGGAACTGTATACTGCTGGTCAATTTTCAGCCAGGAAATTGCAGACTACATCGGCTTTTCTAAGGGCGCTGTAGAATGGGCATTCAGCTTTGCAATATTCTTCCTCGGCATGTCAGCTGCCTTCCTTGGTGGTCTTGTAGAAAAAAATATTCACAAATCATCTCTGATTGCATCAATTACATTTGCACTTGGCATGGCCGGCACAGGCTTCTTTATCTGGTACGGTGGAAACAATCCCCACAGCGTACTTTCTCTCGTAGGTATTTACATAAGCTACGGTTTTATTATGGGTATTGGTCTTGGTACCGGTTACCTCTCTCCTGTAAAGACTCTTATGCTCTGGTTTAAGGACAAAAAGGGTCTTGCAACTGGTCTTGCTGTAGCAGGCTTTGGTGCAGCTAAAGCTATCGCTTCTCCTATTATGAGCCGCATGCTTACTGGTCTTGGAGAAGGCGGTGTTTTCAAGATGTTCTATATTCTTGCATGTGTTTACTTTGTAATGATGTTCATCGGCCACCTTATTCTTGCTAAACCTGAAGGTTGGGTTGAACCACAGACAAAATCTAAGGACGAAGGAATTATTGCAACTCTTAAGACAGAACCTATTGCTTCTTACATTGGAATCTGGCTTATGTTCTACATCAACATCACATGTGGTCTTGCAATCATTTCTCAGGAAAAGATGATTGTAAAGTGTGTAGGACTTGGTGCTGCTGCCGGAATTATTTCTACAATCTCTGCTTTGTTCAACGCAGGCGGACGTCTCGGTTTCTCTGCATGGGCAGACAAGCTTAAGGACCGCAACACAATCTATAAGTTAATTTTCACACTTTCTATTGTTTCAACTTTGATTGTTCTTCTTACAAAGGGTATTGCAAACGGAGCAGGAAATACTGTACTTATCGTATTTGTACTTGCTCTGATTTTCATCGTAAATGCAGGATACGGCGGAGGATTCTCTAATGTTCCTACCCTCCTTTCTGACCACTATGGAATGGGCAATATTTCTGCAATTCACGGAATTACACTTTCTGCATGGGCATTTGCAGGTCTTACAGGAAACCAGATGGCTTCTTACATTGTAAAGCACACTGGTTCATTTATTGATGTACATGGAGTTCAGGCTAATCCTGTTGGATATCAGAACGTACTTATCGTAACAACTATTTTGTATGCTGTTGCTATGTGCTTAAGCTGTTTCTTAGTTCGTCCAATGAGTAAGAAAGCCTAAAATCGAAGAACCGTTAAAAATAGACTTACGGCAGTAAGTCTATTTAGGTTCATCGAAAGAAATGGCTCAGAGCGAGCTATGCGAGCGACCAGCGCCTAATCTAGAAGAATAAAATTGGAAATCAGCATGAAGGATTTATCCGGCTGCTGAATTCCAGTTACTATAATTCTGACTTTTTTATATGAGCCGTCTTTCTTTATGGCGCGATAGTCATAGGAATACGGCTTTTTAAATTTTCCAAGAAAAGCCTTTACTGTAATTACTTTAAAGCCGGCTCTGTCTTTAGGATGAATAATCTTCATTCCTTCTTTTTCTGTCCAGGAGAGTACTTCTTTTTCAGAATAACCAGACATTTCAAGGAAAGACTTATTTGCACGTAAGAAACGAGTCCTCATTCCTGTTAGTATGTGTTTAAAGTCAACTTCTACATGTAAAAGACACATTCCTACCTGAGAATTATCCATAAGCATAGCAAGCTGATTATTAGAAAGTTCAAGTGTACTTTCAGTGATTTTTTAACTGGTAATGTCCTCAGCAAGAAGATAAAAAGAATGTTTTGATCCGTTACGGCTTATTTCCCATATATGGTTCTTAATCCAGATTGGAGCTTGTTTAATATAAGTTCGTACTTCAACATTACAGGTTGATTCTTTATTATCCTTAAGAGATTCCTTTATAATTTGAATAAGATGCAGGGTTGATTCTTTTCCTACCAGAGAACGAAGCTTTTTTCTTGCTTCTGAAAATGAAAGCTCATCAATTTCAAAAAGCTTAAGATATTTATAGTTCGCTCGTATTAATACAAGAGAATCATTTGTATCATCATATTCAAAAATTGCAGCAGGGCCAGTGTACTCTTCAAACATAAGGCTCTCTGAAGAATCAGGTGTGAGGAACTGTCTTACATCTATCTGCCCAAAAGTTCTTGGTCTGATTATTTTAGTCTCTTTGTCTGAGTTTTTTATAAGCTCAAGAAACTGTGATTCTGGCATTGGTTTTGCAAAAAGGAAGCCCTGAATAATATTTACGCCTATACTTCGCAGGAAGTCTGCCTGCTCCTGAGTTTCTACACCTTCGGCTACAGTAATATATTCAAGCCCCTGTGCCATACGCACAACATAATTAATGATTGTTCCGCCACGTTTAAAACTGTCATCCCCAAGCATAAAGCCCATATCAAGTTTAAGAATATCAATTGGCATATCCTTGAGAGAATTAAGGGAAGAATAACCGCTTCCAAAATCATCCATTGCAATTTGAAATCCAAGTTCGCGGATTTTTTGTATTCTAGCATTCAATGGAGACTGCGCTTCCATTGATGCAGATTCTGTAATTTCGAAATGTATATATTTTTCTGGAATCGCGTATTTTTCTTTAAGTCGTTTTATAATGTAATATATTTTATCAGTTTCAAGACTGATGCGAGAAATGTTGATAGAAATAGGAACAGGATCGATTCCTGCATCAAGCCATGAACGAACTGTGGCAAATACATTTACCCAGATTTCTTCGTCGAGAAAACGAATGAAACCGTTTTTTTCGGCCACGGGGATGAAGGTGGCTGGCGGAATAATATTGCCGTTTGCTTCTACCCAGCGGCAAAGAGCTTCCGCCCCGACCAGTTTATTAGTGGCGGCGGAATATTGCGGCTGAAACCATATTTTAAATTCACCGTTATCCAGAGCCTTCTGCATTTTGGCAGTTATTTCAGCCTCGAGATAAGTTCGTTTCAGATTTTTTTCTGTGAAAGCTGTAAAAGTATTCTGCACAGATGAAATATTACTGTTCATGCAAAGAGATGCCTGTGTCATTGCAGGCCCTAAACCTACCTTTGAATCAGCAATTCGTATTCCAAAATGCATTGTAATCGGGAAAGTAATATTTAAAGAGCTGCAATCAAATATTCTGCAGGATTGCAGCCGTTGAAGATTATCAACTGTATTTTCCAGACAATGAGCAAAGCTGCC
>CAKUWD010000121.1 GCA_934699065.1 uncultured Treponema sp.
ACATCACTCCACTGCCACGGTCGAGTGATGTTAGACCTGTTCTTACGTATTCAAGAATTCCGTAAGGCTCCAGCAGGCGCAGAAGACTTTCAACCTTCTCTTCACTCCCGGTAATTTCTATAATAACTGATTCAAGGCTTACGTCCACGATTCGCGCCTTGTAGATGTCGGCGGTTTCGATAATTGTTCCGCGGTTACTTGCTTCGGCGCGAACCTTAATGAGAGACATTTCGCGCTGTACAGAACTCGAAGTTTCACACTTTTTGATTGCAATCACTTCTTCGAGTTTTGCAAGCTGCTTTTGAATCTGATCAAGAATATGCTCATCACCCTTAACAACAATTGTCATACGGCTCTGCTCAGGATTGTTAGTCGCACAAACTGTAAGCGAGTCGATGTTATAACCGCGGCGACTGAAAAGCCCAGACACACGACTGAGTACACCAGTTTTGTTTTCTACTAAAACGCTAAGTACGTATTTTTCCATATTTTTAAACTCCAAAAAAAGCTAATAGCTAAAAGCTAATAGCTATTAGCTTTTTCATAAAACTATCTCTCAGGGTTAAAAGAAACCGTACGCAGAATATCTCCGAATACACCGGCTGCAGTTACGCCTGCACCGGCACCGTATCCGCGGACTGTCAAAGGAATTGGCTGGTAGCGCTCTGTGTAGAATACAAAGGCGTTTTCACCACCCTTTACGCTGTAAAGTGGATCATCCTGACCTACTTCCATCATACCAACGCTAACCTTTCCGTCTTTGATTGTAGCACCCATGCGGAGAACCTTACCCTTCTTTTTGAGGTCGGCAATTTTCTTTGCAAAGTAGTCATCAACTTCAGGAAGCTTCTTCAAGAACTCTTCTACAGTTCCGCTTGAATCAAAGCTGTCAGGGAATACCTTGTACATTTCGATATCAGAAAGCTCGATGTCGTAACCAGATTCGCGGGCAATGATAAGTCCCTTGCGGGCAACGTCCATTCCGTTCAGGTCATCGCGTGGGTCCGGCTCAGTGTAACGCAGTTCTTTTGCTTCAAGAACAGCCTTAGAGAATGGAACGCCTTCGTCGAGTTTTCCAAAAATATAAGAAAGAGAACCAGACATAATTCCGTTGAAGCTTTCAAGCTTATCACCGGATTTATAAAGATTCTGCAATGTATCGATAATAGGAAGACCGGCACCTACGTTTGTCTCGTAAAGGAAGCGGCGGTGCATCTTGTTTGCTGTACGGCGAAGCTCGTGGTAGAACTTGATATCCATAGAGTTAGCGCGCTTGTTTGGAGTTGCAATGCTCATACCGGCATTGAGAATGTCCAGGTAGCGCTCCGGCAAATCATAGCTTGCTGTACAATCTACGAATACCGGATTCAGAGGCTTCTTTTCTTTTACAAACTTAATGATGTCATCAACATTCTGATTTGAATTGAATGGGAAATCAGGCTTTTTCATCTGATCACGCCAGTTAGAAAGATTAATACCATCTTCCTTGAGAATCATTCCATCAATTGTTGTAATTGCCAGAACCTTAATATCAACATTTTCTTTAAGAAGTTTTTCTCTCTGGTCACGAATCTGGTCAATCATTGTTCCGCCAATTGTACCGGCACCAAATGCAAATACTTCGATTGTCTGAGCTGTGTGGAAGAAGAACTGATGAACGGCACGAACGGCAGTATCAGCATATTCATTTTCGATAACGGCAGAAATACAACGCTCTGAGCTACCCTGAGCAATGGCGAGAATATTGATATCCTGGCTTGAAAGAGCGTTGAGGAACTTACCTGCAACACCGCGGTTAGCAATCATGCCGTCGCCTACAACGCTTACAATTGCGCAGTCCTTGCGAACATCAATTGCATCAATCAACTTTTCGCGGATTTCAAGCTCAAACTTGGCTTCAAGAGCATCTCTTACAAGGTCTGCCTCGCTGTCACGAACACAGAAAGAAATCGTATATTCAGAAGAAGACTGAGTAATCAAAAGAATAGAGCTGCCTGCCCCGGAAACGGCAGAGAAAATCTTGCTTGCCATACCGGTACGGCCGCGCATAAGGGAACCACCCACGCTAATCATGCTTACGTGCTTGAGAGAAGAAATACCACAGATGCTTGACTTTCCACGGCTTTCGAAAGGTCCTTTTCCAATGCGTGTACCACGAGCCGAAGGATTGTGACTATTCAAGCTCCAGGCTTCAATTCCCTTTGTCTGAAGAGGTGCAATTGTTTTTGGATGAAGAACCTTTGAACCAAAGAAAGAAAGTTCCATAGCTTCTTCATAAGACATATCGTCTACGAGAATTGCGTCTTTTACAACGCGAGGATCTGCAGTATAAACACCGTCAACATCTGTCCAGAACTCAACGCGCTTAACGCGAAGGCTTGCACCAATAATTGCAGCAGAGAAATCTGAACCATTGCGGCCGAGTAAGCCCATAACAGGCTTAGTTCCGTGTCCGCCAGACCAGGTACAGATAAAGCCCGGGAACAAAAGAATGCGTGTCTGCTGGGGAGAAGCGCCGTCACGGAATGGAGCACATGCTTCGTTACATGCAGAATAATCAGCTTCACCCTCTTTCTGGTTACCTGTTGTGAAAACAAATTTGCGGCTGTCGAGGAAGATTACGCTCTGCTTTTTTGCGAGCAGAACATTTTCCATAATAGGTGCTGAAAGAAGCTCTCCCATACCCATAATGCGGCAGTGAACAGTATCAGGACATTCGCCGAATGAAACACAGCCGGCGAGTAATTTTTCAAGTTCAGTAAAATTAGGCTCAAGACGAGCCATTGTTTTTTCTGCATCAAAGCCCGGAAGCTTAGACTGCAGTTCAAGACAGATTTCGTTGTGAGTATTGCGGATGTCGTTTACATAATTGGTTCCGGCAATTCCACCGGTACAAGCGTCGATTGCAGATTGTAATGTATTTGAAACACCAGCTGCCGCGCTTACGACAACAGAAAGACGGTCTTCCTTGGCACGAGAAATAATAATCTCGCTGGAAGCCAGAATACGGCGGGCGTTGGCCATTGATGTGCCGCCGAACTTAAGAGTAATCATAAATACCTTCCCGCTGAAAACCGCAATTTCCCCGAACATCCGGGCGAGCATGCTCTTATAGAGGAGCCGTTAAAAATGACAGTCCATCGCGACTGTCATTTAGGCTCATCCTCAAAATCGCTCGCGAGATTTATCGAGCGCTTTTGAAAAGCAAGTCAGAATTCAGCTGTTGTAAAAAATATTACTTATTATAGTAGTGATTTATACAAAAAATGGCAATGTGTTTAAATTGATTGTCGCGGACTTCACAGCAATCTACATTTATTGAATTTCAACAGTAATTGTTAAATCTTTTAATATCGGATTTTCCTTAAGATTCTTCTGATCCATTATAAACTGGAATTCTCCACCAAGAGAATTATTCAAAGCATGCTCAGCAGTATATTCTCTTGAATAATTAAATCTCTTATTTTTCTTAACAGGCCCTTTTTCATTAAAGCGGTTCTTATAAGAATCATCATCTTTCTGGAGAATACTTACCCATCCATTATTTGATGTATCAATAATTTTCGGATGACACCAGTCTATATCACTGTCACAAACACCATCTATTGTAATTTTAACTGTAGAGCCTTTTGGAATTGATACAGCCCAGACACCACCGCCGACATTGAAAACCTCTTCGGTACTTAAAGCAAGTTTGTAGTTATATTCATCCGCTTTATTTCCCCAATACTCTTTTTGCATTGTTAAATCACGATATTCAAGAGTTTTTGAATAACCGCTTCTAATAGGTACAACAGCACCATTAGTAGAAAGTACACGAACTTTAGCAAGGAAGTCTCTGATTATTACAGGTTCATCAAGAACATTCGGCTCATAAGAGATATTTACAAACGAATTATCTGAATTAATAATATCTTTATCCAGCATAATAGTTGTTTTTGCATTAAATGGAATTTCAGCAAGCATTCCAGTTCCATTATTAGGATAAGTCCTAACAAAAGGATGTGCCTGAACCCATTCTTCTTCGCCGGTAGAAATCTGAATTGCAAAATTTCTAAGGTTTTTATTTGTAGAACCACTTAAAGTGAATTCAATAACAGATCCAGCTGGAAGTGTTTTGTTATTACCGGCAATTTCAGAAAGAGAGAATCCATAACTGTAATTATATTTTTTATTGACATTGTCATACATAGATTTCTTAAACATAGTAGCTGTTCTGGTTAAGAGATGTTCAATTCCCTGCTCTACTGGTTCAGGAGGAATAACAGGCTTTTCTTCTACCACTTCAACCTTAGCAGCAGGTTTTACAGGTTCCGGCGCCTTTACTGGTTCACTAGCTTTTACCGGCTCTTCAACTTTTACAGGCTCATCTACTTTTACAGGTTCGGAAACCTGAACTTCTTCTGCAGGCTCTTCTTCGACTAAAGGTTCTTCTTCAACCTCTACTGTTTCTTCCTCAACAAGCTGCTCTTCTACAACAGGAGTTTCTACAGGAGGCAATGGAGCTGTTTTTTCAACTTCCGGAAGAAGAGTTACAGTTTCACCAGCAGATACAACTATCGGCTCGGGTTCTGTCTTTTCAATTTTTTCAGATTTTTCGTTTTTAGGCTTTACTTCCGGAATCTCTGTAATCTCAACCTTACCGGTGACAACTTCAACGATGACAGTGCTTTCTTCTGTTTTTGCTTCTTCTTCGCCAGTTACTACAGCCTCAGAAACTTCAGGAAGTGCAATCTTTACTTCCGAAGCCCTGGTTACAGCAATTTCCTTTTTTCCAGAATGAATTACAAGTTTTTCTTCCGGCGACTTATTTGCTACAAAAATTTCACCACCAATAAAATCAACACTTCGTTCTTTTTTGTTTTTAAAAATCTGAACCATTGATTTTTCGCGAAGCTGAATCTGAATACCAGTGTCATTAAACTCAGTATAGGCTTCAGAATCTTTTGACGTTCTGATTCTGTCGCCATCATAAATATCACTTGAATTAGTTAAGACTTCCCAGATTTCATTATCAATAAATTTTCTCTGAGCAGTATTTTTCTTAAAATAGATTTTTGCAACAGGCTCTTCGCTCTGTTTAATCGTAAAGGAATTCAAATCCTGGTAAAAAAGAAATAGCATGGCCGCAGCAGCCAGAGAGAAAATGATGAAAATTGAATAGTCGACTTTATTAAGCCTGTATGTTGTACTTCTTTTCTTCATCGTCTGTATTTACCTTTGCAAGATCAGGAGCAGTAGTTCCAATAATCTTTCTTACATCATCAATAGTTTCCGGCTTTCCTCTTCCTGCAAGATTGATTACCGCAAACATTTTAATGGCATCAGTTTTACCTTTTACATGAACTCCAGGCATTTCCTGAACCACAATTTTATCTTTAATAAGATTGTAGGTATTTTCTGTAATCAAAACATCAGTTGCAAACGGCTTATTCAAAGCTTCTGTACGGCTTGCAAGATTTACTGCATCACCAATTACTGTATATTCCATTCTTTCTTCAGAACCAATCTGACCTGCAACAACCGGACCTGAGTTAATACCACAACCGATTTTTACAGGAGGAAGGCCTGCAGCAGCACGTTCTTTATTATATTTAAAAAGTTCTACACGCATCATGAGGGCTGCTGTAACTGCATTCAAGGCATCCGAAGCAGGACTTCCGCTTGATTCCGGTGCGCCCCACACTGCCATAATTGCATCGCCGATATATTTATCTACAACACCGCCTGTTTTATTAACACAGTCAACCATCTTAGTCATATAAACATTAAGAAATTCTACGACTTCATTTGGCTGCATTTTTTCAGACATAGCAGTAAAGGAACGGATATCTGAAAAGAAGATTGTTGCATTACGATTTTCTCCACCAAGTGTAAGTTCACCGCTGGCAGCTTTTTGTGCGATTGTTTTATTAGTAAACTTACTGAAAGAAACCATGAGCTTTTCTCGTTCAGAAAGTCCCTTACCCATCTGAACAAAGGATTCTGTCAGAAGACCAATTTCATCGCGCGTGCGTGGCTTAATTGAAAGTTCAAATTCACCCTTTTCAATTTGTCCTGCTGCTCCAACAAGTTCCTTAATAGGATTTGTAATTCCGTTACTGAAAATCCGGATAAGGATAATCGCAATAAACAAAACTGCAAGCGAGAACAGAATAATTCTATAAGTAGTACGGTTAATTACCGCATAAACAGAACGCTCAGAAATTGTAGTAATTGCAAACAAGTCATCCTGAATCTGATGAACGGCAGTAAATACACCGTCAACTACACGCTGAGTATTTGTTTCTGAAGGATTTTCAAGAAGCTCTTTTATGATAACTTCTATACCTTCACTCAAAACCTTTTTAGATCCATAATCCGGATTAATAAGAATATGTGCATTGCTGTCTGCAAGTAAAGATGCATTATTAGAACCTGTACTCATGAGTTCTGTAAGAGACTGAACATCATATCCTACGATTCCCGTATGCAGATTATTTGCAGGTCCATATTTATAAACGAAAACTACAGAAGGTGTATCAAATATTTTTTCTGAATTAAAATAGGAAGTTTTATTTTGAGCCGAAGAAGAACTGATTATATTCTGAAGCTCCGGAGTTTTTAAGAAATCCTTTACAGCCTGAGAAAACTGCTCAGCAGAAGGATTAAAAAGAAGACCTGTTTCTTCACTTGAAACAAAAAGAATATCCTGATTTGAACGGAAAAAAGATTGCGCGAGGGCAGCTTTTTGTTTTGAATCATTTACGGCATAAAAGGCTTCAAAAAGAACATAAGTATTACTTTTGATATTCTCGAATGCCGACTCAACGGTTTGCGCTGTTCGTGAATTCAAGGCAAGATTGTTTTCTTCGGCCTTTATTCTATCGTCTGCACGAATAAGAGTTGAAACAAGACTTGTAGAAACACCAAGCACCAGAATAATCAAAAAAGAAAACAGAAGAATCTGCTTAAGACTTATTGGATACTTAATCTTCATTTTTAAACTCTTTCCTCCAAAACTTTTATAAATAAATTATAATCCAGGTTCTTTAAATCTTCCAGTTTTTTATTCTGCGTCTTTCTTAGCCTCAAACTTTGATGAAAAGTATGCAATTGCTGCGCCACAAATAATACAGAGCACAGCAGAAATAAAACCTGTTACAGAAGCAAAACCATTAAAGCCCGGAAAAACCACAAGGATGGAACCACAAATCAGACCGAATATTACGGCATAAGTCTGATGAGGAAGTTTTTTTAATAGAAAACTGATTGCTTTAGCGCCACACAAAAGTCCCAGTAAAACTCCAATACCATTTGGGAGTAAAAGAAAAAAGGCATGGAACATTGTATCCGGAACAAAAAGAGCCGGGATTGCTGTAATAATAATAGTATAAACTCCCATCATCAGCATAAGAAGAGAGCCTGAAATTCCTGGAACAATCATTGCTACAGCTCCGATAAAACCAGCAACAAAAATCCTGATCATAAGTTTTGTAGAAAAATCAGGAAGAATCATATTTTCAACAGAAGTTTTATCAATGGAATTTTCAAGATAATTAAATATCATAAGAAGTGCAAAACCAGCTGCAGCACAAATTACAAGGCTTATAATTCTTGAAGCGCCGCCTTCAAATTTTTCAACTTCTTTTTCACCACCGTTTTTCATAAGAGAAAAAAGCAGAGGAATACTTCCAATAATCAGACCTGTAAAAAAGCAGTTTGTCTGGAAAGGAAAATGTGTATAAAGGAAGCTG
Organism: uncultured Treponema sp.; assembly: GCA_934699065.1. Lineage (GTDB taxonomy): Bacteria > Spirochaetota > Spirochaetia > Treponematales > Treponemataceae > Treponema_D. The sequence continues at coordinate 7,737 of CAKUWD010000121.1, forward strand.
ATCATCTTGCTGAAGATCAAAACACCAAGCGCCATTCCGCCAAGCATAGGAAAAACAAATTTCTTATTTTTCCAGATAGCCTTGAGATTGAAAGTAATTGCATTAATGAACTGATCATATACATTAAAAACAACAGCGAGAGTTCCGCCGGAAACTCCAGGAATTACATTTGCCATTCCTACAACAATTCCAATACAAAGGATTCTGATAATATCTAACATAAATACTCCCATAAAAAGTGATTTTAAATTACTTTTACTTTAATTTTTCTTCGAGTTCTGAAAGCAGCATTACCTTAAGCCCTCGCTTTTCAATTTTTTTTCTAAGTTCTGGATGCGGCTCATTCAAAAATACTGAGTAACCGCGCCCGGTAAGATGTTCTCCGGTAACACCACCGTTATCATAAATCTTTTTTACAAGTTCAAAAGCAGAATCTACATCCCGCAAGATTTTATTATCAAGTTCAAAGCGCTCTCCTGCCACAGTCTTAAAATGCGGCATAGGCGACTGCTTGCCATAAAGACGCTTGATTTTTTCAGTCATTTCACGGCGGTAAGCACGTTCTGCAGCCTGCTCAAGAATCTGCTCGTTTGAAACAAAACAGTTCTTTCCTTCTTTTGAAGTAAGAATCTGTTCTATACTCTCCCCTGTTCTCATACATTCAGCTTTAAGACAAAGCATTGTCATAATTGCATCATCTTCTGATTTATGGCTCTGGAATTTTGCAACATTTACGCCAAACTCTTCTGCCCATTCAACAAGCTTCTGTTTTTTTTCGTATTTATGTTCCAGATAGCGTTCAAGATCAAAGGCACGAAATTGTATAT
>CAKUWD010000122.1 GCA_934699065.1 uncultured Treponema sp.
AGCAAAAGATATGAAACAGAAAAATAATAATGAAAATATTTCTAAAGATAGAAAGAAATACATAAGAAAAATCAAACCAAAAGGAACAATCAGATTCAAAATCAACTGAAGAAACCAGTTATTCTGTTTTGCAGCAAATTTATAATGGCAATTATTTTCTTCAAGGAAATCAAGGAAGCTTTGTGTAAGAACTGCAGAAGTTTTATACTGCGCAACTGATTTTGCAGAAGGAACGTTAAAAAGCTTGAGTCCCTTACCACCGCCGATATCAGTTTCTATAACAGCCCCATAACCGATGAAGTAACTGTCACTGATTACAACAGATTTTATTTCACCAGTCTCGATTTTTGTCTTAAAATCAGAATAATCGATTAAATCATCTGATTTAGGGAAAAGGAAAAATTCTGCCATTGCAACTGCAAAAAGCGTAATTAAAAGAACCGGCCAGAAAGGTATTTTCTTTTTTCCATTGTTCTTATTTTTCTTATCTTTATTATCGTCGTTTCCAGGACCTGCAATCTTAAAGAACTTATATGGATCGTTCTCATCATCCTGTATTTTTTTCTCTTCGTTCTGATCTTCTGCCATATGTTTTTCCTGAGTTGTTCAATAAGGGCAACTAGAATATAATATTTTCATGTTCCCTTTTTATAATATAGTAAAGATATAGTTTTTTTTCTAGTAAAATCGTATTTATAATAAAAAACGAAAAAAAAGAATATTTTCGAAAAAAAATCCTAAAGTAAAATTTCTAAAATCCGAAAATCAGAGAAGAATAGGACTATACTCATCTGCTAATATAGTCTGTCATGCTGAACTGTTTCAGCATCTATACGAATGGATTCCGAAACAAGTTCGGGATGACAGGTTTTTGTTAGAAATGACAACTTAGCCTATAAAATTCAAGGAGGAAAGCCCATGGGTTACCAGAACGCTTACGCTGCATATCAGAAAACTAATGTAAATACTGCAAGTCAGGGACGTCTTGTCGTTTTACTTTACGAAGGAGCTGTAAAACATCTTAAATCAGCTCTCAGTTTATTTGATGAAAATGATAAATTAAAGGCCGGAGACATCGAGCAGTTTGGAATTCATCTGCAGAAGGCTCAGGCTATTATAACCGAACTTCAGGTATCGCTTGATATGGAAAAAGGCGGAGACATTGCACGCAATCTTATGTCTTTGTATGTATTTTTCAATGAAGAATTGATGGATGCAACTATCAGCCATAATAAACAGAAAATTGAATTCGTTCTTAAAATGACCGATGAACTTACAGAATCCTGGAGAATAATCGCTAACAGTACAGCAAATGCGCCAGCTGCAAAAGTTGCAAACGCACTTAACATTGTTGGCTGATATCTAAATCAGGGAGGAACAGGATATGGCAGAAATAACACAGGAAGAATTAAACGAAAGAGTTGCAATTTTGCGACGTTTTAAGAGCCTTCTTGAAGAACAGAGGGGAAAATTCCGAGAATATCTTACTGTTCTCGAAAAACAGCAGGATTCTATTACTTCTGAAAATCCGGAAAGCCTCCTTGCACATACAGAACTTGAACAGCAGGTTGTAAAAAACATTGCAAACCTTCAGAAAGTAATTGTTCCTATGTCTAAAATGTATAAGGCAAATGCTGGAAACGATGCTTCTATTCAAAAGATTCAGAATGAACTTTCTGACTTGCAGGATAAAGTTCTTAAACAGAATGCAATCAACCGCGATCTGCTTAAAGTTCATATTGAACAGCTTCGTGCACAGATTGCAGGCTTCAAAAATCCATACAAGGCAAACAGAAGCGTTTATGCAAACGTACAGACACAGAACGTTGCCACAATGGTTCATGTAGAAGTTTAACAAAAAAAATCAAAGTATACGTAAAAACAAAAAAAGGTTCTGACTCGAGTTCAGAACCTTTTTCATTTTTACTCATCAAGAGTAATTTTATTTCCGGTATACAGGAAGTAGTAGCGCCCCTTAGCGGCAATAAGCTCGTCGTGGGTTCCACGCTCTATTATATTTCCATGCTCCAGAACAATAATTTCATCGGCATTACGTACTGTAGAAAGACGGTGTGCAATTACAAAAGTTGTACGCCCCTTCATAAGTGAATCCATTCCCTCTTCTATAAGCTTTTCAGTACGGGTATCAATAGAAGAAGTTGCTTCATCAAGAACCAGTACCGGTGGGTCAGCAACTGCTGCACGCGCAATGGCTAAGAGCTGACGCTGTCCCTGACTCAGGCTTGCACCATCACCTGTAATTACAGTGTCATAACCGTTTTCAAGATGACGGATAAAGTGGTCGGCATTGGCAAGCTTTGCCGCCTCATAAATCTGTGCATCCGAAGCCTCAAGATTTCCGTAGCGAATATTATCTTTAATAGAGCCTGTAAACAAATGAGTTGTCTGCTGAACCATGCCAAGCGACTTACGAAGTGAGCCCTTAGAAATTTCATTCAGAGGAATGCCGTCGTAAGTAATCATACCGCAGCCATCCGGAACATCATAAAAACGGGAAAGCAGATTGATTGTAGTTGTCTTTCCGCTGCCAGTAGAACCAACAAGAGCAATCTTCTGACCAGGTTTTGCGTGAATACAAATATCATGAAGAACTGTTTTTTCAGGCTTATAACCAAAGGTTACGTGATCAAAAACAACTTCTCCCTCAAGCTTACGCAGTGAATTATCTGCCGGATTTTTCCATGCCCACTCACCTGTTGAAGCATAAGACTGAACAAGGCGGCGGTTTTCTGCTTTATCATCACCTTCAACCTTAGCTTCATAAGCATTAACCAGAGTAAAGCCACCCTGATCTATTTCTTCTTCTTCGTCAATTACGGCAAAAATACGTTCCGCGCCGGCAAGAGCATTAAGAACAGAATTTGCCTGCATAGACATCATAGAAATAGGCTGGCTGAAAGATCTTGTATACTGCAAAAAAGCTGCAATAGTTCCGAGATTCATAACTCCGGTAAAGAGATTGAAAGACATCAAACCGCTTTCGCCCATAATCATAAGGGCAGCCGCAAGAATTGCAACCACGGCATACTGCATATGGCTGAAATTGTTCATCATTGGGCCCATAAGACCACCATAAGTCATGGCTGAAGTTCCTGCCTTGCGAAGATTTTCACTCAATGCCTCAAACTGTGCTATAGCCTTAGGCTCATGATTAAAAACCTTAATTACCTTCTGACCTTCAATCATTTCTTCTATAAAGCCGTTCAATTCACCTACACATTTCTGATTTTCACGGAAAGCTTTTGCAGAACGTTTACCTACAGCTGCCATGCTCAAGGTAATCAAAAACATTGTTACAAGCATTACTAAAGTAAGCAGCGGACTCAGAGAAATCATCATCACTAACACAGAAACAACTGTTATAATAGAAGAAAATAACTGAGGAATTGTCTGACTCATCATTTCGCGCAGTGCATCAGTATCGTTTGTAAAACGAGACATAAGTTCACCGTGGGTATGAGCATCATAATATTTGATTGGAAGCTTTTCGAGCCGGCTGAATAAATCGCAGCGAACGTTATAAAGCAGATTCGTAGAAATATAAATCATAAGGCGCGAGTTGCACCAGGAAGCAAGTACTCCGAGGCAGAACAAAGCAAGAACTCCGATGAGCAGCCTTGCAAAGCCCGAAAAATCCGGATTCTGGTGGCCAATCATAGGAATTATATAATTGTTCAAGGCAGGCTTAATCAGATAAGTTCCGATAACAGAAGCACCTGAGCTTGTAAGTACACACAAGAATACAACAAGCCACAAAGCCTTAAATTTTCCCATATACTGGAGGATGCGGCCAATTGTCTTTTTAGCATTTTTAGGCTTTCCAAAGCCCTTTTGTCTCATAGGTGGCATTATGCATTACCTCCTTCACTTTCATCTGCAAGGTCAGCGTCGCCACTACCCTGCTGCTGCGATTCATAAACCTCGCGATAAATATGATTTGACTTCAAAAGCTCCTCATGAGTTCCAACCGCACTTACACTTCCTTCATCAAGAACAATAATCATATCTGCTTCTTTTACAGAAGAAATACGCTGGGCAATAATGATTTTTGTTGTTTCAGGAGCCAGCTCTTTCAAAGCCCCGCGAATACGGCCTTCGGTGGCAGTATCAACAGCAGATGTAGAATCATCCAGTATCAAGATCTTAGGATTCTTCAAAAGGGCACGGGCAATACAAAGGCGCTGCTTCTGTCCACCAGAAACATTTACACCACCCTGACCAAGCATAGTGTCGTAACCTTCCGGGAAGGATGAAATAAAGCTGTCGGCATCAGCCGCTTTACAGGCTGCAATAATCTGCTCATCTGTAGCAGCTTCGTTACCCCACTTCAAATTATCACGGATTGTACCACTGAAAAGAACGTTTTTCTGAAGCACCATGGCAACACAATCGCGCAAAACTGTAATATCATAATCGCGGACATCAACTCCGCCAATCTTAACCGAACCGGAAAGAACATCATAAAGGCGTGGCAAAAGGGCAACCAGAGAAGTTTTTGAAGAACCTGTACTTCCAATTACTCCAACAACCTGTCCGCTCTTAATTTTCAAATTGATATCTTTAAGAATGCAGTTATCTTCTTTTTTGTTGTAACTGAAATCAACATTTTCAAAGCTGATTGAACCGTCTTTTACCTCTCTAACCGGGTTGGCAGGACTTTCAATATCCGGAACTTCATCAAGCACTTCAACAATACGCTGATTTGAAGCCTGCACCATAACAAGCGAAACAAATACCATTCCCAGGAACGTAATGGAAGAAAGAACCTGTGTAACATAAGTAAAGAAGCTGATAAGCTCGCCGCTGAGCATCTGGCCGCCAACAACAAGGCGTCCACCAAACCACATAACAGCAATCATAGAAACATACATTACAAGCTGCATAATCGGCATCATAAAAATTATAAGCTTTTCGGCATGCACCTGAGCCCGGCGAACATCATCGGCTGCTTTACGGAATTTCTTTTCCTCAAATTCACCGCGAACATAAGCCTTTACGATTCTGATTCCAATAAGATTTTCCTGAATAGCAGAGTTCATGCCGTCAAACTTCTTCATCATAATCTTAAAACGTGGATGTGCCAGGTTTGAAATTGTTAAAACAGAAATTACAATAACCGGAACTGCAATCAAAAATAGAATGGCTAGCTGGGAGTTCATTCTGAATGCCATGATAGTACCGGCAATAAGCATGAATGGAGAGCGCACACACATATGAATAAGCATACGGTAAACATTCTGTACCATATTGATGTCTGTTGTGAGACGGGTAACAAGAGATGCAGTACTAAAGTGATCAATATTGGCAAAAGAAAAACTCTGGATTTTTTTATAGAGTCTGGTTCTAAGCGTATAGGCAAAGCCCTGAGCTGCTACCGTAGAAAAACGGGTTCCCAATACTCCGCAGGTCAAAGAAATTACAGCAAGTCCAATCATAATTCCGCCGTACTTTGCGACAAAAGGGAGGTCCTTACCTGCAATTCCCACATCAATAATTTTGGCCATAATAAAAGGAATAATAACTTCCATCCCAACCTCGCCAATCATAACTATTGGCGAAAGAATTGTATTGATGATGTACTTCTTATTCAGGCCATGTGTAAGTTTTCTGATAGTAGACATAAAATTAAGTTTAACGAAAAAAAGAGGGAAAATTCAAGTAAAAAACTCTTTTTTTATTGTATAGGAGGGGAAAGCATTCCCCTCGCTCGCACGATGTAGCTCGCTACCCCTTCTCCTAGGGGCTCTGCCCCTAAAACCCCGGTCATATGTGTCATTCCCCGGCTTGACCGGGGAATCTAGATAGCACTGTGATGTATAGATCCTCGGGTCAAGCCCGAGGATGACAGATGACTACTTAATTCTGACTTCTTCAAATCCAAGTGCCAGCATAAACTGCCTGATAATTCTCACCGCATATTCCCGCGCTTCATCCAAAACACCCTCTGCAATCATATCTTCCAGGGCTTCGGCCTTTGCCTTGTCAATCTCATCAAAAATATCCTGAGTAGAAATCGGAACAAAAATACTCTGCTTTTCATCAAAAACGCTCTGGCTCACAATCTCGTTCCCCAGAACCTCTGCAGGAGGTACTTCAAGCGTTATAGTTTTTCCGTCGAGCGATATGCTGTAAGAAACATCAGTTACATCTGTAATGCCAGCCCGTACCACTCCCGTATATTTTATAATACTGTAGCTTTTAGCCCAGCCTGCTGCCTTCTTTAGGGTAATAATATCGCTGTAACGGTATTTTGCAGTTACCAGCTCCTGACAATACGAAAGCTGTTTATCTACAAGTGCAAGTTTATTTTCATATTTAACAGTCGTAAACTTTTTTAAGCCGAACCAGGCTGTAACCGCAAGAATTATAGCAATTACCACAATAGTAACAATGCGCAGAATGACTTTTGTAACAAGCCGGGAACCACCGCTTTTTTTTGCCTTTTTAGATTTCTTTTCTTCCATATAAAATATTATAACCTATATCCGTTTTTTTTGTTGTTTTTTTTTTCATAAGTCTATATCTTTTAAATAGATTCCGAATCAAGTTCGGAATGACGAAAGGAGGCTTCGAAAAATGGCTGACGAAGAAGTAAAAAAAGCAAAACGCGTGCGTAAAAGCATAGGTCCAGCAATGCTTTTCTGGTTGATTGTTCTTGCACTTGCAGTAGCTGCAGGATTTTCAAGTGTTTATGTAGTTGATGAAACAGAAAATGCGGTAATCACCAGATTTGGAAAATACCAGCAAACCGTAGGCTCTGGTCTTCACGTAAAACTTCCGTTCGGAATCGACAAAAACTACAACGTAGATATTAAAACTCTCCGCGCCGAGCAGTTTGGTTTTAAAACCGTAAAATCTGGCCGCAACAATGAGTATAAAAATAATATTTCTGAAGAATCAGAAATGCTCACCGGCGACCTTAACATCGTAGATGTTGAATGGGTTATCCAGTACAAGATAACAGATCCAAAACAGTGGCTCTTCAATGTTTACGAAAAAGAACAAACTATCCGTGATATTTCACGCTCAGTAATCAACACCCTGGTTGGCGACCGTGCAATTTTTGATGTAATTTCTTCTGACCGTTCTACAATCCAGAACCTGGCCCAGGAGCAGATGAACGAAAACTTTAAAACCCTTGGACTTGGAATCAACGTAACAACAGTTCAGTTCCAGAACGTTGTTCCTCCTGTTGAAGTTCAGGCCGCTTTTGAAGATGTAAACAAGGCCAGTCAGGATATGAAACGCCTTATCAACGAAGGTAAGGAAGAGTATAACAAAGAAATCCCTAAGGCGCAGGGTGAAGCAGACCGCCAAATTCAGGTTGCTGAAGGTTATGCTGCAGAACGTGTAAACATGGCAAAGGGTGATGTTGCCCGCTTTAATGCTGTTTACGACGAATATAAGCGTTCACCAAAAGCAACAAAAGAACGAATCTACCTTGAAACAATGGCAGAAATTTTCGGAAGCGAAACAAAACCGGAACTCATCGACAGCGAGCTTGAAAATCTTGTTCCTGTAAAAAATCTTAAAGATATAAAGGACTAAAGGGAGGCAGAAAAATGACTAAAGCAATGAAAAGATTTATCGGCTGGCTGATTGCCATTGTGATTTTGTTTATCCTTTTTGTGATGACAGGTCCTTTCTATATAGTAAATGAAGGAAAGCAGGTTGTTATTACCCGCTTCAGTAAAATTGTTGATTCTCACACAGATGCAGGACTTCACATTAAGATTCCTTTTCTTGATCATGTGATTGAATATCCAAAGCTGATTCTTTCTCTTGATGGCGACCCTCAGAGCATCACTACCAAAGAAAATCAGTATATAATAGTAGATACTACATCAAGATGGCGCATTACAGACCCGGTTGCCTTCTATCAGAACTTCCAGACTCTTAATAATGCTTACAACAAGCTTTCTGATATCGTAGATTCTTCATGCCGTACTATCATCACTCAGAATAGAATGAGTGAAATCGTACGTTCTTCAAATATCATCAATGAACGCAAGAATACTGAAACAGAAAAAGATGACGAAACAAAAGAAATTGACAAGCTTGTAAATGCTGATACTGTAAACGAAGTTGTAACAAAGGGCCGTAGTGAACTTTGCCGCCAGATGACTGCAAAGGCTCAGCAGGAGGTTCAGGGCTGGGGTATTGAGCTTCTGGATATCGTTCCACGTCAGGTAAAATACTCTGCAGAACTCAATGAATCTGTTTACAACTCAATGATTAAGGATCGTAACCAGGTTGCTCAGGCTTACCGTTCACTTGGTGAAGGTAAAAAAGCAGAATGGCTGGGTCGCCTCGAAAACGACAAGCGAAAAATTACTTCAGAAGCATACCGTAAATCTGAGGAAATAAAGGGTGCTGCCGATGCCGAAGCTGCCGCAATTTACGCCGCTGCTTACAATAAGGATATCGAATTCTATACCTTCTGGAAGAGTATGGAATCTTACAAGCAGAACCTTAAAAACTACCCTGCAACCTACAGCACTAAGATGGATTACTTTAATTATCTGTATGGTGC
>CAKUWD010000123.1 GCA_934699065.1 uncultured Treponema sp.
AATAAAAATGAGTTTATTGCTGTTTCAAAAATCTATATGCTTAATGGTAATCTATGGTTTGCTGGTGGTAGGTTCAAAAAACTTTCATTCAGATCCCAGCATATTGGTTTTGATGAAAAAGATGAAGGTCAGTATGATCAGGAAAAGTTTATTACCTATAGTCCGACTTGTTTTATGCTTGTAAAAAAAGAAGTGTTTGATAATGTTGGTCTTATGGATGAGAGATATTTTGTCTATTGGGATGATACTGATTTTGTTTATAGAGCTCAATTAAAAGAATATAATATTCTATATGTTCCAAGCAGTACAATAGTTCATAAAGTTAGTGTAAGTACAGGTAATGGATCGGATTTCTATTATAGATATATTTTTAGAAATCGTATATTCTTTATCAAAAAATTTTCTAAATGTAAAGCATGGAACTATTTTATAGATTATACATATCTTTACACAATACGTTTGGTTAAAATGCGAAAAAATATTCGTCAATGGAAAATTATAAGAGATGCCATGAAAGAAGGGCATAAAAAGGAATTTGAATAATGGAAAGAGGAATATCGGTTGTTTTGCCGTCTTATAAAGAAGCGGAAAATTTGGAAAAACTTTTGCCAAGATTGAATACAGTTTTGAGTAAGACAAAACTGCCTTATGAAATCCTTGTTTTGGATACTAAGGAGGCTTTTGATAACACAAAAGATGTTTGCAAAGTTTACAATGCGAATTATATGCCTAGATATGGAGGAGACCTCTATGGCGATGCAATCCGCACAGGATTTAGGGCTGCAAAATATTCTTACACTGTAGTAATGGATGGTGATGGAAGTCATAATCCAGAAGATATTATTCGATTCTTACATGAAATAGATACTACGGATCTTGTAATTGGTTCTAGATATTGTAAGGGAGGCGTTACTGATAATAATTTCATTCTACGCTTTATGTCTTATATTCTGAACTGTACCTATCGTATAGTTTTTGGCATTAAAGCAAAAGATGTTTCAGATTCATATCGTATGTATCATACAGAGCAGATACGCTCCCTTAACCTTGAATGTTACAATTTTGATATTGTTGAGGAGATACTTATAAAGTTGAATCTTTCAAAAAAAAGTTTTACAATAAAAGAAGTTCCAATACAATTTAATAAGCGTGAATTTGGAGAAAGCAAGCGTGATTTGAAGAAATTCATTGTATCTTACATTAAAACAATGAAGAAACTTTATGATATAAAACTTGTAACAAAAGGAAAAGAAAACTCTTTATTTTCAAGAATCATAAAGTTTGGTTTTACGGGTGGGGTTGGGACTTTATTTAACCTTTTTATTTTTTTTGTTCTTGTTGATTGCTTAAAAGTGAATCCAAATATAGGTAGTGTAGCAGCCTTTATAGTTGCAGTTACACATAATTATTTGGCTAACAGTTCCTGGACTTTTAGATTTCAAAGCAAAGAAAAAGCTTCCTTTTTCCAATGGGTTAAATATGTTTTAGTTAACATTGTTGGGTTAGTAGCAAATCTGGGAATATTAAATCTTTTGCAATATTTCTGGACATGGAAGCTGCAAACTCTTCCTCAACTTGCAGGCATTCTTGTTGGTATGGTGTTTAACTTTTTATTTGCAAATTTTTTTGTTTTTAAGAAAGAGGATATAAAAAATGATATCATTAGTTAAAGAAGATATTGTAAGAAAGAAACTTTGTATTATAATTAGTTGTGTCCTTATTTTTCTTGGAATTGTAATGATCATTCCAGTAACAGGTCAAATTTTTTTGACTATTACTGAAAAATTATTACATAGGAGAATAAGTTTAGGTTCAGCTTTACTTTCTAGAATTCAATTTCTTGGTATAAGTACTTGTATCTTTAGTATAATATTCTGTTGTTTGTATTCGATATCAATAATTGATATAATGAATAAAGATAAGGTTGTAATTCTACTTTTAATTTTTCTTTTAATACAATTCGTTATTTCAAATGTTTATTTGGTATTTAATAAAGAAATGACTGGAAATGGCTTTGATTTTGGGGATTTTTTTTATTCTGTTTGGACTTGTAATCGCTCATCAATAAATTTATATCCTCCATTAGCTGAATTGTATTATCGTACCTTGAGACTGCTTGTACCGTCTTCAATATTGAAGGTTGAAGATTATCAATTACTAAGACAGTCATTTGAAGGGTGCTATTTACTTATAATAAATAGTTTAGTATCTATTATTCCATTTATTATGCTAACTCACCAGGCCTTAAAGAAAAAGGATGAATTCAAGATTCTCTTTGTTCTCGCACTATGTCTTTCTGGTCCTTTTATGTTTGCAATCTTCAGATCTAATATTTTATTAATAGCATTTAACTTCGCTCTCTTGTTTTATATCTCATATGATAGTGAAAAGAAATGGGTAAAAGAACTTGGGTTGATTTCATTGGGTATATCTTTTGCTCTAAAATTATATCCGGCTGTTTTGGGAGTTATTTTACTAAAAGATAAACGCTGGAAAGATACCGTTCGTTGTGCTTTATATGGGCTTCTGTTATTGTTTTTACCAATGCTTTTCTTTGAAAAAGGCTTTTTGGAAATCATCAATTTATTGAAAGGAGCCGAAAATTTTACAGAATCAGGTTTTAATTATTTGACAGGAACTCTCAGTCTTAAAAGTAATTTGTATTTTATTTTTTCTAGGATTTCTTCTTCAAGAAGTTTGTTTAAACTTTTTTATTCTGTAGTTCTTTTTGTTTATTTTGTAATTTCAATTTTTATTATTATAAAGGCGCAAAGAAAATGGCATGTATGGTATGTGTTAGCGTCTGCTTGTTATATTGTTCCGGGACTTTCTTGGCCTTATGTTGCTATATTTTTAACGATTCCATTAATTGAAATCATAAATGATTCCAATTATGAGAAAATTGATTTTCTTGTACTAATAATATTCTTTTTAATATTCTGCTACGATCGTGCTTTCTCATTTGCATTGATATGTCCTTTACTTACCTTTGTACTCCATATAATAATTTTTGTTACAAACTGGCAGTCTAATTATAGGGGAGCTAATTAAATGAGAACAGCGCTTTGTACTATTAGTGCACACAATTATATGCCGTATGGACTAGATTGTTTGTATTCTGCAAAGAAATTTAATCCAAACTATGATGTATTTTACTTGATTGCTGATAAATTTGATAGTCAGATTTATAGTAAATTTTGTACAGATATTAAATTTGTTAGTCTTGAAACTCTGGATATAACAACAAAGGAACTCGAGGAGTTAGAGTTTAAATACGATGTTGTTGAATTTAATACCTCTGTTAAACCCTTATTTTATTTGTATTTGTTTTCACTTGGCTATGATAACGTAATTTATTTTGATCCGGATTTTGAATGTTATGCTTCCTTAGAGCCTTTGGAAGAAATGCTTGAAAATCATTCTTTTGTCGTAACTCCACATAAGATTACATGTAGAAAATCTTCATTTTTGACAGAAAGAGACTTTATCAATAATGGTATCTATAATCTTGGTTTTATAGGAATGCATAACACTACATCAACAAAAGAATTCTTAAAGTGGTGGGATGAGAACCTAAGAAAATCGTGCTATTTGGATTATAAGTATGGTATGGCTACAGATCAGATTTGGCTGAATTTAGGAACAATTTATTTTGACGGAGCTTATGTTTCAAAACATCCGGGAATGGATACTGCTTTTTGGAATTTGGATGAGAGAAAAATTGAATATAAAGATGGTAAAATTAAAGTTAATGGCACTGATTTATTATTTTTCCATTTTTCATCGTTATCATTAAATTGTAAAAAAGAATTCTTACAAAGAATAATTGATATTTGCCCTGACTTTGAAAAAATCTATGAAGAGCATAAAGAGCGGGTTTTAAGTTACGATTTTGAAAAACTTTCTACAATAAAATATGCATTTAATTATTTTGACAATGGAATATCAATTGATAAAAATTTCCGACGTTTTTGTGGTTATGCTGGTCTCTTAAAGAACTTTGATGGTTTATTTATGACCAATAAAGGCAGTTTATATTGGAGTTCATTTCATAATAAACTAAGTGTGAAAGATAAATCAAATTTGAACGCCAAGTATCGAAAGGTATTGAAGCTAATTAAGATTTTTGGCTTAAAAAGAGTGATAAAATGGGCTTCGATTTCAGCATCTTTTGATTTAGGTAAGATCGCTGCAGCATATAACAACAATGAGCTTGATATATAATTGTTTAGAATATTATGATATTTCATTTATTGCCGAGATTGTTTAATAAAATTGAATCTGTAGGTTTTGGAAAATATGCCAAAAGATATTGCAGATATACTGGAAATGATATACATGTTGGTTTTAATTGGACTATTGTACATCCAGAATGTATTTCCATAGGAAATAATTTTTCAGCAAAAGATAATCTTCGCTTGGAATGTTGGTGTGATTATAGGGGGGAGTCTACAGATTATTGTCGAGTAAATAAATTAGAACCGGAATTAACAATTGGAGATAATGTTTCAATGGTTTCGAATTGTCAGATAAGTTGTGCCAATAAGGTAGTAATTGGAGATGGCTGTTTATTTGGAGATAACGTTTTCATTACAGATAATTTTCATGGATCATCTTCTAGTATTGAAGAATTGAATACTTCTCCTATCGAACGTAAACTTTCGTCAAAGGGACCTGTTGTAATAGGGAAAAAATGCTGGTTGGGACGTAATGTGTGCATAATGCCTGGAGTAACTATAGGGGAGGGGTGTATTATTGGAGCTAATGCTGTAGTTACACATGACATTCCTGCTTATACTGTTGCAGGTGGTATTCCAGCTAAGATGATAAGGGAAGTGGAGAAATAAAGAAAAATTGGTGAAAATGTATCGTCTGTGATTAATGCATCCATTAATGATTTATTTGCTAATTAAAGAAAGATATTTAGTGTAGTTCTTGCTTTTCTCCTTTCGTAAAAAAGGTATATATATTTTTTTATATTTAAATATATTAAAGTTGAGTGAGGAATTGAAAGTTTAATGTAATTTTTTTTTCTTATCCTAAGAATGAATATTTATTAAAGCTCAAATTCTCATTTAGATATTAATGGAATTGCAATTAAAATAATTTTACTTGATTCGAAGTTGACAAAAATGACAGATTCTTCATTAATTAATTATGGAAAAAAGAATATCATAAAAAATTCTGCTCTTTCCGTCGTTTATAAAGTTGTTTCAATTTTGCTTTCTTTGATTTCTGCTCCTCTGATGTTAGAGAATCTTGGAGAAGCAAAGTATGGCATTTGGGCATCTTTACTTTCAGTAGTTTCCTGGGTTTATTATCTGGATTTAGGGATTGGTAGTGGTTTCAGAAACAAATTAGCCTCCTCTCTTGCAAAGAATGATTTCGATGAGGCAAGAAAATATATAGGAGTATCTTATGTGCTTGTTGCATTAATTTCGACAGTGGCATTTGTTGTTGCTTTCATTGTTTTATTATTTGTTGATGTTTCCAGTATATTTCATATTCAGAATATTGGTGAGAATTTAAATACTATACTAGTAGTAGCAATTTTACTTGCATGTATAAACTTTGTTGCCCAATTGGTAAATAATATACTTTATGCTACGCAGAAGGCCAGTCTCGTCTCTTTATTTTCTATAATTGCGCAGGCTTTTTTGATTTGTGTATTGCTTCTATATAAATATTGTAATATTCGATTTTTGTTTGCCTTGGTTTTAGCAGATGGTCTAGGTAATTTTGTAAAGAATGTATTTGCGACTATTTATGTTAATATAAAATTCTCAAAATTTCATGGATCTTTTAAACGAATTGATTTTAACTATTCTCAAGGTATCTTATCTTTAGGTATTCAAATGTTTATAATGCAGATTGCTGCATTGATATTAAATACAACGGATAATTTGCTAATACTAAGACTCTTTGGTGCAGCAGATGTAACTCCATATAGTTTTTGTTATAAATATTTTTCTATAATTATCACCTTTTTTACAGTAATTATATCTCCAATGACATCTGCTTATACAGTTGCTTATACTCAGAATAATTTGAAATGGATTCAAAAAGCACTTAAATCAAATGTTTTAATTTTATTAATTTTTTCTCTTGGAACGTTTGCTGCAATTTTTATTTTTAAACCATTTGCAAAAATTTGGCTACATAAAGAATTGTATTTTCAGCCTGGACTTATAACATATAATGCTATTTATTGTTGTGTCAGTATGGTTTCTACAACTTTTGCAAGCTTTGTTTATGGAGTTGGTAAAGTAAAACTTGCAACTGTAGCTACTGTTTTTCAAGCAATAATAAATATACCAGTTTCAATTTTTTTTGCTAAAACTTGTGGAATGGGGCTTAACGGAATTATTTTAGGTTCTTTGGCTAGTATGGGCATCAGTGCAATCGTTGATCCTTTAATTACTATAAATGTAGTTTATAACTTAAGAATAGCTATAAAAGAGTAGTAATATTAGCAGATAATTCTCCAAAACAACTTGATTTAGAAAAAAAGGAAAAATAAATGATTCTTTCTATTTGTATACCGTCTTTTAATCATCTTTCACATTTGCAGGATATTATAGATTCTTTTTCGTTATCGAAATCTAATGAGTGTGAATTAGTTATAGTAGATAATGGGTCGTCAGAAAATATAAATTCCGTTATTCATACCGTTGATCCAAGAATAAAAATAATTAAAAGAGAAGTTGTCATAAAAGGTCCTGAAAATATGGGGACTTGCATTGAATATGGGACTGGAAAATATCGATTATTGGTTATTGATAAGGACTTTATAGATGGGCAATTTATTGATCGTTTTATAGATATTCTAAAAAAGCATCCACAGATTAAAGGTGGTAAATGCCAATTAAATTGTAATGATAATGATAATGATTATGAAATAGTTGATTGCAGAAATAATAAAAATACAAAGAAAATACGTGATTTTTTTTATACCGAAGGACATCCAACTGGGTATCTTTATAGTATAGAGGGAATTAAAGTCGAAAACGAAACTCTGGTAAGCTTTAAAGAAAGGTGGAATCCTTTTAATGAAGATATGTTAATTGCAAGGTGTGCAACATTAGGACCTATGATAAATTATAAGTCACCGCTTGTATATTCCTTATTGGGACATCCTGTCGATATAAATGAAAAATCAGGAACATATTTAAAATCAAATGGTAATTTGTTTTTTGAACCAAAATCCCGTTTACATCAGATGATTTTAAATATAAGGCATCTAGAAACCTTAAGTGTTAATATGAGACAATTTAAGCAATTGCTAACAATAATTTATAACAGTACATTTGATATGATTACAGGAATATATGCATCAATTTTATCACAACCATATCTTTGTGAGCACTATGGAATCTCATGTAGGAAAATTCGTTTAATTGAAAGATTAGTATATATACGTGAATTAAATAAAACTTTTAAGGAATATGACGGACTTATACATAAGAATCTATTAAAAAAGATTGTTAGAGATTTTTCTTTCAAAATTCCAATACGATTTTTAAGGTCTATAGCAGCAACTATAAAACATAAATACTTTTCTAGAAAACAAAATTCTTCAAATAATATTGCTGTTTGTATGAAAAGATGGAAACTAAATTAATTTTTTGATAATATTAAGTAACTATGAATAAGGAGTATCTTTATGAAACTATTAGTAGTAGGTGGCTGTGGTTTTCTAGGAAGCAATCTTGCTTCTCATGGAATTAAACTTGGTTTGGATGTAACGGTATTCGATAACCTTTCTCGTCTTGGAGCTGCCTCAAATCTTGAATGGCTAAAAACTCTTGGAGACTTTAAATTTGTTCACGGTGACACCCGTAATAAAAATGATGTTGACAGAGTAATTAAAGAAGGCCAGTTTGATGCTGTTTTCCACCTTGCCGGTCAGGTTGCAATGACAACATCAATTGCAGATCCTTATAAAGATTTTCAAACAAATACAATGGGAACTTTTCATGTTCTTGATGCAATTCGTAGATTTAGTCCTCAGACGGTGATGACTTTTTCTTCAACAAATAAAGTATACGGTGATCTTGAGCAGTATACTTATGAAGAAGGTGAAAAACGTTATACATGTAAAGAATTCCCAAAAGGATTTAATGAGACAGTTCCCCTTGATTTCCGTTCTCCTTATGGTTGTTCAAAAGGTGCTGCAGATCAATATATGTTGGACTTTGCCCGTATTTTTGGAATAAAGACAATTGTTTTTCGTCACTCATCAATGTATGGCGGACGTCAATTTGCAACTTATGATCAGGGCTGGGTAGGCT
>CAKUWD010000124.1 GCA_934699065.1 uncultured Treponema sp.
GGAATAAACTTATCAGGTTTACCGGTATCTTCATCAATAGGGAATTTTGAATAATAGTTAACGCCGCCGTTTGTCCATACATAGAATGGTTTTTTATCATTGTTCATGCCAAGGTAACCGTAGCTTGTACACATTTCCCATTTTCCGGCCACACCAGTATATTGACTGGCATATCGTTCTGTTTCTTCTGAGTTTTCAAAAGTAATGTCGGAAGGCTGAATAATAATCCAGATTTGTCTTGCAT
This sequence comes from uncultured Treponema sp., assembly GCA_934699065.1. Classification (GTDB taxonomy): domain Bacteria; phylum Spirochaetota; class Spirochaetia; order Treponematales; family Treponemataceae; genus Treponema_D. The sequence goes on from CAKUWD010000124.1 coordinate 245, forward strand.
ATCTTTTGACATTAAACTTCTTTCTTGTATCATATTTTGGGGCATTGTCGTTTTGTGGTTTTTCTTTATTTGCTGCATTGAGGAATGCAGCTGCAAGATTTGAATAATCCATATTCTCAGTAGCGTCGCCTGTATATTCATTAATTTCACTGTCGCTGAAGGCAGATGCTGCTTCTGTGAATACGGAAGTAAGTTCTGTCATATGATTTTTAACAACATTCTGGTCTGCTTCTGCAACCTGATTTCGGATTTCAGCCATAGGGTCTCTTCCCAGTTTCTTTAAGAGAAGGGCTGTCTGAGGATCACTTGCGAAAGTTGAATCATAATATTCAACTGCATAGCCGTAACAGATGGCTTTTACTTTTTCAAAAGAGTTTTTTCCTGAAATTCCGTATTTATTCAAAATTTTTGATGCATTTGAATCAGTTGCTTCTGCCTTCATTACACTTTTTGGATCCTGCATATCTATTCCAAGATTGTCCATTTCAAAATAAATACTGTCGTAGTTTTTGCAGAATGCCTGAATATCTTTGTCTGTTAATCCTGTTGCTTTTGAATCCTGTGCAAAAGAGGTAAATGTAAGAGTTAAAACTGTGAGTAAAAGAAGAATCTTTTTCATTTTGCTCTCCTAAAAGAAAATTTGACTATAAAATTATAACACAGAATATTTGGAAGGGGAAAGAAAATATTAATTATTTGTGTCCAGGAAATATAAATATTTATTAATTGCTAATACATATAATGCTAAGGGCTTTGCTGAACCTTGCCCTGTGCAGCATTCAGTATTATTATCCGATTTCACTTTTTATGGATACGATTTTTACGGTAACTCGCTTGCTCCGGAATGTTTGATTGCATTTGTCAGGCTTTTATTTAACGGAGTTTTTCAAGCAAGGCAGTGCGGTCGCGGCAGCCAAGCTTATCATAAATTACGCTTATGTAGTTCTCCAGGGTAGAAAGCTTTATCTCAAGCCGGTCGGCAATTTCTTCGTTTGTAAATCCATCAGAAATAAGATTTACAACCTGCTGCTCTCGTTTTGTGAATGTTATAAAAATACTTCGGTTTTCTAAAAGGGCAGAAACTAAATCCGGCTGAACAAAGGTCTTCCCCTGGGCAACCGTATTTACCGCATCCAGAAGCATTTTTTCATCACTAAGCTTTGAAACAAAGCCCTTAGCTCCAACTTCAGCAGACATTGCCCGCTCAATGCAGGAGCCGGTGTCATGACTGGAAAAAACTACACTTGGGATATGATGAGAAGTCAGAAGCTTTACCACATCAAAGCCGCCGTTTATACCGCTTTCTGCAGTGGTTTTTAATTGAATATCCACGATTGCAACAATTGTATCTTCATTAGTAAAAGGATTTTTCTTTAGAAAGGTGGAAATCTCTTCCAGACTTTCAGCTTCGGCTAAAGTAGTCCAGTCAGAATTTTCTGTAAAAAAAGCCGAGATTCCCTTGCGAAGCATTTTGTGATCATCAATCAAAATCAATTTTTTCATTAATTTTAGTATAACACACCCAAGCCCCCGCGCAATCAATTTTACTCATTAAAAAAGAGTGAGTTTACTCACATATATTCCCAAAGTCTGCATACTGTTTTTCTGAGAGAAGCGGGCGTAGAATTAAACTATCATTAAACAGACTTTATATTATCTGTAGCTATATGGAAAAGATGATAACTGAACTGACCGGAAAAATAAAATTCGACACTTTTGCAGCTGATTCAAAGAGTGAATCTAAACGGCCATATCTTATTAAGGATAATGGAGAAAAGATTCTTCTGTATAAAAAGAATGATAACCCTTTTGAGAATAAAGGTTTTACTGATTTTGTAGATAAAGAAGTTGTTCTGACCGGTGAATTTAATGAAAACACTTTTATTGTTTCTGAAGTTGTCTTAAAAAATGAACAGTTAGTAAAAGAGGAGGCCGGCAAATGAACTACTGCGAAGACTGTGGGGCTCCTCTTAGTCCCGGAGTTTTGTTTTGTGAAAACTGTGGTGCAAAAATACAGGAAAATAATGCAGATGATATTTGCAGTAAAGAAGCTGCAAAAGTATTAAATGCAGAAACCGGTATTGTTTATACAAATTCCAGCTTGCTTGCGGCACAGACAGGTCTTTCAAAAGATACTGTACTTTCTATGATAAATCAGTTTATAGCTGATGCGCGCGGACGTGGCGTTCAGTATGAGCTTTGTGACGTTTGTGAAATTTTTAAGGACGCCGGTAAAATTGAAAAGCATATAGAAGTAATTTCAAAAATTTCTGCTAAATCACATTTTGACTATCTTTTTATAATTGGCTCAGGTTCTGTAATTCCGTCTGCTGTCTGGAAAAACGAAGCCTGTGATTATAATTCTGATGCAGATGTTTCCAGTGATTTGTGCTATGCAAGTCTCAATCTGAAATCACCATTTTCGGGAGTAAAATATGATTTTTCCCGAACCCTGAAAGTAGGCCGCCTTCCGAATTGTGACTTTGCCACTTATTTTGAAAATCTTAAAAAGGGCTCAGGTAAAATGGGAGAGATAAAAAGCTTTGGCATGAGTGCAAAAGTCTGGCAGGCAGAAACCCGTGATATTTACAGTCATATCTGCCAGACTTCTTCTGTAGTTACTTCACCTGAATGTACAAAAAACTCTGCCGCAGGCCTTATATCCGCTGATACAAATCTTTTTCTTTTTAATCTTCATGGCTCAAATCAGACTGAATACTGGTATGGCCAGGAAGAATCAAGTTACCCGGAAGCAATTGAACCTTCAACTTTTGCTGGAGTAAAGAATCCATATTTTCTTGCTGTAGAAGCCTGTTACGGTGCTTTTTATGAAGGCCGCAGTAAAGATAAAAGCGTATTACTTTCTGCTTTAAGCGGTATGTGTATTTCTTTTCTTGGTTCTTCCAGAATTGCTTTTGGTACTCCAGAGGCTCCAGGTTCTTGTGCAGATATTATTTGTGATTTCTGGCTTCAAAATGTAAAGACCGGGCTATCTGCAGGCAAGAGTCTTGAAGAGGCCAGGAAAACTCTTATGAAGGACAAAAGTCCTGAGGCAATAAAAACGCTGGCTGAGTTTTCGCTTTATGGAGATCCTTCTGCGAGAATGAAAATGAGTGATTCTGCGGCTGGTGCAAAGGCCCTGAAACAAGTTCAGGGTGACAGTAGCAGCCAGGGTGACAGTGACAGTGGCAGTAAGGTTTCTGCATCTCTTGTTGATTTACCCGACATTCACCTTGCAGTCCGCCGTGAAATTGCCGCAGTAGATAAGAAAATTTCGGAATCAATTGAGGAAATGGTCTACAGACAGTACAGGGAACTTTATGGGGTAAAGCCTGTTTATTATAAAACCCACGGTTCTGATGATATGAATGCTGTATTTAGCGGAAAAAATGCACTGGGAGCAAAAATAGTAAACGTTCATTTCACTGCTAATGGTGAAATAAAAGGATTGCTTGAAAGTAAGTAGGGAGAAGGATATGGTTTGTGACTGGTGTGGTGGAATTATATTTGGAGATAAATACTGGACAGTGACCGGCTTGAGCGGTAATTTTTGCAGTGAACGGTGCTGTGAAGAGGCAAAGGCTCGTCAGCGACTGGAAGATGCAGGTGTACGCTGCCAGTGGTGCAGTAAACTTTTTGACCCAAGAGAAATTGTTAGAACAGGTGGCGTTTATATGCCGGGCTTCTGCAGTATGGCCTGCTTTGATGCGTACAAGGCTTCACTGCCACCAGCACCGCCACCTTCTGCAAGTCAGACAACACAGACACAACCAAACGGTTCTTCTTTAGTTCCCAATCAGACTGAAATGATGTATGGAGATCCCTATTGTACAAATATTCCTATAGGGGCTATGTGTAATGAAGGGGGGGTATCAGATTTATGGTGTGAAAATCTTGGCTGGACATTTAATAAAAACACAATAACTATTACCTATTCAAAAATTACTAATAAATCTCCATGGGAAACTGGTTCTCTTAGATTTGGTGTTTACACATCTCCCCAAAATACTTTTGATTTTGATAAAGCGGAAGATTCTTTATCTGACGAGAGAGATTGGAAAAATAAAAATTGTTATCTATGGGGGTCCTCAATATTAAATGGGTTAAAACAGGGTAATTATTATCCGGCAGGAAGTTATTCAATTGAAATTCCAAAAGCTCTTTTCAAAAGGATTCCAAAAAATGTTTATATAGCAGTTGTTTTGCAGGAAGCTGGAGTCTGTTTCTGGAATAATCGCTTTTCAACGACAGGACTTACTACTGGAATAACAAACTTGATTCGAACAAAGGCCAGTGGACTTGTTTTTGAATCCAAGTCAACACATGAAACTCAAGAAAATCAATTCTGCTACTGTGAAGAATGTGGCGCGAAAAATAAAAAATCAAACGCATTCTGCGAAGAGTGCGGAGCAAAATTAAATTAGCTGTCATCCCGACCACTGAAACAGGTTCAGGGCTCGGGATCTATTAGTAGATGCTGAAACAAGTTCAGCATGACGTGGCGATAAAAGGAGAATAATTTATGATTTGTCCAAAGTGTGGAAACGAAGTACAGGAAGGAAAAAAGTTCTGCGGAAAGTGCGGAAACAAAATGGAGCTTAGTACGACAGCTTCAACCAGCGGCAGCTCTGGTCTCGTCTGCTCAAAATGTGGTGCTCCAATTACCCCAGGAAAGAAATTCTGTGGTAAATGCGGAACTCCTGTTGGGGTAGTTTCGTCAGGCTCAACCACCCCAACTGCAGAAATGATTTCCAGTGCAGGCTTTGTTCACTGGAATATTCTTCCGGGGCAGCTTGCAGCAAAGCTTGATGAAAAGGATTTTGAACATTACAAGGATATAAAGGGCTTTGTTGTACAGGACGGAATAAAGGCACTCTTTTTTGCAGACGGTAGTCTTGCGGGCGAGCTCGTTGGAGGAAAGTATCCTTTTACAGACTTTGGAATGCAGGAAGCTGCTGGCCTTAAAGGATTTTTTGCCCGCGTCGCTTCTCTTTTTAAAGGAAAGGCTTATAACATTCTGTCAAACGCAGCTCAGGTTTCTGTTGTTCTTATGCGCGATGCAGAGTTCCCTCTTATCTTTATTGAAAAAGATATTCCTACAGCGGGAATACGCTGTGAAGTTGCCCTTCATGCAATGGCAAAAATTTCAAATATTTTAGAGTTCTATCGTAATCAGCTGCTGGACAAAAAGTTCGTAAGCTTTGCGCAGTTCTCGGCCGCAATTGAACCTGCTGTACGTACTCTGCTTGAAGAAAATCTTACTTCAATTGACGCAGATTCAATTTCTGCAAATGCAGAGGTTCGACAGGTGGTTCTTACTGCCTTACAGTCAAATGTAAGCGGCATGTTCCCTTACATCAGTGTGGAAAGACTTATTCGCCTTACAGCAACAAATGCAGAGCTTGAAGAGCTTCGTAAAATGCGGGAAGAGCTTTATATCAGCGAAAAAGAACTGATTGAACTTTCTAAACGCAATAACTTTTTGAATCGCCTTAATGACGAGAAAAATCAGCAGACACTTCACGAAGCCCAGACTCAGGCTGATTTTACTGCCGCAATTTCAAAAATTGACCAGCAGAACGAATTGACTGCAGACGAAAAGGCAAAGTTTGCAGATATGCTTTTCTGGCAGAGAAAGCTCCGGGAAGCCGCAAGTGCCGATGAGGGAAATGCCGCCCTAAGCAAGCTGGAAGCAAACGGACTTTTACGCGAAGAAGAAATCAGCAGTCTTAAAGCAGACATCGAACAGAGAAAGAATCTTAAAAATCTTACCGACGGTCAGGCTCTGGCAATGCTCACTATGCAGAATCAGATTGCCCTTGATCAGCAGAAGCTTCAGTGGGAAATAGAAACCGGAAACCGCCGTGTTCAAAACGCACTTGACCGCGAACGCATGCAGGCTGCTTTTGAGGATGAAAGAAAGCGGGCAGAAATTCAGCTGGACCGCGAGGAGCAGGAAAGCCAGCTCGAGCTTCTTAAACAGGCTCAGGCAATCCGAATGGAGCGTGAGGATGCAGAGCATAAACGTAAAATGGAAGAAGAAAATGCTGCCCGCGCTCATGAAATCACTCTTACAGATATGGAACAGAAGCATCAGGAAGAAATGAGAAAGATGTTCCAGAATATGACCGCTGAGCAGATTATGGCCGCAAATCCGGATATAAGTGATGCTGCGGCAAATGCTCTTGCAGAAAAGTTCAAGAGTCAGAACAGCGCAGAGCAGATTGCAATGATGAAAGAGCACAAGGATGAAATTGAAAAAATCATGGGACAGCAGCAGGCTCAGCAGGCAGATACAATGAAGCAGATGATGTCTATGATGGAAAAAATGTTTGCAAGTCAGCAGGAACAGAAGGGAGCTCAAGAAGACCGCCTTGTTGATGTTCTTAAAACAAGCGCAGAGGCCGCATACAGTGCCGCCGGAAAAATCTATGCTGGCAACGGTGGAGGCGGAAAAGACCGCGACTCACACAATGAAAGACCCCAGTCACCACGTCCTGGCCGCAAAGACTTGCCAGTCTGCCCTAACTGTGGCGCAGAGCTGGAAGAAGGCGCCAGCTTCTGCGGCGAATGTGGTGCCAGTGTGTAGGAGGTAACTAAATGATGACTGATTTATTAAAAAAGACAGTAATTTCTCTTAAGCAGAGTCTTGTTTATACACTTTCTCTTGGTGATAAAGAGTTGTTTCACAGCAACGTACTTGGATGGCTTTTTGAAAATCATAATGACAAAGGCATTCAGCCAATTGTAAAGCTCTTTATAAATGATGAACTTGAAATTGAAAGAGTAGAAAGAGAAAAAAATCATTTTGATTTGTGTGTAACCTGTCATAAAAAAGATAATGAAGCGGATAAGCATTTTGTAATTATAGAGAATAAATTCAAAAGCCTGCCGGATAAAAAGCAACTGGAACGTTATGAAGTTGTATGTCAGGGAAAGAAGAATAAAAAAGATAATTATACATTCATTCTTTTTGCACCACAGGATTCATTAAGAGTTTTTGAAAAAAATCGGCCAGTAAATTGGCGGACTGTTGCATACGAAGATTTATGCAAGGCTCTTTCTAAAGCTCAGTTTTCATTAACAAGTGATGAACAAAAGTTCAGAAATGAATTCTTAAGTTCATATAAAAAACTCCTCGAATCATTGCTTAAAATTATAAGTCTTGTTGTAACGAGTGCTTCAGAAGAAAATAGTCCATATCTGGTAGATAAAGAAGTTTTGAATACTTTAAAAGAAATACGTCTGCATGATGTATATCAGAAAGTGTATGCATCTACAGTACAAAAAACTCTCAATATAAATGCCGGTAAGGACTGGAAGTCTGATATTTATTTTATGAATGGATCAGTATTGAAATGGACTTATATTCCAGATAATTCAAATGTCGTTTATGGAGTAGAAATTCAACGAGAAAAATTTTGTATCTTTGCAGAAACAAAAGACAGAACCGTCCTAAAGCAAAGTGAGAAAAAGCTTTCCGAATATTTTGAAAGTATACTGAATGAAATCTTTGAAGAAGATCGAATAAACCACAAAAAAGATGGAAGACTGAACGTATACAATAAAGGTATTTATAAATACCAGTATGCCAAAATACCTGCAGATACAACAATTAAAGATTTGCGAAAAAAAATTAAAAATGCAATGAAAAAGATTGAGGAAGGTAATCCTTCATAGCAACAGTGTTCACACTTCCTTTCATTGGGCTTGAAAATAGCAGAAGAAAAAGCTCTAACAGCAAGGAATATCTTGACTTTTGGGCGAAAAGGCGTATATTTAAAAACGAAAGGAACACCGTACAAGCGGCTGTCTCCTTAAAGCTTTTATTGAAAAGCCTACCAGAGTTTGGACGCTGAGGTAGGCTTTTTTTATGCTTCTACAAGAATAACTTGAAGAGAGCGAGTGCGTTTATAACTGAGTCTAAAATCGCAATGACTAGCATCGCTTTTTC
>CAKUWD010000125.1 GCA_934699065.1 uncultured Treponema sp.
GTGTCCTCAGATGAAGAAGACAAGCTGATGCGTTCCATCAAAAAAACAGATCCTTCTGCCTTTGTAAATATTCTGCAGACCAAAATGTTGAAAGGTAACTTTATCATGAAACGTCAGGACTAGACAGAAGCAAGTCGACTACAAATTTCACCTCTTCATTAATCAATCTTACCCCGCCAAAAATGCATCTTACCAAAAGCCCTCTTGTGCTCAAAATCATCTGCCCTTAATATGAAATCATAAAATAAATGCAGCAGAAAAGGAGATGGCTGATATGAAAATTCTTTTGATAAACGGAAGTCCAAAAGGCAAGAAGAGTAATTCCCTCAGACTGGCAGCAAGCTTTGTTGAAGGCGTAAAGTCAAAGGCCGAAGGAAGGGGAGACCTGGTAACTGTAGATGAAGTTGAAGTTGCTTCATTAAAAATCTCTGCCTGCCGTGGCTGCTTTGCCTGCTGGAAAAATACTCCCGGCCACTGCTGCATTAAAGATGATATGGCTTCAATCATTGAAAAAGAAATAGAAGCTGATTTAGTTGTATGGAGCTTTCCTCTTTATTATTTTAATGTTCCTGGCATTCTGAAGAATCTTATAGACCGTCAGCTGCCAATGAGCCTGCCTTTTATGAGTGAAAATACAAACGAAACCGGAAGTGGTGGTCATGATGCCAGATATGATATGAAAAATATTCGTCATGTTCTGATTTCTACCTGCGGCTTTTATTCGGCAAAAGGAAATTATGATTCTGTAACAAATATGTTTGATCACTTTTTGGGCAAAGGAAATTATGAAACAATTTTCTGTGGTCAGGGCGAATTGTTCAGAGTAGATGAACTTTCCGACAGAATTAATCAGTATCTGGAAATTGTAAAAAAAGCCGGCTCTGAATATGCAGAAGGAAAAATCTCTGACCAGGTTTCTAATCAGCTTAAAACTCTGCTATATCCAAAAGAGGTTTTTGAAAAGCTTGCAGATGCTGACTGGGGAATCAACAAAGAGACCGGTGAAAAAGAAGCGCAGGATCTTACTTTTACCCGCCAGATGGCAGCCCTTTATAACAAGAATTCTTTTAAGGGTAAAAACCGGGTTCTTGAGATGTGTTATACCGATACAGGCCATACCTATCAGATTCTTCTTACAAAAGAGGGAAGTGAACTTTTTACAGACGGAAGCCTAAAGGCAACAACAAGAGTTGAAACTCCTTTTGAAGTTTGGGCTGCAATTTCTCGTGGCGAAATGGAAGGAGCTGAAGCCTTGGGGAAAAAGCTTTATTCCGTAACCGGTGACTTTTCTTTGATGATGGACTGGGATAAAATATTTGGCAGTGATGCGGTTGGAAGCGGGGAAGAGTATAATGATGATGGCGCTGGTGCAGGAAAAGCAAGCCTGAAAAATCCTTCTATGACAAGCATGCTGCTTCCATGGATTTCCTTCTGGGTAGCAGTTGCTATAAATCCGTTGGTTGGCTCAATTGCTGCAATGGCAGTTTGTGCACTTGTTCCATTCATCATGAGAAAGCACAAACTGATTATCTGGGATCAGCTTTCGATTGCGGCCGTTGCACTTTTATCTGCGGCTGCACATTTTACTGGCAAGGGAGAAGTGGCAACCAATGCAGGCTATCTGATTTTTGGGCTTTTCTGGCTTGCATCCTGTTTTACAAAAGAGCCTCTTTGTGCGTCTTATGTAAAGTACAGCTATGGGGGAAGCAAGGCCGAAAGAAATCCGCTTTTTATGAATGCAAATTATATTCTGGCTGCCTGCTGGGGATGTCTTTATATTCTTACTGCGATCTGGACTTTCTTCTTAAGAAGAGTGGGCTTTGGAAATATTCTTCTTGTAGTGAATAATCTGGTTCCACTTGCAATGGGACTTTTTACCGGCTGGTTTGTAAAATGGTATCCGGCATGGAAGGCAAGGGGATAGGCTGATAGTCTGCCCCAAGGTGGGCAGTTAATTATTCAGCCCATCCAGCTGTGCATTTATCATTTCCCAGTTCCAGATTGAAGCTGGAACTGGGAGATGCTTGCAAAAGTTGTCTGATTCTGTTAATGTTATATAGGTGAGATATATCTCACTTATATGACATTAATCTGTGAGGAGCCAAATTATGGATATAATGCATCCAACAGCTGTAATTGGAACTAATGCCTGGGGTGGAAAACTTTATGGAAAAGCGATTCGAGGAAATTATGTTTCTGACGAAGTTATAAAATCTGCTATGAATAAAGCAAAGGAATGTGATATTCCTCTTTATGATATGGCTCGTGATTATGGATTCGGGAAAGCTCAAAAAATGCTTGGGGAGTTTGGAGCAAAGGAAGTATTTGTTTCTGCAAAATATACGCCGTTTACTCATTATAAAAAGGGGTGTGTGCGAAAATCTCTGGAAAAAGATTTAGCAGATTTTAAGCGTTCGGATGTTGATATATACTGGCTTCATCTTCCAACGGATATTGAAGAACACCTTGCAGAAATTATTGAACTCTATCATGAAGGCAAAATTAAACACGTTGGAGTTTCAAATTTTACAAAAGAAGAATGCGAACTCTCTAAGAAGATTTTGGAAGAAGCTGGTATTCCTCTTTACGGAGTTCAAAATCATTACAGTATTATCTGCCGTGATTGGGAAAATAACGGACTTTTAGACTGGTGTAAACAAAATAATGTTTTATTCTGGGGATGGGCAGTTTTGGAAGAAGGCTTGCTTGTTGATCCGAGAATCAAAAAATCATCTACTATGAAATTCGCTTTTAAACGCAAAGTTAAAAAACTTGCTCCTGTTTATGCAGAAATGATTAAAATTGCAGAAGCTCATGGAATAAAAGTTCCTCAGGTTGCTATGGCCTTTTGTGCTACAAAAGGAGTAATTCCAATGTGTGGTTGTCGAAAACCAGAACAAGTTGAGGCTCTTGCTAATGCATCAAAAATCTGTCTTAATGAAGAAGAAATTAGAATCTTGGAAACAGCCGCCGATTCTGCAAATGTTAGAATTATGGGTGCAGATATTTTTAGAAGATTTGTTTCAAAGCCTAAGAAAAAATGAGTGCAAAACAACGTCGAACCGATAAAGAAATAATACAAACTCGTGCTATTCAAACTCGCGAAAAACTTCTACAAGCAGCCTTAAAAATGTATACACAGCAAGGGTATTATGCAACTACAGTTGATCAGATTGCAAAAGAAGCTGGTCTTTCTACTGGAGTTGCTTACCGTTATTTTAAAAATAAAAAAGAACTTTTACTTGAAGCTCTCTCTTATGCCTTTGTGAATATAAAGCAATTAACTGGGGTTCAGGAAACGTCTCTGTTTGATGGAAATCTGGAAGCTGCACTTACAGCCTTTGAGAAAATACATATTCAATATTACGACTTTCATGAAGAACTGGAAGGCTTGCGTCATTCCGATAAAGATGTTGCAGAACTCTACGACAGTTTTTATGATACGGCAATGCAACAGATTTTTGAACAGCTTCCACAGGCGATAAAAGAAGATCAAAATGCAAAAGAAAAGCTTTCCCTTGTCATTGCCCTTATGGAGCATTATTGTCATATCTCTGCAAAGGAGGCTGTTATGGCAGCAAAAAAGAAAAGTCCCAAATCAAAAGCTTTTGAATTAGATTTGACTTATATACGTAAAAAGATTTTAGAAATTGCAAAAGAGCTTTGTTAAAGTTTTTGTTGTGTTTCAACCGGAGTCTGTGAAAAAAAGACGGAAAGTGTCAGCTTATTCAACAGCTCCTGCAGGAGTATGACATCGAAACTGCTGAGGATATCCAAGATGCACTCAAGGATCTTCTCGGTGGCACTGATAAGGTGCTACCTCAGATTGAAGAATGGCAGCATAGACCTTTAGAAGAAGCCACTTAACTCACTAATCTCAACAAACATGAATTTATTTAAACCATTTTCTGCAGATATTGGCCTGTTTTTGAGGTATCACAGGAAAGAATCTGCTCCGGTGTTCCTTCAAAGACGACCTCTCCTCCGCCCGTACCGCCATCTGGTCCCATGTCGACGATCCAGTCCGCTTGCCCAATCATCTCCATCCTATGCTCGACCATGACAACGGTATTGCCATTATTCACGAGCTTTCGCAGAAGAGCCAGAAGCATTTCAATATCGTTCGCGTGAAGGCCTGTGCTCGGCTCGTCAAGCACATAGATCTGACCCTGTTTGTGCAGTTCGCTTGCCAGCTTTACACGCTGAACCTCGCCGCCGGAAAGCGTGCTTGTCGGCTGACCGAGAGTAAGATAATCCAGGCCGACATCGATCATGCTCTGCAGGAGCTTCCTGATCTTTGCGTTCTCAAAGAAATCATACGCCTGCGCAATTGTCAGATCCATAATCTGTTCGATGTTCAAACCTTTATAACAGTAGGATAATGCAGTCGGATTATAGCGATGACCTCCGCATTCCTCGCACGTGATTACTACAGGCTCCGCAAATGCCATCTCATATACGATCTGTCCTGTGCCTTTACAGATCGGACAGCCGCCTTGTGAGTTGAAGGAGAACCACTTGGCATCCACACCGTTTGCCTTTGCCAAAACCTTACGGATCTCATCCATAACGCCCGTGTATGTCGCAGGCGTAGAGCGGATGGATGTCCCTATGGGCTTCTGGTCGATCACAACAGCGTCACGATGTGCTTTGGGGAATTCATATCGCATCAACGAGCTTTTACCGGAACCCGCAACACCTGTAACTGCTGTCAGTACACCTTTGGGAATCGTCACATCGATATGCTTCAGGTTGTGACAATGGGCATCTTTTACTTCATACCCTTCGGTCCACTGGAGCGGATGATCATTAACGGTAATCTTCCGGTTGATCGCTTTTGCCGTCAGCGTATCGGCTCTTTTCAATTCTTCAAGGCTTCCTGAGAACACAAGGTTTCCGCCATTTGTTCCGGCGAGAGGCCCCATTTCAATGATATGATCTGCCAGTTCCAGCATTTGACGGCTGTGTTCAACTACAAGCACATTATTATGCTTGTCTCGAAGTTCACAGAGCATTCTGCCGATCCGGTCTGCGTCTGCGGGATGAAGCCCTGCTGTAGGTTCATCGAAGATATAAGTGATGTTATTCAGATAACCGCCCAGATTGCGCACCATCTTCAGGCGCTGCGCCTCACCGCCGGAAAGGGTGTCTGTTTTACGTGACAGGGACAGATATCCGATGCCCACATCGATCATTCTCTGCAGGTATTCTGCGATCTGTCTTGCAAGTGATGCTCCTCTCGGATCATCGATGGTTTCAAGAAAAGGAAGCAGATCGCTGGCTGTCATATCCATACACTCCACGATATTTTTGCCGTTGATCTTTGAAGCAAGTGCCTTCGGATTCAGCCCGGTTCCTCCACAGGTGCGGCACGGCCCATGCTGAACATGACTCATGATTTCATCCTGCAGCTTCTGCTTCAACTTTGTGATATCGCGCTTCATATACAGCCTTGTGAAACGGGGAATAACACCTTCGTATTCCACATCCCATTTGCCGCCGGTATTGTTGGAATTGATCTGCATCTGCATATCCGCATCTTTTGGTGCTTCATATTTCAGGATATGCCATTCTTCCTCGGTAAAATCCCGCAACTTCTTATTTGGATCAAGAAGAGGGTTCTGCTGCCAGTATACCGTCTGCCACCCGGAGGAAAATTGACTGAACAGAATTCCGCCTTCATTGATTGATTTATCAAGATCAAACATGCTGTCTTCATTCAGTTCCATCTGCTCGCCGATTCCGGTGCAGTCCGGGCACATCCCTGCCGGATGGTTAAAAGAATATGCCATAGACCCGCCTGCGCTAGGCTCTCCGACACGAGAAAACAGCAGACGCATCAGAGGCGCAACATCTACAGCTGTCCCAACTGTTGACCTTGAGTTTGCGCCGATGGCATGCTGATCCACCACAATGGCCGGAGTAAGGTTTCTGATCTCATCTACCTTCGGACGGTCATAGTGCGGCATTTTATTCCGCAGAAAAAGCGGATAGCTCTGTTGCCATTCTCGGCTTGATTCTACCGCCACCGTATCAAACGCAAGGGAGCTTTTACCGGAACCAGATACACCGGCAAAAACCACCAGTTCACCTTTGGGAATCGAAACGTCTATATGCTTTAAGTTGTTTTCTGATGCCCCTATAATCTCGATATTGTCTGAAACTCTCGAATTACTCATTGTCCATTTCTCCAAAGCGATGCGTCTTCTCCCCCGATAAACTGCGATTTGTTATCGTCTATAAAACTGAAAGTCAATATGTTCACCTATGTCTCCAGTGACCACATCATAGCTCGTTTTTATGATTTCATTTTCCAAATTAGATGTTTATCACCATTATTAAGCTTCCCGATTTTTCGCAAAAACTCAGCCTGTTTCTTAATATCCGGGCATGTTTTTTCATCTTCCGCAACATATTCCCTGTACCCATGCTTTTTATAAAATAATCCGCTCCACTTTGCCCAATCCAGGTAATTTGCTGTTAAAAGGGAATAATGACGTTCAATTCCTCGCTTTTCAAATGACTCCAAAAGAGCACTTCCAACACCTCTATGCTGGCTCTCCCCTATAACAAACATCATTTTAAGATGATATGAACATGGTCCGAATTCCGTTCCTGCAGCCATACCGACTATTTTGCCTTTTTCCACTGCGATCCATATATCGTTTTGAGACTCCGCTAATAATTCATGTATTTCCTCATAGGAATATTCCGGAATGTCGATATCTTTTATTGAATCTCTATATGGTGTATAGGAAGCTTCTATCAATCGGAGGATTTCCAGAATATCAGTTATATCAGCTTCTCGAATATCCATTTTTATCAGTTTCCTCTTATCCTCATTATATTTCTCAACCTATATTCATTTACTTTTATCTACATATGATAGTTCTGAAATGCCAAGTAACCGGTTCCCTTCAAATTTCATTTCAATAATATAGGGCATCCAGTTAACAATTCTCAAAAAGTCTTTTACTCCAAAATCCCGATTATAATAATTAAGGATTGTACTAAGTGCAGTACCATGAGTCCCTATAACGATTGTCTTTCCTTCGTACTCACAAAGAAATTCCGCAAATGCATCCATATTTCGATCCTGTACGGATTTTAGATTCTCTCCACCTTCTTCAGCAAAGAAAAAGTCTTCCCATCGCTTTTCAAGAAGTCCAGCCTCAAAACTACCTGCTTTCCTTTCTCTTAATCTCTCATCTTTTTCAATTTGTTTTCCAAAGAAATCTGCTGCAGGCTTTATCGTATCGATACTTCTTTTATATGGACTACATAAGAAGGCATCAATTGTCCTTCCGTTAAGCGTCTCAAGTACTATTTTTCTGTCAACAAGGCCTTCTTCCGTTAGCGGTCTGATCCTATCATCTTCGCCATATACGGATTGAGCGTGTCTAACAAAAATGACATTGGTTAATTGACTACTCATGTTTTTCCTTTCAAAAAATTATCCTGTAAGTTAAAGTGTATGATAGTACGGACAGATATTCTCGTAATGCCCGTCTTTCATTCTGAATCCACCCGGTATCGTTCCCAACTGCACAAAGCCTAATCGCTCATATAAATGTCTCGCATGCACATTGCTCTCAACTACAGCATTAAACTGCAATACCCGAAAGCCAAGTTCTTTACCTTTGGATAGACAATCTATTACCAGCTTCTCTCCAATATGCAACCCTCGACACTTTGAACTTACTGCATAACTTGCATTACAAATATGTCCACATCTACCGACATTATTCGGATGCAAAATATATAAACCAACAATCTGTCCATCGTCTTCAGCGACTCCAGTATAACTCTGCGATTCAAAAAACTCCCGGCCTGACACATCGTCAAGCAGATCTTCCTGAGGAAACGCTATTCCATCCTCGACAACTTCATTCCAAATTTCTATCATCTTATTAATGTCTTTTTCTTCATATTTTCGAATAATCATTCATATGCCTCCTCGTCAGTTATACTGGAATTTTATGTTCCAACGATCCCGACAAACGGGAATTTAGCGAATTAAGTATTCCATCAATTGGGCAAGAAAGGGCGGTTCCTCCATAACGACATTAGAGAGGAGAATGATTGCCACTTTATCCTTAAAATTCAACCTTTGCCAATGTCT
>CAKUWD010000126.1 GCA_934699065.1 uncultured Treponema sp.
GAACTACTTATTCTATGAAATCTGAACGTGACGGTATCCGCCTTGCAGACCTTGACTGGGATGAAAAGTGGAACGACCTTGACGATGCAGACAAGAAATTCCTTGAACAGTTCAAAGACAAATTGATTTCGATGCGCGTAAACATCGCTGCAAAAATGTACGAGTTCCGCAACGACAATATTCTTTTCGAAGGTGCACAGGGTGCTATGCTCGACCTGGACTCTGGTACATATCCTTATGTATCTTCTGGTGCTTCTTGTTCAGCTGGTGCTGCAACAGGTTCTGGAATTGGTCCTAAGGCCCTCGACAAGATTTATGGTGTATTCAAGGCTTATGAAACTCGTGTAGGAAATGGTCCAATGCCATCTGAGTTCAATGCTGATACAGAAGGCGAACTTTGCGACTACGTTCGTAACACAGGTAATGAGTTTGGTGTAACAACAGGACGTCCACGCCGCTGTGGTTACCTTGACCTCGTAGCCCTCCGCTATGCTTGTCACGTAAACTCAATCGATAACCTTGTTCTTACTCACCTTGATATTTATGATGATATGAATGAAATCGAAGCATGTGTTGCTTACGATATCGACGGAAAAATTGTAACAGACTTCCCTGCTTCAATTCCTGATTTGAATAAGGCAAAACCTGTTCTTCAGAAGTTCGATGGCTGGAAGGCAGACATCACAAAGTGTACATCTTACAAGAAGCTTCCAAAAGCTGCCCGCGATTATGTAGAGTTCATCGAAGACTTTACAGGCACAAAGGTTGGAATCGTTTCTGTAGGTGCAGACAGAAACCAGACTTTCGTTCGCGAGAAGATCTGGAAATAAGCAAACAGGCCTGTCATTGTCGGGCTTGACCCGACAATCTGTACAGGACAGTGATGTACAGATTCCCCGGTCAAGCCGGGGAATGACACTAATTTGGAGAAGAAGTGAATTTAAAATTCCACATTTCATCATTTTTATTTTTTCTTTTCATCTCCATATTATTTTTTTCCTGTGGCACTACTTCACAAATCATAAATGAACCCGCAGAAAGTCAACCTTTAACTCAAGCTCCAGATTCAGAAACTTCACATAAAAAACACGACAAGGATACAATCACACTTTTATTTGCCGGTGACATTATGGCTCACTCGGTAAATTATTACATCACAACTTATGAAAAAATCTGGCGGGATGTACGCGATGTAATTTCTGAACAGGATTTAGCCTTTGCTAATATAGAATCGCCGATTGATACAACACGCTCAGCCTCTTCTTACCCTAACTTTAACATGACGCAAAAATATGTTCAGGCGGCAGTTGATGCAGGTTTTGATGTTTTTTCCCTCTGCAATAATCACACTAACGATCAATACAAAAACGGTATTCTAGAAACAATAAAAACAACCCAGGCAATTACTCAATACACAAAAGAAAGTTTTGGAAATGACATTTATTTTTCCGGAACAAAGGAAACCGCCGATTCAAAGCTTTCTGCCCTAACCTATAACTATTTTGAAGCAAACGGCTGGAAAATTCTTTTTCTGCCAATAACAGAACTTTTGAACCGTCCGGACGCTTCAGATTACATTAATTTTATAAAACCTGATTCTGATTCACGCAAAGCTTTCATAAAATATGCTAAAGAACTTAGACAGACAAATCCTTGTGATCTTTTTATAATCTCTATTCATACAAGTGAACCAGAGTACACCCGAAATATCACAGAAAAGCAGAATCAGTATTATATGGATTTGCTCGAAGCCGGAGCTGATGTTGTATGGGCAAATCACGCTCATATCATCAAGGACCGCAAAATCGTAGTAGACACAAAGACTGGCCGCGACAAGCTTATCATGTATGCAAACGGAAATACAATTTCCGGCCAGCGCACAAAACCTGAACTCACCTCCAAAACCCCGACCAGTGAACGTGACAACACCGGTGACGGACTTTTTTACATTGTCACAATGCACAGAGAAAAAGACGGTTCCATGAAAATCAAAAAATGCGAACCTTATTTTATAACAACCTACATAAACACTGCGAATGAGTATGTTATCAAACCACTCAATCAGGATTTTGTAGATTATCTTTACGACGTTCCACGCACAAACTGGGCAAAATATATTGAACGCCGTATCAAAATCAATAAAGAAGCAACAAAGGATTTAATAGAATGGCAATAGATTACAAATCACTTCCCGTATACGCACAGAAACAAAAAATATTAGACTGTCTTGAAAGCAATCAGGTTGTAATTGTAGAAAGCCCTACCGGCTCAGGAAAAACAACTCAGATTCCGGTCATTTTGTATGAGGCCGGTTATGCGACAAGCGGCATGATTGGTGTAACACAGCCCCGCCGTATTGCAGCCCTCAGCGTAAGTGAATTCATTTCAAAACAGTTAGGCACAACTTACCCCGGACTTGTCGGTTACAAGATGCGTTTCGAAGATTACACAAATAACGACACACGCATTAAAATCATGACGGATGGAATCCTGCTGCAGGAAATGAAACTGGATCCATGGCTGTCTAAATACAGTGTACTTATGATTGATGAAGCGCATGAACGAAGTCTCAACATTGACTTTGTACTCGGCCTTGTGAAGCGAGTTCTCCGTGAACGCAAAGACTTCCGCGTAATCGTAAGTTCAGCTACCATGAACACAAAAGTTTTCTCAGAATATTTTGATAACGCGCCTATTGTTTCAATTGATACAATAACCTTTCCGGTTGCTCTGGTTTACGATCCTGTACCCGGCGGTTCTACAACAACAACTGATTCAGGCTGCGACCAGATTCTTACAAAAATCTACAACACCGTAGACCGCGTGCTCGACAACGACGAAGATGGGGCAATTCTTATTTTCCTTCCTGGTGAAAAAATCATCAAAGATTGTATGGATAAGCTTTACTACTCACCTATTGGCCGAAAGCTTCACATACTTCCGCTTTACGGCCGCCTGCCAAAAGAAGAACAGGAAAGAGTTTTTGAAAAAGCTCCTGAAGGAAAACGCAAGGTAGTAATTTCTACGAATATTGCAGAGACCTCGGTAACCATCAGCGACGTTACAACTGTAATTGATTCTGGTCTCTGTAAATTGAACTTTTACAGCCCGCGCACCTACACATCAAGCCTCATAGAGTCTCCCGTGTCGCGCGCATCCTGCAATCAGCGTAAAGGACGCGCTGGACGAACACAGCCAGGAACCTGCTACCGCCTCTATTCCCGCAAAGACTTTGACCTCCGCCCTGAATATACTACCGAAGAGATTTACCGCACAGACCTCAGCGAAGTAGTTCTCCGTATGAGCGAACTTGGTATTACAGACTTTTTTGATTTTGATTTTATTGCAAACCCTGGTCGCGAAGGAATCATCGGTGCTGTTGATACGCTTCATATTCTTGGTGCTCTTGAAGAAGACAATACCCTGTCTTCAATTGGACAGATGATGGTAAAATTCCCACTCGAACCAAGAATCAGCCGTATCATCGTTGAATCAATTATGCGTTTCCCGGATGTTCTTGATAAAGCACTTATAGCAGCTTCCTTCCTTAGCGCAAACTCACCATTCGTACTTCCGCCAAATGAAGAAATGGAAGCCCGCAAGGCCCATCACCGCTTTCAGGATATTCAGGGAGATTTTTGTACATATCTTAATATCCTCAAAGCCTTCAAAGACACAGATAACCGTGAAAAATTCTGCAAGAAAAATTATCTTGATGAACGCGTAATGGCTGAAATCGAAAACATTAACGAGCAGCTCATAGAAATCGTAAGTGAAAAAATGGGCATACCTGTCGTTGAAGGAAAAGGCAGCGTGCAGGATTACCTTTGCTGTATTGCTGCAGGAATGCTTCAGTTTGTATGTATCCGCACCGGTCGTGAAAGTTACAGAAGCCTCACAGCAGACCATATCTGTATTCACCCGGGCAGTGTTATGTTTAAAAAAGATCCTGTATTTATTGTTGCAGGAGAAATTATCAGAACAAGCCGCATTTACGCTTCGAGTGTTTCACCTCTCACCCGCCCTATGCTGGATACAATTAACCCTGAATTGTTTGAGCGTCTTATGGCCTGTAAAAAAGCAAAAGACACTTCCCGCGAAGAACGTATGCTTGAACAGGATAGAAACAGAGCTGCAAAAGCCTTGCGTCGTCAGGAAGCAGAAGAACAGCGCAAAAACGGAAAGAAGGCAAAAAAAGCGGCAGCACTCGCAGGACATTCAAACCTCAACGAACCACTTCCAGAAGATTCACTTTCTCTCGGAGGATTTCTTTTTGCAACAAAAAAAGTCAAAGGAAAAAAGACTGCTTTACTGCCACTTGAAAATCTTCTTTCTGCACTCCAAAATGAAAAGAATAAAAATAAACTGAATAATGCCGGTCAGATGAAAGGAATTGTTACATTGTCTGATGGTGGTACTATACTTGCAGGAGAAAAAGTTTCACTTATTATTGAACTGGCAAATACTCTTGATCTTCGTCCTCTGGCTGAAAAAAAATGGAACCGCCACATGAATGTAGACGTGAACGATCCGCTCCAAAAGGAACAGCTTGTAGATTCTCTTTCCTTTATTCTTAGAACAGCAATTGCAAAACAAAAAGGACGCGAATACGGTTTCATCACTCTTTACAATAATGGAAACGGCAGCTACTGGTTCAAAGTTTCACGAGGCTTTTCTACTGCACTTATGGAAACTCATTCAAGTCTCGAAACTCTTGTAGAAGAAAATGTAGATTGGAGCAAAGAAGAATCCGCCGCAATCAATAAAGCACTGGCGCTGGTTAACAACTTATATAAATAATTAGTAACTCAAAATACCAGCTGCTCTCATAAAAAATGGCACACGCCAACGGGAGAATTGGTAAAGCTAAAAATTGCTTTGCAATTTTTTTAACGCTTTGCTATTAAACACCGGCCGCCAGCGGCCTTACACATGTTGTCGCAGCCATTTTTTATTACGCATCTTGTATTTTATTTCCTGTTATTTTATTTAGAATCAGCGCCAGATGTTTTATCTTCCTCATCTTCAATATTTAGCATCTTTTTAATTCTATTCTTTACACCAGAGTTTGCCTTTTTGTCAGCATAAATGGCACGCATTGTAGTTTCTGCAGAATTAAATTTATTAATTTTATAAATATCAAGCCCCAGACTTTGAGTTGTTGAATCTTTTGAAGCCAGATATTTCAGACAAATATCTTCATAAGCCGCATTCTCATACTTTGCCAGTTCTTTTCCAATTGCATAACGCAAATCTTTACGTTTATCGTCTTTAAGACACTCCTCTGCAAGTTCAAGGATTTCTTTTTCTCCGGCATTTCCTTCTTTCAGAAGAACTTCTACAATTTTCTTTTTAGTTGCATCTCCAACTTTTTTATCTTTTATCTGAGTAATAAGAAAATCATTTCCTTCACTTGTATTAAGGGCAGCAATAGAATTATAAGCTTCATCCTTTATTACTTTTTCGCTGTCGTTTTTAGCACGATAAATCAAATAAGGAATAGAGTCTGTCATTTTATTTTCTTTTGCAGTCTTTATAGCTTCCTGACGAACTCTCCAGTGTTCATCACGAATTCCCTGCATTACAGTTTCCTGAGCTTCAATAACATCTGGAAAATGAGAAAGTCCTTTTATAACATACTGTCTGAGGTTAGGATCATTTTCTGAAAAAAGAGAAGTTAAAACAGGAACTGATTCTTTCTTTTCCATAAGGCCCAGAGCTTCTGCTGCATACATACGAACATAAAGATTTTCATCCTCATCTTCGGCAATTTCTACCATTTTATCCCAGGTTTGGATTGCATGCATTTTTCCACAGGTGCGCATAAGAGTCTGACGCTGAGCATCACTGAGGTCTTCACGCTCAAGGTACTCAACAAGGAACATAGCTTCTGAAGGTCCACCGATTTCGCCGATTGTTGCAATTGCATCATTAAAATAAGAATCATTTTCTGACTCAATCAGAGAAAGAACTGCAGGCACAGCCTCTTTTGTTTTTACAGTTGACACGTACTGAAAGCAGGCTTTTACTAAATCACCTTTTTCTTCATAAGGATCATTCAAAACTTCTACAGCATAATCTTCAAGACAAGGATCTTCCTGCTGCTTAAAATAATTCAGGACTTTTTGTTTTATTACTGTATTTTTTGAAACCTGAAACACATCATATATTTCTTCGGTAAAACGAGGGTCATCATTTTTTATAAGTTCATCAATTAAAGAAGATATTTCCGACGGAATTCCATATTTTATTGTGTTGGATTTATTTTCGTAATCTTTTTCACTTTCATCTTTTTCTGCGGCTTTGGCTGCTTTTTCTTTATCTATTGCTTTTGGTCGTTTTGCAGCTGGAATTTCTGAAATTCCGCCTTTTGAAGCTTTGATATCTTCATCTGCGGTCTGAGCATATAATGAGAAAGAAAATATCAGACACAATAAAAATAATAATTTCTTCATATCTATACTCCCTGATGGAACTTATCTAAGAACTCCTTGCGATACTGTTCAAATCTGTCTTCATCAATTGCAACACGAATTTCTTTAAGCATATTGTTTAAGAAATAAAGATTATGATAGCTTGCAAGAATCGAACTCAATATTTCCTGTTCCTTAAAAAGGTGTCTTAAATAACTTCGGGAATATGTGCGGCAAACTTTACAGTTACATTCAGGATCCACAGGTCCAAAATCATGTATCCATCTTTCCTGTTTTATGCTTAACATTCCGCGGCGGGTAAAGTATGAGCCGTTTCTTGCATTACGGGTTGGAAGCACACAGTCAAACATATCAATTCCAGCCTGTACTGCATCAAGAATATACTCAGGAGTTCCAATTCCCATAACATATTTAGGTTTATCTTCCGGCAGATACTGCACCGTATAATTCATAAACTTAGTAAACTCTTCTGGAGGTTCACCAACGCTAAGTCCGCCGATTGCAATACCAGGCATATCCATAGAAGAAACAAACTCTGCACTCTTTTGTCGCAGGTCTTCAAAAAAGTTTCCCTGAACTATTGGAAACAAAATTCCCTGGTAACCTTCATTACGCTGTTTTTCCCATTCGCCTTTTGCACGTACCAGCCAGTCTGAAGTAATACGCAGAGCCTTTTCCGCTTCTTTTCTTTCTACACCCCAACCTGAACAGACATCAAGCTGCATCTGAATATCAGAATTAAATTTTGTCTGAGTCTGAACAACATTTTCTGGAGTAAACATGTGATAGCTTCCGTCTATATGACTTTGAAAGCGTACTCCCTCATCTGTAATCTTACGAAGTTTACTTAAAGAAAATACCTGAAATCCGCCTGAATCTGTAAGAAAGTTTTTCTTCCACTGAGAAAATCCATGTAAGCCACCGGCTTCTTTTATTAAATCTGCACCAGGCCTCAAAAAAAGATGATAAGTATTTGCAAGAATAATATCAAAATCGATTTCCTCAAGAAAATCTTTTGGCATTGCCTTAACAGTAGCATTAGTTCCAACCGGCATAAAAACCGGAGTTTTTACATCACCATGAGGAAGATGCATAATTCCAGTACGTGACTTTCCATCAGATGACTTATGTTTTATATCAAATATCCTTAAAACTTCACTCATAAAATCCTCGTAAATAAAACCTATGTACGTGCATAACGCAACAGAATAATACTAATTATAGTAAAGAAAATAACCGGTGACCATGCACCTGCAAAGGCAGAAATGTATCCATGCTTTGCAAGTACCATGGTAATCATCATTGCAACATAAAAAAGTACGGAAGCAGCAATGCAGGAAGCAAGACTTATAAGAAGAACATTTTTTCGTGTTTTTCCAGTAAGACCAATAGAAAGAAATACAACGATGAAAACAATAAATGGAAATGCATATTTCTTATAATACTCAGATAATTCTTCATTAAATGGAAGACCTGCTTTTTTCAAATGCTCAATGTAAACTTTCGCCTCGGCTGCAGAAACCGACTGAACATCAACATTTGTTTTTCTGAAAATTTCATATGATTCTGTAAGTTGCGCCGCAAGTCCACCAGAAATTTCTGTACGTACTAATGTATCTTCATATGGAACATATTGAACCGGATTTTCCAAAGCCCAGACTTTACTATCATCATTCCATAC
>CAKUWD010000127.1 GCA_934699065.1 uncultured Treponema sp.
GTTCTGTTATCATCTTTTTGCATAATATAATTATAACGGAAACACACAAGGGGTCAAGAATATTTTTGTTAAAATAGCTTTAATATAGAAGATTTTATTAATGAAAAATTATTAAAAAAAAGTGTGGACATTTTTAAAATATTGATAGATAATATATATGTTCTTCGTATAAAGAAGAACTATATTCAATTTTTTTGGTTTTCTACGGAAGACCATATCGGAGACCAATATGAGAAAAGTTAAAATTTTAGTTTGTGCAGCTTTTGCTATGTTTGTCGCTTCTTCTCTGTTTGCTGCCGGTTACAAGGTAGAATCTTTCACCGGCAAGGTAACTTATGAATCTGCACCAGGAAAATGGACTGCAGTAACAGAAGGACAGGAATTGTCTGCATCAACAGTAATTCAGACTGGCGTTAATTCTACTCTTGTTCTTTCAATGGATGATGCAAAGATCAACATCAAGGCTATGCAGAAGGGAACAATTGAGAGTCTTTCATCTGTTGCAGCAGCTGGAAACAGTGGTATCAGAAAGGGTTCTTCCCTCAAGAGTTCCGCAGTAGCAGCTGATTCAAAAAAGACTAGTAAGTCTGTTGTAACAGCTTCTTCTCGCGCTAGTGAAGCTAAAGAAGATTTCGATTGGGAAGAATAATCAATTCCTGATAAACAATCAGAAAATCCTGTGTTCAGGTCATCCTGCACAGGATTTTTTTTTCAAAAAATATACATCATGCTGAACTTATTTCAGCATCAATAGAGAGAGAAAAAAATGAAAAAGTACTCATTCCTTTTATTCCCTTTTATTGCAGTTATTATTTGTACCCTTCTCGTTTTTACGAGTCTGGACAATAAAATTGCAGATTTGTTTCAGCGAACATTACCAGACCTCAAAGAATCAGACAATGTTATTATGGTAAACATTGATGATTCTTCTGTAGATGCAATTGGTACATGGCCATTCTCACGCGAAGTTTACGCAGACACCCTCGTAATTCTTAAAGACCTCGAGGCAGAAGCTGCCGTATTCGATTTAAGCTTCCTCGATAAATCTCAGACTAAAGTAAATAAAGAATACGTAGAAACTGAACTTCCTCACTATGTTGATGAAGACTTTGGTGAACTTTCGGATCAGGTTGCCTGGCTTTTGATGGAAGCCGAAGGTTATGATGTTACAGAAGAGCTCAACGGTGTTATGGATTCTGTTCAGAACCGAATCAAAACCGCAATCCAGTATTCTATACGCGATGTAGACCAGGCTCTGGCAAACGACCTTAAGTTTTTTGATAATTCATATCTTACGTTAACTTTTGATAATGACTTCCCTCCTCTGGATGAAGTTACAGAACACTATCTTGCAGAAGAGCTTTCGATCAAAGATATTTCGGTTGCAAAAAACGCACGCGTTCCTAAATACAAAGGAGTTGAACCTGCAATTACCGACTTCCTTTTTCAGGCAAAGAAGGCAGGATTTGTAAATGCTCCGGCCGATGCTGATGGATTCCTTCGCCGCCTTCATCTTGTATTTGAATACAAGGGAAATTATTATCCTCAGCTGCTTTTTGCTCCTATTCTGAATTATCTGGGAAACCCGCATATTGATGTTCGCCGCAATAAAATCATTCTTAAAGGCTGTAAATTCCCGGATGGTACACGAGACCTCAAGATTCCTCTTGCACAGGATGGTTCTGTAATAATCAAATACCCGAAAAAAAGTTATTATGATTATAAAAACATCACCTTGTGGTCTGCATACCGTATTCTCCTGCTTGAAAAAGACCTTGCAGCAAGCCTCAAAGAGCTTAACGAGAACGGATTCTTCAGTTTCTGGGAGGGAGACCTTCCTTACGAATACTTTGAAGCAGCTTCGGGCTTTATGCACGATGCCCTTATTTCAGAAGATGATGAATCTGGCGTTACCTATGAAGATTATTATGCTTACAAGCAGGCCTTTTATGATACAGCAAAAGAATTTCTTTACGGAAATACAGAAGCAGATTTGATTGCATCAGTAGAAGATGATGAGGAAACTGCAGCATTTATTTCCGACAGCATGGCAACCGTTCGCAGTATTTACGAAGAGCTTACCTCTTCCCGGGAACGTGTTCAGAAAATTGTAAAAGATTCCTTCTGTATTTTCGGAACTTCCGCTACAAGTACAACCGACTTTGGTTTGATTCAGTATGAAGAAAAGTATCCTAACCCTGGTGTTCACTACACAATTGCTAATCAGCTGCTTTCTGGCGATTTCGTAATTGATTCTCCATGGTGGATTTCTTTAATCATTGCTGTTCTTTTGTGTTTTGGTTACGGATTTGCTTCTAAAAAAATCAAGAGTACCAGCCGGCAGCTTGTATTTGGTGGTTTACTCGAAGGTTCTGCTATCATCCTTTTACTTCTCTTCTATATAATTACTAAGATTTATGTAGGAGTTGCAATTCCTGCAATCTCGCTGGCAATTACCTTTATTGCAATTACTGTTGTAAACCTTATCAGTACATCAAAAGATAAGAAGTTTATTACAGGTGCCTTCAGCCAGTGTCTTTCAAAAGAAGTAGTTGATGAAATTGTTGCAAATCCTTCTTCTTTCAAGCTTGGTGGTGAACGAATTGAAATGACTGCCATGTTTACTGATATTCAGAAATTCTCAGGCTTCAGCGAACTTCTTAACGCTGCTCAACTTGTAGCCCTTTTGAACTTCTACCTTACAAAAATGTCTAACCTTATTATGGAAGAACGCGGAACGGTAGATAAGTACGAAGGAGATGCTATTATTGCTCTGGTTGGAGCTCCAATTAAAATGGAAGATCATGCAGAACGTGCCTGTGCAGCAGCAATCAAAATGAAGCAGTCTGAAGTTGAAATGAATAAATACATCGAAGAGATTGCTGCCGGCGATAAACCTGAAGATATGGAGCAGGATCTTTACGATGCCTTTAAGATTATGGTTTCAAACAAGCGTTCAATCTTTACCCGTATTGGTTTGAACTCTGGTGAGATGATTGCCGGTTACATGGGTTCTGAAAATAAAAAGAACTACACTATGATGGGTAACAATGTAAACCTTGCAGCCCGCCTTGAAGGTGTAAACAAGCAGTATCACACAGGCGGTGTTCTTATAAGTGAAGCTACCCGAACAAAACTTTCGGACAAGTTCCTTGTTCGCAGTCTTGACCGTGTTCAGGTTGTAAATGTAAAAACCCCTATCCGTTTGTTCGAACTGATTGGCTTTAAATCTGAAGCAGGTGATGCAGTACTCAAGTATATTGAAGACTGGGAAGTTGCATTAAAGAAGTTTGAAAGCGGAGACTATAACGGAGCTCTTGCAGATTTCAAAGTATTACACAGCCAGAACAGTCACGACAATGTTGTGGCCTACTACATTGAACTTACAGAAAAGTTCTTTGCAAAAGGCAAGGTTCCAACAGAAGCAGACGACTTTGGAGTTGCTTACAACACAGAAAATCCTTCAGATATGAATCCTGAATGGGTCGGAACAAAGTACGAAATCAAAGGTACCTTCCGATTACTTCAAAAGTAAAAATCAAAACAACAAAAAATACCGGTGGTTGAGCTTGTCGAAACCACCGGTATTTTTTTACGTAAGTTGCTTAGAAGGGGCTGTCTAAAAAGCATTGTCATGCTGAACTTGTTTCAGCATCTACACTACTTCTTTCTTCCCTTGAAGGCGAACCAGGCACCACCTGCTCCACTGAGGGCCGCAAGCATTACCACAATCACGGCAGATTTTGAAGAAGACTTTTCGTCATCTGCGCTGTCTGCCGGCTGCAAAGTAGCCTCGTTAGCTGAACTTACGGTGGTTGAGCTCGAATTTACGGTGGTTGAGCCTGTCGAAACCACCGCAGATGCCGGCGCAACAACAGCCGATGCCTCTGCCATTATCGGGCTTGACACGTCTGCATTGGTTGATTCTGCATTTACGGTGCTTGCGCCTGAACTTACGGTGGTTGAGCCTGTCGAAACCACCGCAGATGTTGCTTCAGCCACTACAGACTTCTGTTCTGTCACTGCCTTCTTAGCTTTCTTAGCGGCCTTCTTTGCGACTGCTTTCTTTGCCTTTGGTTTTACAGCTGTTTCTTCTGCATCAACCGAAGTAGAGTTTGTGAAGAACTTAATAATGCGTGAGCCAGCACTTTCTTCTGAGCCGTTGCCAAAGATTCTGCCGGTTATGCCAGTTAAACCGGTAGTGTTTACGTTAGGATCTGTGCCTCCAGCACCGCCTGCTGCAGCGAATATCTGTTTTGAAATACCTTCAGCATCTACATTTGCTCCATTAAACTTAATCACAGGATCGCTTGAATTTGTGATATTTGAATGAGGATAAATTCCAATTGATATTTCTCCAGTCTCGCTGCCATCAGAAGAAGGAAGAATCAGATAACCATGATCATCATAAGCTTCCTTTACAGCAGTGTATCCCGTTTCTGTACCATAACCACTGAAGGTAAAGAGATTAAGACTTGTAGAAAGAACAACTCCTGTACTTGATCCAGATGGTTTTGGACCAAGGAAAACAGAATGAATAACTGTACCAGCAGGTAACTGAACCGTTACGGTATAATCTTTTGAACCAGACCAGCCAGAAGCAGCTCCACTATTATATGTTGGGGTCGGGATTGTAATATCAGCTGCTGTAAGCTCAGCCGCAGTCATCCACCACTGTATACCAGACTGGCTTGAATCTTTGTTACCAAGATAATATGGACCAGACTGGTTTCCTACAGCATCCCTAAAGAAGAATGCAAGACGAGTATTAGCGGTTTTGATATCTGGCAATGAGAAAATGAAGTTTGAACCAGAATTATCTGCTGTACCATCACTCACATCAAGCCACTCGCCGCTGGCAGTTGCATCGTAATCACCTGTATTGTTTCTTCTAACCAGCATATACTGAACAATTCCCGGAAGATCAGTTTTTGCGTACATAATTCTAGTTCCGCTGGTAAATATATTTGCTTTAGAATAAGAACCTATTTTCTTTGTATATGCCCAAGGAATAGTATCAATACCTGTACCACTTGCATTTACTGCTGTGTAACTATGAATCTTATTTACAGTTCCGTCTGGTGTTACATAATCGCTGTTAATTTCTGCAGTAGAATCTGCAATCAAAACAAGAGTCTTAAGCACTCCAGATTGATTTCCAGCCTTGTCTTTTGCATAGATGTAGTAAGTATCGTTCCAGTTGCTTCCAAGAGTAATTACATTAAAGCCGGTACCACCCATTGGCTGAAGTTCACCATCTGCAGTTTTATAATACAGCTTCTCAAATCCTGAAACTGTAGAAGAAGTGTTATATTCTGATAATTCATTTTCAAGATTATTAAAAGCAATCGTCTTTACAACATCAGGATTATAAGTGATTGTTGAAGTAACTTCGTCTGCTGAGTCAGTTCTAATGTAATTTGCTATTTTATCAGAAGCAGAGACTCTAAGTGCATCACTACCATCAGCTTTCAAAACAGCAAGGGTAAGTGCGGCTACCCCACTCTTCAATTCTGGCACTGCTGAATCCTGAACAAGCGTTACAGAGTCAGTAGTAGTAGCTTCGTGGCCAACCTTGTCTATTACCTTAAAGCTGAAAACTTTCTGAGAAGTCAGTGTATTTGCAGCAAAGGTGTAAGACAAAGGCGAAGTAGAAAGACCTGATTCTGTTGTGATTGTAGATTCAGTTCCATCAATAATTACCTTATATTCTTTAATATCTGTAGAAGCTGACGACAGGTTGATTACAGCATTTGTACTTGCAGCGTTTAAGAAGTAAACTGTTGTACTGCTTATATCAATTGCAACCGCGCCAGAAACCTTGTCTGTTGATGCAAATGAAATCTCAGGACTTTCAACATCCGGAGTGAGCGTAAACTCTCTGTATTCCGTATAATTTCCAGCCCAGTCTTCTGCACGGATTTTGTAAGTTACTGGAGTAGAACCTGAATCAGCAATATCAAACTTCCACTTATTAGTTGTAGTATTAAAGCCTGAATTTCCTATAGAAGTTTCTGGCGTTCCGTCACCAGTTGTAAGCCAGAATCTTCTTATACCAGAGATTTCTGTAGCGCCGGCTATTGCAGAAAGGTCAAGCTCAAACTTATTCATCTGGCCACCGTTGTAAGTAATAGACTTGCTTTCGGTTCCATTATTTGTGATATCGTAATAAGTACTTGCAATTGGAGTTGAGCCGTTATTTTTGTAGAATGCCCAGCCTACATTGTTATCATCTCCAGAAGGAGCCGCAGCATCCTTTCTGATTGTGATAGCTGCAGTTGGAGTAGAATCATTTCCTACACCATCTATCGCCCTGAACTGGTAAGAAGTTGCAGTCTCAGGTGTTGCAAAAATGTATTTTACAGTATGAGTTGATCCTGTAGTATTAACTACAGGAGTGATATCTGTCCATGATGTACCACCATTTGTTGTAACCTGATACTTAAATACATCAGTTGCAGTTTTTGTCAGATTGATTATTGCATAGTCTGTATTCAGATAGTAAATTCCATTATCAGTTGCTCCAGAAACATCCTTTGCATCACAGTCAACTGCACTATTTCCACTTGCATCAACAGTTTTCTGAACAAGGCCAGCACCTGTTTTAAGAGCAAGGTCTGGAGCAGTACCATCAGCATTTGTTCTGAAGGTTTTAAGAGTCTTAGTCTGACCAAGATTATCAATGACCCTTAACTCATAAGTATAAACTGTATTATCTGTGTTTGAATCGAGACCTGTAATTTCCCAATAGTCATCATTTACTGATAGAGCATTTGATGATTGGAGTGTACCATTTTTGTATACGTATACTTCATATTTCTGTATTCCAGAACGTTCAAGACCGATGGAAGAAACATTACCAGAGCTGTCGCGTTTATCTGTAACGTTAGAAAGATTTATATAAATACTGTTTATATAATATGGATTAGTACTTCCATCCTGAAGAGTTGCAGCCTTACTGTATGAAATAACACGGGTATCAGCGTCTTCTGTACCAGCATTATTATAAGGAATATCCATACCTGCAATTGTTACGTTTTCTGTTCCAGCTCTAAGATGATATTCAAGACCACCCGCAGCCTCAGGTGCCCACTGGTCGCGCTGAAGTTTTGCAGTTGTATCTTCGCTTGAAATGTTTCCGGCAGCATCTATAACGCGGAACGCATATTGAGTTTTGGATTCTGGAGCCGGGAATGTAAGTTCGCCGCTTGAGGTACTAAATGATGTAATGCAGCTTAAAGGACCATTGTAATAAAAGTCTGACCAGGTAGTCCATCCAGACCAGCCAGTTGAATCGCTGTAAGTTTTTGTTTTCCACTGGTAGCGGTCTGAAGAGCTTGTGGAAGTCAAAGTAAACTTAATGTATGCAGTAGCATCCTCAATATACTGAATTCCCAGTGCATCACCAGTAAATGTAACAGCAGCGTTTCCGGAAGAACCAGACTGTATTGGATCTGTATTCACGAAAGCAATTCCCGGTGAAACACTATCATAAACCCAGTTGTTACCTCCTGTAGGACCATACAATGGATATACAGCAGAATCCTCTTCAATATTTCCAGCTTCATTATATCGGGCAAGCTGAATTCCCAATGCATTTCCGTTAACTGAATTCAGGCTGATTGTAAATGAAGTACCAGAAACTGTAAGACCTGTGTCTGTGTAATCCCCACTAGTATCATCACTTGTTCCAAGCTGACCATCTGGACCAGAGTAAACAAATCGGTATTTTGTAGGATTTTCTGTAGTTGTAAAGGTAACAGAAGCATTGACTCTTGTGTAGTTGATTGCTGTAGAACCAGTACCACTTACCTTAATTTTGTAGTCAGCAACCTTGTTTTGAGCAAGATAAGTATCATCAATAATTCCTATATCACCATTAGCTGTATAAGAGTAACCAGAAGCGCTGGTACCATTAGAAATTCTTGGTGGATTATTATCTTTGAAATGTACAAGAACCGGATTCTGACCGATAAGACCAGCTTTGTTTACAGGGTAGAAATATTTATCTGCCTTAGACTGCCATAAAACATCGGAACTCAATGCCTTAGAATAGTCATTACTCCAGCA
>CAKUWD010000128.1 GCA_934699065.1 uncultured Treponema sp.
ACCTGTTACTGAACCTGAATTGGTAAAATATGGAAAATATAAAGATTATGTTCTTTCAGTAGTTCCAGGACTTACAGGAATGTGGCAGGTTTCTGGTCGTTCTGATACGGGATATGAGGAACGAATTTCTTTTGATACTTATTATATTCAAAACTGGTCTATATGGCTTGATATCTGGATTTTAATTAAAACTGTTTGGGTTGTATTAAAAGGAAAAGGTGCATATTAATGAAAAAAACTGCTTTTCTGCTTTCGATTATTCTACTTGCATTTCCACTTGCATCTGAGTCATATATAATTAAAGATTTTGTATTTAATATAGAAGCTGCAGGACTAAAAATTCTTGGCAAAACAAGGCAGGATGCTATATTAAAAGAATATCCAATTGATAGAAAAAAAGTATTTTCATCTTCTGAAGAACTTGAACAATATATTGAAAATTATAAAATTAAACTTGAAAGTTCCAGAGCATTCGAATCAATTTTAATTACTCATGAAATCACAACTTCTGATGAAAATGATACAAATGATGTTTATCTGAAAATTGATTTAAAAGATTCACATCATATGCTTGCAATGCCATACCCAAGTTACAGTTCAAGCAATGGACTTTCACTTACTCTCAAAGCTAAAGATACAAACTTTCTTGGAACTTTAAGTCCTATGAGTGCTGATGTAAAAGTTAAATTAAAAGATGGTGATATAACACCTAGTTTTTTTATCAGCTATAACTACCCTTTCAAAATAAAACCGTTCGATGTAGTTTTTATAAATGAATATGAATTAGGATATACAGTCAGTGATGTTTTATCAGGTTTTGACTGGAAAACCAAAACAGGATTTACCGTATCACTTCCTCTAGATAAAATCACCTTAATTGCAGGCTTTACCCAACTTACAACAGGAAATCTTTTACTCAAAGTATATAATGATTATCCTTATTTTACAGAAAATTTCTTTGTGTCATCTCCTATTACGATTACCGAATTATCAAATTACACACCTTTAGTTTATACTCCTACTGTTACTTATAACTGGAACTGGGATTTTGATGGTATAAATATAGAAGATGATGGAATATCTAGTCCAGAAGTAATTTTTTCTCATTCACTTACAAATTCTAAATTAGTTTGGAAAAATTATTTTAGAACCGGTTACAGTATAAATCTTACAAATTCTTTCACATATAATCTGCAAAGAAATGATTTTATACCTTTTGTTTCATTTGAAGCAAAAGGTTACTGGAACTACAAAGCAAATGAACAGGATTACTGGGATCGTTATGGTATTTGTGCAGATTTTTATACTTTTGCCTATTTTGATCTTCCAATCAACAAATATACTTATGGTATTGCAATCGGAGAGCGCTTAAGAGGTATTAAAGATACTGAATTTTTTGGTAACGCAAGACCAGTATCTACAACTTCTGCAGCAATCATGTTAAGCATAGATCTTCCTCATCATATATTTACAACTACTTTCAAAAAAGAAATTCTCAATTTTTCACTTCAATTCTCACCATTCTTTGATATGGCACTCGTATATGATCGTGTTCAGGACCGACTTTTTCATCCTCAAGATGGATATTATTGTGCAGGCCTTGAGATACTTGTATATCCTCTAAAATGGTCTAGTATTACAATCAGAGGAAGTTTAGGAATTGATTTAAAAAATGCAGTAAAAGCGCATAACTTCCTTGAAGCAATTTCAAATAATAAAGAAATATTTATTGGAATAGGCTTACAGTATTAAACTTTTAATTACCCATGTTTTCAAGTTGAAGAACAGCATCACGCTGCCAGTAAACTTCCGGAGTATAACGAGCAATTACTCTTAAAAGTTCTTTTGAGAAATTAGTACTTCCTTTTTCTGCAGCATATTTTGCAAGAATGTTAAAACTTTTCCATGCTGAATTTCTGCTTCCCCACTCAATAACATCATCATACATAGATGCTTCCTGAAAAAATGAAGCTAGACCCTCATATTCGTATGTGGAATTTCTTGAAGTAATTATTTCAATTATTCGCGTAAAACTTGTTATTGCAGCAAGACAAGAAAAATCTAGTGCTTTATCAAGCTTTTTAGCATTATAATAGTATTCTGCCAGCTGATTATATGCATTAATTGAATTATATGAATCTGCTCTATACAAATTAAAGAATTTTTCCATTGAATCACTTTTATTATTAGAGATTGTTCCAGTCATTGCTCGTTTTAATGCAGAATCTTTATAATTATTATCTTCAGAAAGAATATTTAATAATCTTACTTCCATTTTTGGAAAGTCATCTTCCAGACGGCTGATATCTGCGAGCATATAAAGTATTTCATATTTCTCATCTGGAATATCAAGAACATCTGCTTTATCTAAAGCCATAAGATAGTATTCTTCTGCAAATTGATATTCACCTTCAAGTTTATAAATATCCCCAATGAGTTTATGAGCTTCTGGAAATGCTGTAGAATTTTCAAGATAGATAAGAAGATTAGTTATTGAATCCTCAAAATAATCTTTGCCTTTCTTTTTTAAGTAATAATTTATTATTCCTGCAGTTTCATATTCTTTTCGATTTTCCAGAACTGCTAAAACAGGTTCAAATCTGTCTCCTGCTGCCTGTACTCTTTTAGCGGAAAGTGAGTTTTTAACTGTATTAATCTGATTTTCTATTCTCTGTCTGCGATATAAAATTGCATCTTCAGAATATTTGAGAGCCTTACCATAATCTTGAGCATCCATTGCTTCTATGGCATTTCTATAGGCAACAACACTTTCATCAGTTTTTTTATTTTTTTCTGCAGCAAAAAGACTTAAGCAAATTGAAAATAAAATAAAAATAAATAGAATTTTCTTCATATATTTTTGTTACAGAGTTTTTAACTCTTCCTCAAATACTTTATCGGCATCTTTTGCATTTATCGTTCGTACTATTTTACCTTTTTTGAAAATTATTGCTTTATCATTTGTTCCTGCAATTCCAAGATCAGCATGACGTCCTTCTCCAGGTCCATTTACTACACAACCCATAACTGCAACAGTTATATCTTTATTCATTGCAAGAAGACGGTTTTGCCAGCGGTCAACAAAAGCATGAACATCAAAACCAATTCGTCCACATCGAGGACAGCTAACAAGTTTTACTCCTCCAGATCGTTTTCCACATTCCTTAAGAATATTGATTCCAGCAACAACTTCGTTTTCTGGAGAGGAAGAAAGACTAACTCTAATTGTATCTCCAATTCCTTCATTGAGAAGTGTTGAAAATGCAATACTTGATTTCACAATCCCACCGATAAGAGGGCCTGCTTCTGTAACCCCCAGATGAAGCGGATTACTATACTTCTGAGCATAAAAGCGATTACACTGTATAGTTTCGTTAACATCTGAAGATTTCATACTAACTACATACTGATCAAATTTCAGATCTTCAAATATTTCTGCTTCACGGGCTGCAGTTTCACAGAGTCCCTGAGCTCGTGTAATTGAACCTGAAGCTATCTGCTCCTGCAAGTCTTTTGGAAGACTGCCACTGTTTATTCCTATTCTGATTGCGACACCTTTTTCACGACAAGCCTCGACTACAGTACGGATGTTTTCAAGAGAACCAATATTTCCTGGGTTTATACGAATAGCAGCAACATTTCCTTTAAGACATTCTAATGCAAGTTTATAATCAAAATGAATATCTGCTACAAGAGGCATAGAAGAACGTTCTGCGAGAAGACAAAGTCCCTGAGCACTAGCAACATCAGGTACAGCAAAACGAACAATATCGCAGCCAATCATGCTCAATTCATTGAGTTCACGCAAAATTCTGTCCAGCTTCTCGTTATCTGTGGCGAGGTCTGTAATCCCCTCCTTCCACATAGTCTGTACCGAAACAGGATTTCCGCCACCAATCGCAATACTTTTAGTTATTCCCTTTCCGCCAAGATAAACAGTTTTTGTTGTCATGTTATTAGTATATTAGAAATCAATAAGAAATGGAAGAAAGATTATTTTAATAAAGAAGTCTAAAAAAGGTTCTAGGTTCTAGGTTCTAGGGAATTAACTCCTAAAACCTAACACCTGGAACCTATAACCTAAAAACTATGCTATGAGTGAGAATACCATTGCGAAGAGCGCAACTGATTCACAAAGACCAACTACCATGATGTACTGAGCAAAACCTTTTCCTGTTTCACCAAGAGCATCAGAAGCTGCAGCACCTGCTTTTCCCTGTGCAATAGCAGAAAAACACATAGCCAAACCAGATGCAATACCAAGACCAAGAGCAAATCCTGGTGTCATTTCACCAGACATTACCTTTGGTTTCATCGCAATGTTCATCAAAAGGAAGCCGTAAATTGTCTGTGTCAAAGGTGCACCAGCAAATACAGTTAAAATGAATGGAGCCGGCTTGTTATTGATATAACAACGTTTCCAAGCTCCGATTGCTCCCTGTCCGGCAATTCCAATTCCAATTGCTGAACCGATAGCAGCAATACCCATACAAACAGCAGCACCAATGTAACCCCAAAGTTCCATAATTATTCTCCTTATATAAACCGATTCAACGGTTGTTTAATTGTTTGTCATGCTGAACTTGTTTCAGCATCTTTTTTCCATAGATCCTGAAACAAGTTCAGGATGACTATGTATTAGTTATCATCAGCAAATGGCTGATACTTTACACCACTCCAGCTCATTCCAATGTGTGTACAGAATTCAAGAGTATTCAATCGTACACCATGAACAATTACTGAAAGCACGTTCAAAATCATGTTCAGGCCATGGCCGAACACAAGCAGAACGATTGCAGCTATGAATAATATTGCATGTCCTAAAATCGGACCAGCAAGTGTATTTACAGTATTTGAAATTGCCGCACCCGCAAGACCAACGGCCCACAGACGGATGTAAGAAACAATATCACTGAATACATTTACTACTCCAAGAAGAACAGAAATAATATTCTTACAACTTTCAAGAATAGAAGCAACTACATTACCTTCATAATTTGCAAAGATAAAACTCATTACAAAACCTATGGCAATAAGACTTACTTCTATATAACCAACTGGAACAGAACCGATATATCCCAACATTGGGAATACCTGTCCATTTACAACCATTGCAAGTACAACCCAGAACATACCAATCAATTGTAAAAGAGAACCCAAATCACCAATTGCCTTAAGCCCTTTTTTATCACTGATATTTCTGATTGCAGCCTTAATATGAGCCACAGAAAGCTGTACAAGTGCCAGAGAAAAACAGAAAATCTGTAAATTCTGACTCTTTGTAAGTCCAATTGTATTATCAGAAATCCAAGGTACATTCCAAAGAGTATCTTCGTATGCACTTGAAATCCACGGTATAGAAAGCTTTACCAGCTGTTCTGGCAGCATTTCTACAGGGATTCCAAACCATGTACAGGTAACTGCACCCCATACAACAGTGGCCAGAGATACAAGCAGGATTAATCCAAATGCAGCAGGAACTTTCTTTCCAGAAAGCTTTGTTTTAATCATCATTAGTAAAACAAATACTGCAACAAGAGCACCATATCCGCCATCTCCAAAAATCATCGCAAAGAAGATTGTAAAGAAGAGCAGGAACCAGCCTGAAATATCAAATTCATGATAACCAGGAACTGTTCCAAGAAAGTCTGTAAGAGGATAAATCAAACTTACAAACTTGTTATTTTTAAGTTTTGTTGGAACTTCTGTGTCCTCATCCTCAGGATCTGCAAAAGCAACGGCCCATTTATTATCTGCGCAGTAACGTTTGAATACTTCAAGGTCTGCAGAAGGAAGGTATCCGCTGATCCATGCCAGATCATTTTCTCTTCCATCATTTTCACAAGCCATTCCGGCATTAACATTTTCAAATTCAATGTCACTTTCAAGTGCCTTTTTAAAAGCTGTTACTGCAGGAATAAACTTTGCTTTTTCTTCGTAGAAAGCCTGAATTTCATCAAGTTCTTTCTCATCTTTACGAATCTCTTTTTCAAGAAGACTTGTTGAAATACGTGGAAATGGTACTTCAAAAGCTTCTGGAAGAAGTTTTTCAGGACGACCTTCACCTCCGTTTACAATTAAGAAACGGACTGTTTTTTTGTCGTTATTTACAAGAATTGTCTGAATATCTTTGTCTACAAGATTATACTTGTCAGCATTGATTTCATACAATTTTAATGCAATGCCCTTTTCTTTCAGGAATTCTAAATCCTCATTACTAACACTTCCCCACTGAGCAAAGCGGTCAAGTTCAGTAGTATCTGCAGAAATTTCTTCCATGAGTTGTTTCTTACGTTCACTTTTCTGAACAACTTCAGAACAAAGTGCAATAACATCCTCATTAGGAAGTTTTGGTGCATAGTCTTTTTTCTGTTTTGGCAATTTTATTTCGCCAAGAATAGATTCAGTGAGCATTGCATTATTTGAATATTCCTTAAAGGCTGTAAGTTTTTCGCTTGCACCATCTATTTTTTCAAGATGTACAAGACCAATTTTTCTTAAAGCCTTAAGAGCCTCTTCTTTTTCCTTATTGAGAAGGACTACAGAGACTTTTTTCATTGGTTCAATCATTTGCCAGCCTCCTGTTCTTCATCAATTTTTGCCTGCAGCTTTTTCTTAGAAATCTTACTGCGTACTACGGCTGCAACCTGTTCATCACCAAGGTAAACGGTAATCTTTTTAATGTTTGCCTTAGTTTCTGGAATCTTAACCTTTTCGAACAGATTTACGCGCTGTGTTGTTGTGCGGAGCTCCTGACTGAGCAAGCGAACCTGCTCATCCAGAACCTCTGCTTCAAGATCTAGTGACAGGGCCTTTTCCATTCGGTCTGCTGCCATATCAATCCACAGCGGAGTTTTATATAGATCGTAGTCACCACGGCCAAAGTCTGCGCCTTCATATACCGGAATTGTTACACCGGCAATGTTGCCAACACCCTTTTTGATGTTCTTTACAGTTACCATATCCGGAGTAAAAGCTTCGCGCTCACCGAATACGGAAATCCACTGTTCAAACTCTTTTTCAAGGGCAACGCGTTGTGCACGAACTTCTTTTGCCTTGGCATCTATAGTGCGGATTTCTGTCTGAAGCTGCTGTTTTTTGAGCATAAGGGTTGGAAGATAGCGCTTATACATTTTAAGCGCATCTTTCTGTACCTTGAGCTCATTTTTTGTCAGCTTGATTTTTGCCATTCAGAACTCCTACTTCTTAGACTTATTCTTAGGCCAGTATTCTTCAATAAGAGATGATTTAAGACCAGTTTCCTCAGGCTCGAAGCAGTCAGAAAGAATCTTCCATCCCAAATCCAGAGCATCTTCCAGAGAAATATTCTTTGAAAGGTCCATCATACCGTCTTCAAACATCTTTCCGTAAACAAGGAGCTTTTCATCCCATTTACTCATATTGAAACCCATTGATTTCTTTTCAAGGGTGTCTTTGTAGTTTGAATAAAGACGGATCATACCATCCATAAGGGCACGGTGGTCGTTACGGGTAGATCCGTTTACATTCTGCTTCAAACGTGAAAGAGAACCGAACGGCTCGATACGTCCACCCTTAAGATAGTACTGTCCTTCTGTAATGTATCCAGTGTTATCTGGAACCGGGTGAGTAACGTCATCACCAGGCATTGTTGTTACAGCAAGGATTGTTACAGAACCTGCACTATCAAAGTCTACGGCTTTTTCGTAGCGGGCTGCCAGCTGTGAGTACAAGTCTCCAGGGTAACCACGGTTAGAAGGAACCTGCTCCTGTGTAATAGCAATTTCCTTCATTGAGTCGGCAAAGTTTGTCATATCTGTAAGAAGAACGAGAACGTCCTTTCCCTTAAGGGCAAACTGCTCTGCAACTGCAAGTGAAAGGTCAGGAATCTTCTGACATTCTACGGTTGGGTCAGCAGCTGTATGCATAAACATAACCGTCTAGCTCAACGCGCCGCCTTCCTCAAGAATTTTATTGAAATAAAGGAAGTCGTCATATTTAAGA
>CAKUWD010000129.1 GCA_934699065.1 uncultured Treponema sp.
TGGTTCGCGGACAGAAGCTTCCTATTTTCTCTGGAAATGGTTTGCCTCATAACAAGCTTGCCGCTCAGATCATCCGCCAGGCAAAGCTTCGTAACAGTAACGAAAAGTTCGTTATGGTTTTTGCAGGAATGGGTATTAAATACGACGTTGCAAAATTCTTCGTAGATACTTTTGAAGAGTCCGGAGTTCTCGCAAATGTAGTTATGTTCCAGAGCCTTGCCGACGCCCCTTCTATTGAACGTATTATTACACCGCGTTGTGCCCTTACAGCCGCAGAGTATCTTGCCTTTGAAAAGGGAATGCACGTTCTTGTTGTTATGACAGATATGACAAACTACTGCGAGGCTCTGCGTGAAATTTCTACAACCCGCGGAGAAGTTCCTGGACGTAAAGGCTATCCTGGATATCTTTATTCTGATTTGGCCGAGCTCTACGAGCGTGCCGGTCGTGTAAAGGGTAGCGAAGGTTCAATTACTCAGATTCCAATTCTTACAATGCCAAATGATGATATTTCCCATCCGATTCCAGACCTTACAGGTTACATCACAGAAGGTCAGATTGTACTTGGCCGTGAACTTGCTCAGCAGGGAATCTATCCGCCTGTTTCGGGACTTCCAAGCCTTAGCCGACTTATGAAAGATGGTATTGGACCTGACATGACCCGCGAAGATCATGCAAATGTTTCAAGCCAGCTTTTTGCAAGCTACTCAAAGGTAAAGTCAATCCGAAACCTTGCAGCAATTATTGGTGAAGAAGAACTCAGCGAGCTCGACCGAGCATACCTGCATTTTGGTGAGCGGCTGGAAAAAGAATTCTTTGGTCAGGGTGAATACGAAGATCGTACAATCGAACAGACTCTCGATCTTGGCTGGAAAATTCTGGCAGAACTTCCTCGCGAAGAACTCACCCGAATCAAGCCTGAGTTCATTGAGAAATATTTACCTAAAGAGGAATAGCACCGGTGGTTGAGCTTGTCGAAACCACCTTATAAGACGACTGCGGTAGTTTCGACAGGCTCAACCACCGTATTAGAAGTTAACTATGGCAAGACTTAATATCGCACCAACAAAATCAAACCTTCTCATGATGAAAGAGCAGCTGGCAGTTTCGACAAACGGCTATGAACTGCTCGAAGAAAAAAGAGAGATTCTTGTTCGAGAGCTCATGCATCTTGTAGAACGCGTAAAGCTTCTGGAAAAAGATATTGATGAGGCTGTTGCTAAAGCGTATCCGGCCTTTAAGAGAATGCTTATGATTGACG
This sequence comes from uncultured Treponema sp., assembly GCA_934699065.1. Taxonomy (GTDB): domain Bacteria; phylum Spirochaetota; class Spirochaetia; order Treponematales; family Treponemataceae; genus Treponema_D. Next base: position 1,262 of record CAKUWD010000129.1, read on the forward strand.
GTGCAGATCAGATTGAACGCATTTCTCATGCTGTTCATTATGATTTTGATTTTACCGAAAAGTGTGTAAATATAGGCGGTATGTCTTTTCCAACAATTGATGTAATTATGCCGGAAAAAGAATTGTTTTATTCTTTTGTAGGAACTGATGCCAATATGGATGCTACCATAAACAGTTTTTTTGAACTGCTGCTTCTGCTTACTCAAATGGCTTCCATACGAACGATAGTTTGGCGACTTGCCGAAGAGGTTAGAAAAACACAGCGTCGTGTAAACGCACTCGATAAAATGATTATACCTCAGGCAAAAGAAACTAAGGCATATATTGAAAGTGCACTCGAGGAACGCGACCGCGAGAATGTCTTTGTACTGAAGGCTTTGAAAAAGAAAAATTCACGTAAATAAAATTCCGTGTTATAATAAATTAGCCGGTGGTTGAGTGCCGTGCAAACGGCGTATCGAAACCACATTTATTGAGGTTACATGTCAAAATCTTTTTTCAAAAAAATGATTGTCGCAGTAAATGGTCATCGTTCGTCGATTCATTCGGCGATGTATGCAATTATGATGGCCCGTTCCTATAATATCGAAATCAAATTTATTTACGTTGTTGATACTGCAACCGTAAAATATCTTTCCATGAACAAGTTTCTGGTTTCAGATGAACGCTATGATTACGAAGAGCGTCTTAAAGAAGATGGAGAACGTTATCTGGCCTATGCCCAGATGCTTGCCGGATCTAAGGGTATAAAGTGCCAGACGGAGCTGCGCAGTGGTGGTGTTTTTACGGAGATTTTGCGCGCGGCAGATGAATACGAAGCTGACCTTATAATCCTTGGTGGAAATGAATCTGATGCCGAAAAACATCATGTAAAACGTAATGTTCTTTCATCTGATCAGAATGAAGTACTTGCTCATTCGAAATGTCCGGTAATGATTATCCAGAAAACTGATATTGAAAAAATCTTCAAAATATTTTAAATATTAAACTCAATAATGAAAGATTTTTATAAGATTCTTGGAGTGCGTTCTAATGCCACTCTGGCAGAGATTAAACGTTCTTACCGTGAAAAAGTAAAGCTTCTCCATCCAGATCTCTCTGGTGATCCGACTCTTCGTGATGAATTTAATGAAGTAGTTCAGGCATATCGGGTTCTTTCAGATGCCCGCCAGCGATCAATTTTCGATGAATCTTTCTTTATCCGTATCAAGCGTTCCTATAAAAATGCAGATACCTTCAATTATTACGACTGGCTTTCTGCCCGTGACGATGAGGAAAGCCGTGCCAAGCTGATTTTTTATACTCTTATGCATCAGAAAGAAGATGAAGCTGTTGCCGAGTTTAAGCGCATGCAGATGAATCATGCTGACTTCAGTTTGAAAAAATGGTTTACCCGGGAAGATTTTATGGATTACGGCTATATTCTTGCAGAAGAGCTTGTAATCCGCGGTGAATACTACGATGCAATAATTCTTCTCGAACAGATTATTCAGATGGAATATTCTTACCATTATTTCTATCTTTTCTTTCCAGAAGTAATTGATTTTACTTTAAATATTCTCAAGAAAAATATAGACGGCGTAATTTCCGACGAGCTTGCCCTGGATGTATTTGAACGCGCCCTGGATCTTAATCTTGGAGTCAAAAACGACGCCTTTTTTCTGCGAAAAATGAGTGAAGAATACCGCCGTCTTGGTGATATAACTACCGCAGAAATCTGCTTACGCGAATCAGAAAAACGTATGTAGGCCGAAGTACAGCTAGCCTCTGTGTCATTTTTTTCGATTGCAGGGCATGTTAGTGAAATCTAACGCAAACTATAGCCATAATTTATACAAAGTGTTATTATTCTATTTATGATTCAACTTAAAACACCAGAACAAATTGCCGGTATCCGCAAAGTATGTCATATTACTGCCGACATGTTTAATGAACTTATTCCAAAAGTAAAAGCCGGAATGTCTACAAAGCAGGTAGACGATATGTTTAAAGATTATATGATTTCCCATGGTGGAAAGCCTGCCTGGTGGCGTGAAGATTTCCCTGGAGCTACCTGTATCAGTATCAATAACGAAGTAATCCACGGAATCCCTTCAAAAAAACGCATCATTAAAGACGGCGACCTGGTAAGTATCGACGTAGGTATCGATATGGACGGCTACATCAGTGATACAACCCATTCTCTTTTGATTGGAAACGTAAATCCTAAGGTTCGTAAGCTTCAGGAAGTTACTGCAGAATGTCTGCGTGCCGGTATTGCAGCCTGCGTTGTTGGCAACCGCATCAGCGACATCGCAAATGCCGTTTACGAAATTGCAGACCGAAACGGTTACGGCGTTGTTTATGATTACTGCGGACACGGAGTAGGGCTTGATGTTCACGAAGATCCAAGCGTTCCAAACTGTCCTTTCCGAGGTCAGAATCCAAGAATCAAACCTGGTATGGTTCTTGCAATTGAGCCTATGATTAACCTCGGTGTAGCAGATGTAGAAACTGCAGATGACGGCTGGACTGTTCTTACCTGCGACGGTAAGGTAAGCTGCCACGAAGAGCACACAGTAGCAGTTTTCGAAGACCACACCGAAGTCCTCACCGCCCTGGACTATAAAAAATAAGGTGATTTCGATACACCGCTTCGCGGTTACTCAATCACCGGTGGTTGGAGTAGTACGGTGCTAAAGCACCTATCGTATCGAAACCACAAAAATAAGAAAACATTTATGTTACCTTTTCTCAAAATTTTAGTTATATTTAACGTAAGCGCTAACAAAAAAATTACTAAAATTTTGAGGAGACATAGATATGAAAAAACTTAGAAAGGTACTTGCAGCAGCCTCAATGCTGCTTTTGCTCTCTGCTTCACTTTTTGCAGACCCTCCTAGAAAAACAGCAGATTCTTCATTAAGTGTAGTAGAAGCACTTCAGAATTCCTTCCGTTCAATCAGTAATACAATGCTTCCTGCCGTTGTAGAAGTTGATGTTACTGAAACAAAAACTTATACAGATCCTTTTGGAGGAATGTCAAGTCCATTTGAATTCTTCTTTGGTCCACGAGGAAGAGACAACGAAGGTAACGACAACAAAAAAAATCAGCGTGAATATGAATCAAAAGGACTTGGTTCTGGTGTAATTGTACGCAAAACCGGAAATACTTATTATGTACTTACAAATAATCATGTTGCCGGTTCAGCTACAAAAATCAGTATCAAACTAAATGATGAGCGCGAGTTTGAAGGAAAACTTGTCGGTGCTGACAGCCGCATCGATGTTGCGCTTGTTTCTTTTGAATCAAAAGACAGCACAATTCCAGTAGCAACTCTCGGAGATTCCGACAAAGTTCAGCCGGGAGATATCTGTCTTGCCTTTGGTGCTCCTCTTGGTTACAGCCAGTCTGTTACTCAGGGTATTGTAAGTGCAGTAGGCCGTTCAGAAAGCCATATGTCAGCAATCAGTGATTACATTCAGACAGATGCTGCAATCAATCAGGGTAACTCTGGTGGTCCTCTTGTAAATATCTATGGTGAAGTAATCGGAATTAATACCTGGATTGCTTCAGCTTCAGGTGGATCAGTAGGCCTTGGATTTGCAATCCCAATTAATAATCTTAAGTCTGCAATCGATTCTTTCATCAAGAAGGGTAAGGTTGTTTATGGTTGGGTAGGAGTTTCTCTTGTTGATATTACCAGCGAATATAAAGAAGAACTTGGAGTAGGTGATACAGTAGGTGCCTTTGCAGCAGAAGTATTCTCTAACTCTCCAGCATTCAAGGGTGGAATCAAACCTGGTGATTATATCATAGAAGTAAACGGCAAGAAGGTAAAATCTACAAATCAGCTTGTGCGCGATATTGGAAGCCTCGAAGCAGGCTCTACTGCAAACTTTACAGTAATCCGTGGCGGTAAGAAGCTTACTGATATTGTAGTTAAGATTGAAGAGCGCGCTAACGAAAGCGACATCAACAACAGCCGCATGTGGCCTGGCTTTATTGCAAGTCCTCTTACAGACAAGGCCCGCGAGCAGCTCAAGATTGACGACAAGAAAATCAAGGGTGTAATTGCAACTAACGTAGAAGAAAAATCTCCTGCAGCAAGTCTCCGCATTCAGAACGGCGACGTTATCACTGCAGTAAACGGCAAGAAGGTTACAAACCTGGCCGAGTTCTACGAAGAACTTGCCGCAGCCCAGAAGTCTGTAAACTTCGACATCTACAGTAACGGCGGTACAATTACCACTGGAACTTATAGGTTCTAGGTTGGAGGTTTTAGGTTAGAGGTTTTAGGTTCTAGCTTCTAGGGAGTAGGGGGATGTCTCCCCCTCGCTCCAACCGCCTGCGGCGTTTTCCGCTACCCCCTCTGCGGGCTCAAACGCCGCCCGCAACGCCTGCTCAACCTAACACCTAACACCTAACACCTAACACCTAACACCTATAACCTGATCCTTCCTATTTCCTAACACTTTAAAATCTGATATAATCCCCCTATGTATCGTTTATATGTAGAGCGCCGCCCTGGTTTTGAAAACGAGGCTCGCCGTTATCTTTCTGAAATCAATGGATTTTTGGGAATTGCCGGAGTAAAGGCAGTTCGTTATTTCAACCGCTACGACATTGAAAATGTTAGTGATGAAGTTGCAAAAATTGCCGCAACCCGCATTTTCTCTGAGCCACAGAGCGACTTTGTTTTTACAGAAAAGTTGCCTGAACATAGCGGAAAAGAAATTATCTGGGAATTCCTTCCGGGCCAGTACGACCAGCGTGCAGACTCTGCTGAGCAGTGTCTTTCACTTCTTCGCGCAGGTCTTAAGGGGGTAAAAACTCTTACAGAAGCTCCGGTAGTTCGCTGTGCAAAAATCGTTGTTCTTGAAGGCGATGTTAGCGACGAAGAAATCAAAAAGATTCAGAACTATCTTATTAACCCTGTAGATTCACGTCTTACCGACGATACAAAACCTGAAACTTTGAAAATGCATGTTGAAGAGCCTGCAGACATTCCTGTTGTAGAAGGCTTTATCAAGATGAATGACGAGGAGATTGAAGCATACCGCAACAAGATGGGCCTTGCTATGGATCATGCTGATATCGTATTCCTTCAGGATTATTTTAAGGGCGAAGGCCGCGACCCAGTTGAAACAGAAATCCGCGTTCTCGACACTTACTGGTCTGACCACTGCCGCCACACAACCTTCCTTACAGAACTTAAGGATATTAAAATTGAAGACGGTCCTTATGCACCTCTCTTCAAAAAATCCCTTGAAAATTACCAGGCTATGCGTACAGAAATGTATGCCGGCCGCACAGATAAGCCAGTATGCCTCATGGATATGGCTGTAATCGGAATGAAGTATCTTAAAAAGCACGGAAAGCTTGAAGATATGGAAGTTTCGGAAGAAAACAATGCCTGCTCGGTTTATATAGACGTACATTACACAGCAGATGAAAAGGGTAAGCCTCTAGCTGCCGACGATCCTCGCGCAACAGAACGCTGGCTTATGATGTTCAAAAACGAAACTCATAACCATCCTACAGAAATCGAGCCATTTGGTGGTGCCGCAACTTGTCTTGGTGGTGCTATCCGTGACCCATTGTCTGGACGTTCCTGGGTATATCAGTCAATGCGTATTACCGGTGCAGCTGACCCAACTGTTCCACTTTCAGCTACAATGAAAGGTAAACTCCCTCAGATTAAACTCTGCCGCGAGGCTGCCCAGGGCTTCAGCTCATATGGTAACCAGATTGGTCTTACAACTGGTCAGGTAGAAGAAATCTATCACCCTGGCTATGCCGCAAAACGTATGGAGCTTGGTGCCGTTATCGCTGCAGCTCCTGTAGATACAGTTATCCGCGAGCGCCCTGAACCGGGCGACATCATCATTCTTCTTGGTGGTGGTACAGGCCGCGACGGTATTGGTGGTGCAACAGGTTCTTCTAAAGTTCACACTGTAAAATCTGTTACAACTGCCGCTGCAGAAGTTCAGAAGGGTAACGCAGTTGAAGAACGCAAGATTCAACGCCTCTTCCGCAATAAAGAAGTAAGCCTTATGATTCGCCGCTGTAACGACTTTGGTGCCGGTGGTGTATCAGTTGCTGTTGGCGAGCTTGCTCCAGGACTGGACATCAACCTTGACGCTGTACCAAAGAAGTACGAAGGTCTCAACGGAACTGAACTTGCAATTTCTGAAAGCCAGGAACGTATGGCTGTTGTAGTTCGCAAGGCAGATGTAGACCGCTTTATTGAAGAAGCAAAGAAAGAAAATTTGAATGCTGTTGTAGTAGCAACAGTTACAGATACAAACCGCCTCGTTATGAAATGGCGCGGTAAAACAATCGTAGACATTGGACGCGAGTTCCTCGATGCTGCAGGTGCTCATCACGAAGCAACTGCTCTTATCGAACAGCCTGCTGAACCAAGCAAATCTCCACTTTGCAATCCTCTTGAGTCTGCCGCCGCAGAACTCAACAAACCAGTTAAGTGCGAAGGTTGCGTAAAGAATCATCTTACAGATGCATGGCTTGCTAACATCAATGACCTTGCCTGCTGTTCTCAGCGCGGTCTTGGTGAACGCTTCGACGGCTCAATCGGTTCAAGCACAGTTCTCTTCCCATACGGAGGAAAATATCAGAATACACCGGAAGCAGGTATGTCTGCAAAGATTCCGGTAATGACACCTCGCGAAACTTCAACTGCAAGCCTCATGGCTTACGGCTTCGACCCTCGTGTAGGA
>CAKUWD010000130.1 GCA_934699065.1 uncultured Treponema sp.
GAATCTTTATACTTTCTGTTCCAGAATGCCATCATAGACCTCCGTTACTGTAATGTTGAGATCATAAAATCTCACACAATATAAATAGTCTCAAAATGAACATTTCAGGAAATGAAAATAAAAAAATATTTAAAAAAAATTTCGTGAGGCTTGTTTTATCATTATCAAGCCTCTATTCATGCGACAATCAAAATGTAAGAAGGGGTTTTAATTCAGCACTACGAGCGGATTAATTGTTTTACCGTTTTTATAAACTGTAAAATGAAGGTGCGGACCTGTACTCATACCTGTTGAACCAACGTAACCGATAACGGTATTTGTGTAAACAAAATTACCTTTACGGCACGCTGTGCTCTTCATATGACCGTACAGAGTTTTATAGCCCGAATGATGGGTAATAATCACATAATTTCCATAAGTTGCGTTGTAACCAACAGCTGTAACAGTTCCGTCAAGCGCAGCATAAATCGGAGTACCTGTGTTGGAAGCCATATCAATTCCACCATGGAAAGTACGTTTTCCGGCATTAAACGGAGAATCACGCCAGCCGTAACTTGAAGAAAGCCAGTAGCGGGTATGAAGCGGTTTTTTGAAAAGGTCGCCGTTTATTTCCTGGCGAGTTGCCCAGTCAAGCTCTGCATCAGGAATAAAAAGTGAAGTTCCAGCCTTAAGTTCTGTATCAAGGCTTACATAATTTGCGCTGGCACACTTTTCTGCATTTACCTTATATTTTTCAGCAATTGTTGCAGGAGTTTCACCGTTTTTCTTTACAGTATAAATGATTCCAGGCATTGAAGGAATCTTAAGATACTGTCCAGGCTGAATCAGACGAGACTGTTTGATATTATTTACACTGATAATCGTATCCTGAGTTACATCAAAAGCATCAGCAATAAAGCCAATCATATCGCCGGCTTTTACACGATAAGTCTGATATGTAATAACAGAGGAATCTATATCACTAAGGCTGGCATTACTATCTTTATCAGCATCTGCAGCAGCAATATCTTTTTCTACATCTGCAAGCAGGCTCGAAAGATTTTCTTCATATTCAGGTTCTGCAGAAGTTTCCAGACCTCCCACACCATGGCGGGAATCAGGGCGGCGTGCAGTAATCAAAAGACATGTCAAAAAGACTCCGGCACAAAAACCGAGAACTGAGAGACAAACTATTTTTACAGAATTAGATTTAAAACTCATAACTACACTTTTTACGAATCTATTCATTATAGCTTGAAAACTTCCAGAAATAAAGCATTTTTTTTCTGATTTTGATTCAAGCGTTGCTTCGCATTTTTTAAGTAAAGACTTTTCACCAATTTTATCACTCATTTTTTATTTATCCCCACCAGATATGTTTCAAATGATTCAGCACGACAGGCTTCCGGCTTAAAGCCCTTGGCCGAAGTGAATATTTCTCTCATTGATTTTAATAATTTCTGCTGATCGCCGTTCTGAAAGATTTTTACGGCAAAGTTTCCGCCCTGTTTGAGCATTGTCTGCGCATACCAGATAGCCATTTCTACAAGCTGCTCGCTGCTGGCAGTGTCTACGATGCGGTTTCCGGTTGTTTTTGGAGCCGCATCACAAACCACCAGATCATATGGCCCGGCTGCCTTTATCTGATTACGAATTTCAGGTGCATTAAGATCGCCCTGAATAAAAAGGAGATTATCTCCTTTTACTGATTTTGCAAGAGGATTGAGATCACAAGACACAACCTTCCCAGTCCCATTCATTGTGCGCAAAAGAAAAGTTGTCCAGCTGCCGGGAGCCGCGCCCAAATCCAGAACAGTATAATTTTTCTTAATCATTCCGAATTTTTCGTCTATTTCCTTAAGCTTATAGACCGACCGCGCCGGATACCCCTCCGAGAAGGCTTTTTGAGACCAGTAATCAGGTTTTTCGTAAGAATTTTTAGGCATATAATTGATTATCGGCAGAAAGAAGTCATTTTTTAAGAAAAAAGAGGGGAAAGTCTTCCCCTCGCTCCCAAGCCATATTGGCTTGTCCGCTACCCTTTCTAACGGGGGCTCCGCCCCCGTAACGCCCCTGCCCGTACAAAATAAATAACTACAACAGTTTTGATATAGCTTCTACAAAAACTTTGAAATCATCAAGATGAGAAGTAATTATTGCATAAATAATTTTACAGTTTAGTCTGTAAAACTTCTTTATCCATTCACAAATCTCCTGATTTTTTCGCGGTGGCTGTATTCTATTACTGGAAGAAAATCTTCTTTGAAACACAACGCTTTTGTAAGGTATTTTACAAAGACTGTGGCTTTAATTTTAATTTTGACACCAATAGTCATAATCTGATACAAAAAGATTCCTTCAGCCTTTGATAAATCAGTAAGATCAATTTCACGCTTACACAAGAGTGAAAGTTCTGTCTGTATTTTTGCTAAAGCTTCATAATTAAGAGATTCAGAAGAATGAATTGCAATATCGATATCACTATGCTCGTTATAAGTTCCTTTCGCAAAAGAACCAAATAAAAGCACCGTATCTATATCAGCTTTTTGAGAAAAATATTCTGTAAGTTTTAACTGAATATCTTCTGATTCGTTCATGCAAATAGTATAACACGAAAAAAAAGCCTTGTGTAGTTTATTACAAATACTTATATTTTCACTTTTACATTATTTCCAAGAGAATCTTCACTCTCTTTTACCCCGCCGTCTTCGTTGAAAAAGTCGTTTACGTTGATAGTCGGGCTTCCGTTTTTACGGCGGGCAAGGATTTTCCGGTAAATACGGAGTACACTTTCTTTAGGCTGAACAAAGCCTTTATCGTGGCTGAGACAGAAATTTGGGGCCGTGATTTCTTCCATCTTTTTTATCATCTGCTCGAGCAGCTGCACATTGTACTCACGGGCAGTAAGACGGAAGTGGCAGTAAGTTGCATCTCCGAGAAAAGCGTAATCTTTATACTCCAGGATGAGAGCGCCCTTTGAGTGGCTTGAAGGAATCTGGCTAATTTTTATACCGTCTGGAAAAAGCAATTCGCCATCCACAATCTCCCCTGCCCTCGTATATTTTTTTGTGTATTTTGTAACATAAAGCTTGTCGTATTTTACCTTAAGCAGGTTTAAGATATGGTCCGGGTGAAAGTGAGAAATTACAATATTCTTTTTGCCCTCGACAGCATTTATGAGTTCTGCCGCCTCGCTGCAAGTGCCTGTGTCGAAAATCCAGGTAGTATCCGAGCCCTGAGGTTTTATAAAAACCACATCGCTTGAAATAGGACTTTCAACAGAGGGGAGATATTTTATTTCCGGGGTAAGTTGAATTAAAGGCATAATATCAAATTTAGGGTGGTTGAGTCTGTCGAAACCACACACGTATTGTATGCGGTAGTTTCGACAAGCTCAACCACCGCATAACAACCTACTTCTTCAAAAGAGCCGCAAAAGGATTATATGTTTCGCCGTCATCATCCTGGCTGCTCATATACTTAGCGGCAGACTGATCCTGCTCTGCAGAACTTGCCGGCTGAAGAGAAATACGCTTGTTTTCTGCATCAACTTTAGTTACAACAACGCTCATTTCCTGACCAGTTTTATAAACCTTGCGAAGGTTTGTATTTGCACTTACATCTTCCAGTTCACTTATATGAACTAGACCATCAATTCCCTTATCAAGATTAACAAAAAGACCAAAATCCATAATCTTGCTGATTTTTCCGTCTACCTTTGTACCAACCGGGAACTTAGAAGCTGCTTCTTCCCAAGGGTCACTCAAAAGTGCCTTAAGACTTACACTTACACGTTCGTTTTTCCAGTCTGTGTGAATAACCTTTACATTCAGTTCCTGCCCTACTTCTACCACTTCACCTGCATCTGCAACGCGGTCAAAAGAAAGTTCGCTTATAGGAAGCAAAGCGCGGAAGCCCTGAATATTTACAAAAGCACCAAACTTTTCAATGCTTTCAACTGTAGCTGTTACAACAGCACCTTCTGTTATCTGAGTGGCAAGCTTACCAAGCTTGTTTGCATATTCACTTTCCCCGATTTTACGGTTACTTACAAGAATATCTTTACCATCATTTTTATATTCTGTAATAATAAAACTCAAAGTTTTTCCAACATAGAATGCCGGTTCTTTTTTATCTTTAAATCCCATCTGAGAATAAGGACAGAAAGCTCGTTTTCCGCCGATTTTTACTTCAAAACCACCCTTAATTTCTGCTTCAACGTGACCTTCTACAGGAATGCCGCCTTTGAAAGCATTTTCAATCATAGTGTCATCTGCAGAGCTGCCGCCGATTTTTGTTGTAAAGCGCATTTCACCGCGAACTTCTCCGGTAAAGAAAACCTTAATCTTGTCGCCCTCTTTTACGCTTACATTGCCGTCTGCATCCTTAAATTCTGCAACATCAATCACACCCTCAGATTTTGCGCTTAAGTCTACAAAAACAGTTGAATCTGTAACGGCTACAACTGTAGTCTCAAAACTGTCACCAATATTAAATCTTACCATAAAAAACTCCATATCTGTCATTGTCCGGCCTGACCAAACAATCTAATAACAAATTACGATTGCAATAATATTATATATACCAAAAAATTGAAATAGGCCGGGGTCAGTAAAAAATCTTTCTTTTTTACAAATTCTGGAATATAATAGAAGAATATTATTCTTAAAAACTGGAAATACCACAAAAATGAAAGCAAAGGCTCCTAAGTCTAAAAAAACACGTTCATCATCTAAAAACAAAATCAAATTTAATTCAAAAAAATTCTTTTTTTATTTCTGCAGGATTATCCCGGCAGCATTTATGACAGCCCTTTTCCTCCTTCCAATAGGAATGCAAAGTATAAGCCTGGGAGATGCTGAAAGTTCAGCAAATCTTATCTACCCATATCTTTTGCCCTTTACACAGGCAGAAATGATACAGGATTCTTTTTTCCATATCATTTATTTTATTATTTACTTTGTTCCCTTTACTGCGCTCTTTCTATTAATTTCGCTTTTTATAAAAGGTAAGGTAAACACGCTTCTTTATGTGATTACATACATCAGCCTTACCTTCTATCTTTTCTGTTCGGTAACCTGTCTTGTAATATTTGCAAACTGCTGGAGATGGTTTCTTCATCTTCCAATTCCTGTTTACATTGCTTTTGGCTGTGCTTTTATTTCTCATGCACTTATGTCGATTTTCGGAATTCTCTTTTTACGAGAGATGAATCCTGAATTTGCGGAGTACAAAAAAATTCAGGCAGAATCAAAACAAAAAACAAAGATTTCTATAAAAACAAAAGTCACTTTTGCTGTCATCAGCGTTATTGCTGTAATCATGGTCTTCTTTACAATTCTGATCTTGCACAGCTATAAAAAAATGTTTACAGAAGCCGTTAGTGATGTAGGCCGCTCTCAGGCAGAACAAACCTCTACCGTTTACGATTCTGCAGATGGAAAATACGAAAAAATTGCCCCATACTTTACCCAGCAGAAAGAAGCAAATAGTTACGCAGACTGTCCTTTTGAACGAATTGATATAATTACTGCAAGTACACCGGGAAACATTCTTTTTAAGAAAGAAGGAGACAAAGTTACCTTCACAGCAAACGAAGATGAATCAATTCCAAAACTTGAAGATATTAACTGGCCTGAATATGATGTTTTCTCTTATACGACAGCAATCGGCCGCGTAAAAGAAATCCCGGAAAGTGAAAAGAAAATCAGCCCGGAAAAAGCCCGCGAATATTTTGCAAACTTTATGAATGGAAACTATAAAAAACAACCGGTTATCGATGGTGATTACTGCAAATACATTTACCCGGTTTCCTTTACAAGAAAAGCAGGCTTTAAGCTTACAGGTTTTTCAATAGTAACTTATAAAACAGAAATCCTCATGCGTTCTTATTTCCATGTGCAGATTTACGTTTTCACAATGGTTGTAATGTTCCTTTACATTGCAATTATTTTTGCTCTTCTGATTGCAGACTTTATTACAAATCCTCTTTTATATCTTAAAACAAATGTCCGAAAATCCGCTGATACACTCGGAGAAATTCTTGATGGTAATTCAAAAATCACAGCAGACCAGCTTACATTTATTGATTCCATTAAAACCCGTGATGAAACAAAAGACCTTTCAAAAGAAATCAAAAATATGGTCGGAATCATCCGTGGAATAATTCCATATATTTCCTTTTCAACACTTCAGGCTGCAGATAAAGATACTAAAAAAACAACAACCTCCCGCGAATTGTGTTTTCTTTTTACAGATATCCGTGGTTTTACAACCTTATGCGAAGGTAAAAAACCTCAGGAAGTCGTAGAAATCTTAAATCACTACCTTGATATAGAAACAGAAATTATTCTTAATAATGGCGGCGATGTAGACAAATTCGTAGGTGATGAAATGATGGCTTTCTTTGCAGGCCCTAAAAAAGAATACAATGCCTGTAAAGCCGCTATGGAAATCCGGGCTGCTATGCGTTTTCAGCAGGAGCAGGCTTTAGCAGACGGCTCAGATTATATTTCCATGGGAATAGGAATCAATACAGGACGTGTCGTTTTTGGTTCAGTAGGAGCCAGAAGCCGCATGGACTTTACTTCCATTGGTGACACAGTAAATCTTGCAGCACGTTTGGAAAGCGCAAACAAAGCTTACGGTTCTAAGGCAATCATTACAGAAGCTGTTTTTGAAAAGCTTAAAGATACCTTTGTTTGCCGTGAGCTCGACTTTATAAAAGTAAAAGGGAAGAATGAACCTGTAAGAATCTATGAGATTTTACAGACAAAAGCAGCTGCTGTAGACAAGCTTTTTGATATAAAAGATTTGTTTGAAAAAGGTCTTACTGCCTACCGCAAACAAGCCTGGGACAAAGCAGAAGAAATGTTCCAGCTCTGTAATGAAAAATATCAGGACATGCCGTCTGTCATCTTCCTTGACCGCATAGCACATTTTAAAATTAACCCGCCGCCTAAAAAATGGGACGGCGTTTTTGAAATGAAGGTTAAGTAAGCCTAATATTGAAGAACCGTTAAAAACAAAACGCGAAAGCGGTTTGTTTAGGTTCATCAAAAAGATGGCTCAGAGCGAGATTAATCGAGCGACTAAAATCGAAAATCCGTTAAAAAACATATCAGACTCGAACCAACCTCTCCAGTCGCAGACTTCGTGTCTGCTCCTTCCGGGCATCTACGTTCGCTGTCGGTGCCATCCATGGCACCTTTTCCAGAAAATTGCTCCAAGCCTTCGCAATTTTCTGGCGCTCACTCCGCTAGTCAGTTCGTATTTTCTTTAATCTATAAAAAAACCGTGCCTTTTTCCTGCACGGTCAAATTTCAAGCCGACTGTCAGACTCGAACTGACTACCTGCGCGTTACGAGTGCGCTGCTCTACCTGGTGAGCTAAGTCGGCGAATGTACATAATTTGGGTAAGAAATTAAAGGCCGGCGCCTCTTGCTCCACCGCGGGTATCAACAGTACGCTTCATATCGTTGATATTGTTTACGATCATGTAATTTTCGTAAACCTCAATCTTTCGGCGTTCAACAAACTTATTAATTTCGTCGCGTGTTACCTCTGGATTAAGACCTGCCCAATGAGCAACATCAGAAATTGTAACATTAAAACGACGCTGCTTTTCTGCTTCGTTCATTACAGGGTTCATTTCATCCAAAAGCATGAATACATCTGCAATACGAGCCTGTAAATCTTTAATAACCAGAATTCTAAAGCGACGTTTCTGATCGTAAATACGCTTACAGAAAAGTTTAAGAAGCAGCAAAGCCATCTGTGGGTTTCCTGTAATCAAAAGTTCAAAGTTTTCTTTATTGAATTCAAGACACTTTACACGACCAGCAGCCATACAGGTTGCAGAACGCGCAGAATTATCAAGAATTGCCATTTCACCAAAGAACTCACCAGGCTTTAATACATCAAGGTTCTTTTTACTGCCATTTACACATTTTACAAGCTGAACACGACCACTCTGAATCAGATAGAAACAATC
>CAKUWD010000131.1 GCA_934699065.1 uncultured Treponema sp.
GCTTGCGGGAATGGGGAAGGCTCCTCGGCTTTCTATGTACATTACAAACTTCGGGCTTTCGGGGGCAACTGCGGAGGTGAGTCTTTCTTCTCTTGCTGTGTTGATTTGCGTGATTGCCAACATCATAAATGTGCTTGCAGAGGAAGGAATGTTCCGCGGTTTTATTCTTAAAGTTGTGACTGAGCGCTGGGGATTTAAAACCGGAAATTACCTTCAGGCTTTTCTTTTTGGAATCTGGCATATTGTTATGTGCGTGCTGGGAGTTTATGACGGGCAGATGTCTGTGGGGCAGGCTGTGATTTTTGCAATCGGTTATGTTGTGCTTGCCGGCATTCTTGCGATTGAGTGGGGTACCTGTGTGAGTATGACCGATGTACTTTGGGTTGGACTTTCAGAACATTTCTTTAATAACTTCATCGGGAACTTTCTTCACGTTGTAAGTAATACTGGAACTGATGAACTTCAGATTATCAGAATTGTGCTTTCAAACTTCCTTTCGTTAGGAATCGTTCTTTTTATCAATAAAAGAAAGCAGAATAAAGCAGAGCTTGCATCTGAGAGTGAAGCTTAACAGGAATTTCCCTGAGAGAAGTTTCGTAAGACATCTGTCTCTTTGTTCTGAGCTCTCATCTTTTTAAAATCTCGTGGCGACATTTTGTAAAACTTCTTAAAGGTTTCTGCCATGTAGCTTGCGCCGGAAAAGCCTGTGATTTCTGCAATTTCACTCATGCTCATGTCGCCGGCTAGAAGCAGGTCTGTGACTTTACGGCAGCGGTAGTGCATAAGATATTCTATCGGGGACTTTTCTGTAAGCTTGTTGAAAATCTGATTGCAAAGGCTCTGACTCACGCCACCGGCCTGGGCAATATCTTTGAGGGTGATCTGTTCATTGTAGTGCTGGTCTATGTAGAACATCATGGCCTTGAGTTTTGAGTTATGAGAGTCGCTGTCTTCAATATGGCCCACGTGCAGGCGGTAAGCATCGGTAAAGCGGTGCATTATGATTTCCCAGATTTCGAAAAAGTATTTTGTTATCATAAACTCGTTGCCGGTCTCTTCTTCCTTGCAGAGGGCTTTCATAAGTTTTTGAATTGCGGGAGCATCAAAATCTTCTGCCTTAAAATGAATGAAGGGAACGCTGCGGTCTGAGATGATTGGTTTTATTGCCTTGCTTTCAACGGCAAAGGTGGAAGAGATAATGCTTGGGTGCATTACGGCAATGTAATATAAGGTGCTGCGGTTTTGTCCTGAAATAGAGTAGTGGATTCTGTCTGCGTTTACAAAAAGGGTATCGCCTCTTTTAAGATTAATATTTATACCGTCAACAGAGTAGGACATTGTACCCGAATAAACGGAAAGAATTTCTATATCATCATGATAATGAGGAACCCGCTCCCAGGTGCAGCCGGGATAAACATACCCCTCGTGAATATAGGCCGGAAAACCTTCTACATTATAATTTACAACTTCAGAACCGTCGCTTCGTTTTAGGATAATTCCTTTTACAGGTTTCTGTATTGTTTCCGGCATATTGTTTCTCCTAAAATATAATAACTATATTACATTGTATATGAAAAATAGTTATTAAAATAAGTAAAAATAATAATTTTCTTACAGTGATATACCAAGTATAATCCAAGTATCTTGTAAAAGCAAGGGAATCTGAGGCGGATTGGACACCCCGCTTTGGATTCCCTTTGTTGAAGTACTGTCATTGCGAGGAGCGAAGCGACGAAGCAATCTAGATTATGGATTGCTTCGCTTTGCTCGCAATGACAGGATAACGGAGGTTTTTATGGAAGACGCAATCATCATGAAAGGCGTGACAAAGGAGTTTAAGGTACTCAACCGTCACGAAGGGCTTAAAGGTAGTCTTAAAGATTTATTTTCCCGTGACTACAAAACTGTAACTGCGGTCGACAATATTTCAATCAATATAAAAGCGGGTGAAATTGTAGGCTACCTTGGACCAAACGGGGCCGGTAAATCTACAACCATCAAAATGATGACCGGCGTGCTTGAGCCGACCCGCGGCGAGATTCTTGTAAACGGAACTGTGCCTTATAAAAACCGCAGCTGCAATGCAGAAAATATCGGTGTTGTTTTCGGCCAGCGAAGTCAGCTCTGGTGGTCACTGCCACTTATTGAATCTTTCAAATTGCTTAAAGATATTTATATGATTCCGGACGCAGACTATAAGCAGATGCTGGAGCTTTACGGTTCACTGGCAGATATTGAAAATCTTCTGCATAAGCCTGTGCGCCAGATGTCTCTTGGTCAACGAACTCTTAGTGATATTCTTGCGGCCTTTTTGCATAACCCGAAAATTGTTTTCCTTGATGAGCCGACAATCGGGCTGGATGTTGCCATGAAGGCAAAAATCCGCGAGCTGATAAAAGGTTTGAATCAGGAAAAAAATACAACGGTAATTCTTACCACTCATGATATGGGTGATGTTGATGCCCTCTGTCAGAGAATTGTTATTATTGATCATGGCAGCATGATTTACGATAACGACATTGAGCATATTAAACATTACTTCGGTTCCTACAGAACCCTGCGCCTCAACCTTGCAGACAGCGGCTGGAAAGAAATTGTTGTTGATGAATCTAAGACAGATGTGATGTCGGTAATCTCTGAGTACCAGAAAAATGGCGGTATTAAAGATATCAGTGTAGACGATATTTCTACGGAAGAGGTGATTAAAAAGATTTATGCGCAGGCTGCGTCGAGAAGTGCTTAGTAATTACGGTGGTTGAGTAGGCGAAGCCGTATCGAAACCACCGCAGAACTCGGAAGTGTGGTTTCGATACGACACTTCGTGTCGTTTGCATTCAAGGAAGTTATTTTCTTGTGCGCTTGCGCGCACGATGCATACACTTGCTTTGCAAGCACTCAACCACCCTATGTAAGGAGACGTTTTATGAATTTTAGAAAATATCTGGCTCTTACCCGTCTGGGCATGATGGAAAAACTCCACTACAGGCTGGGAACTTTTGTAACACTTTTCGGAAACCTGATTTATCTGGTTCTGATTTATTTTCTCTGGAAGGCAATTTACGCAAGCTCTGGCAGTGATGTCGTAAACGGAATGACCTTGAATGACACTCTGGTTTACCTTGTGCTTGCAACAGCGCTGTTCAACTTTCTGGAGGTCTTTCTCGTCTGGGATATGAGCCGGGAAATCCAGTCGGGAGCAATCGTGCTTAAATTGCTTAAGCCTATGAGCTTTCGCGGCTATAGCTTTTGGTCTTACATAGGTGAAAACATCATGTCCTTCTTTCTGACTTTTTTGCCAACCTTTATAATCATTAATATACTAACGAAAGGTAGTATAGCGCTGAGCGTGAATCTGCTTTTCTTTGTGATGTCTGTGATTATGGCGCTGGTTATCAACTTCAGTATAGATATGATTGTTGCGACAATCTGTTTATATACGGAATCAACATGGGGTCTGAATATGGTAAAGGAATGTATCGTTCTTCTGCTTTCAGGCGCTTCAATTCCGCTGGCCTTTTTCCCGGAGACTCTGCGTAACATTGTGCAGTATCTTCCTTTCCGCTGCATTTATGATACACCGTTGAACGTGCTTCTCCAAAAGCCGGGCTACACTCTGGGAGAAGGGCTGGTCTTTTCTCTGGTTCTTCAGTTTTGCTGGTGTCTTGCGCTATCGGCTATTGGGACTGTTTTCTGGAATGTGTCGCTTAAAAAGATTACTGTAAACGGAGGTTAGGGGATGAGTTTGAATAATATGAATGGAAGTAGAGCAGTGGCTCAGACAAAAAGACGCGGCTTAAAGTTTTATCTGGATATTTACAGAAAGATTTTGATCCAGGATTTGAAGAGCAAAATGAGTTATCGTGCAGACTTTGTGATTTCAAATATCGGAATGATTGTTTCAAATCTGGTTGGCTTTGTGACCTTCTATATACTCTTTCAGAACTTTCCGTCTATCAACGGCTGGACAATGTACGAGATGCTTTTTCTTTACGGCTTTTCGCTGATAGCACTTACTCCGGTTCAGTGCTTTTTTGATAACAACTGGAACCTGCGTTATGTGGTAAAAACAGGCGACTTTATCAAGTACTGCTTCCGCCCTATAAACATCTTCTTCTATTATATCTCGGAAGTTTTTGATGTGAAGGGTCTGGGCCAGCTGGCTTTTGGGGTAGGAACTCTGGTATATGCCTGGAGACATCTTGCAATACCTGTAACTGCAGCGACTATCGCGCAGACAGTGCTCTTCCTGATTGCTGCTTCACTTTTTATGATTGCGATTATGAACTTTGCGGCCGCTACCTGTTTCTGGATTCAGAACTCGGGCTACATTATGGTAATCATGTTCCGCTTTAAGGATTTTGCAAAATATCCTGCAAGCATCTTTAATTCGGTTTTCAGAATCGTATTTACCTTTGTGATTCCGATTGCCTTTATAGCATATTACCCGGCCCTGGTTGTTCTGCGTCCGTCCTCAGTGCCGCTGCTTTCCTGGCTATCACCAATCATAGGCCTGGTCTTCTTCTACCTGAGCTACCGCTTCTGGCTGCTGGGCGCAAGAAAGTACGACGGCACCGGTTCGTGAGGAAGTGAAAAGCCGGGGGCGTTGCGGGGGTGGCGCAGGTAATAAAATAGAAGTGTATGGATTTAATACTGTACCTGCGCCCGAAGTTTTGCAGAGCAAAATTTCAATACCTCATCGCTTTTTCAATAACCCCCGCTGGGTGGGGTAGCCGAAAACGCCGAAGGCGGTTGAGGCGTAGGGCGGGGCTCCGCCCTCCTTCCTTCCCGCGTGCTATATGTCTTTATGTAATTTTGATATAAGCGATTATTTGAGGGAACTCGGAACAAAAACTTCTGGTGCGGAGGCGGAAATGCCTGACGACAACATCATCCCCGTTGGCGGCAGGCATTTCCGCCGGGAGCACTAGAAGTTTTTGTTGTGTACTTCCACACATCATTATAAATCACTATAATCAATTAAATATCAAAATCACATAAAGGACATATTATGATAGTAATGAAATTCGGTGGCTCATCCGTAGCCAATGCAGAGAGAATCAAGCATGTTGCTTCTATTATAAAGGCTTATCAGGAAAAGCGCCCGGCAGTAGTTCTTTCTGCTATGGGAGACACAACAGACCATCTTCTTGAGGCGGCTGACAAAGCTGTGCTCGGCGAGGTTGATGTAGCGGGAGTTGCAAAGCTTCACGAGGATACTGCAGCTGAGCTTGGAATCAATATTGAAACAATCCAGGCTCTTTTGACTGAATTAAAACAGCTGCTCACCGGTATTTCAATGCTTAAAGAAATCTCTAAGCGTTCACGCGACTATCTTGTAAGCTTTGGCGAACGCATGTCTGTGCGCATGATGGCGGCTTATCTTGAGTCGCAGGGAATTCCTGCAAAGTTTTATGATGCCTGGGATATCGGAATTCTTTCTGACTCTAACTATATGTCTGCTGAGCTTCTCGATGAGGTTTGGGAAAATATCCCGGCTCACCTCAACGACTACAAAAACGGTGCAGACAATCATATTCCTATTGTAACCGGCTTTATTGCTAAAGATAAAAAAGGAAATATCACAACTCTCGGGCGCGGTGGTTCTGACCTTACTGCAACTATGATTGGTGCTGCTATGCGTGCTGAAGAAGTTCAGACCTGGAAGGATGTTGACGGTATTCTCACAACTGACCCTCGCGTAGTAAAAGAGGCAAAGCCTGTTCCAGAGGTTACTTATGAAGAAGCTCAGGAGCTTGCTATGTTCGGCGCTCAGGTTTTGCATCCACGTTCTATGCTGCCGGTTCGCAAAACCGGAACTCCGGTTCGCGTAAAGAACTCTTACAATATTACAAGCCCGGGTTCAATCATAGTAGAAAAACATAATGGTAAAGTTCCTCCTGTTTGTGCAATCACTACTGTAAAGCACATCACTTTGATTGATATTGTTTCTTCACGAATGCTTGGTGCTGCAGGCTTCCTTGCCCACATCTTCAACAATTTCCTTAAGTGGAATATCAGTATTGATGTAATTGCAACTTCTGAGGTTTCTGTTTCTCTTACTGTAAATACTAAGGCTGATTTGACTGGCCTTGTTGCAGACCTGGAACAGGCAAGTCAGGTTTCTGTTCGCAAGGATAAGGCGATCGTTACAATTATCTGCGACGCTGCACACTCAAGTGCAATTCTTGCCAGCGGCTTTGATGCTCTTGCCGATGAAGGAATCAACGTTCAGATGATTTCTCAGGGTGCAAGCAAAGTAAACATCAGTATGATTGTTGATGATGATGAAGCTGACCGCACTGTTCAGATTCTTCATAACGCATACTTCAGTTAATAAAGAATAATTAGGAAGGAAAAAACGGAGAGAGGTGGAGAGTATAAAAGGGGAGTAAAAAAAAACAAGAAATTTTTTTTAGGAAAACAGATAATTATACTGTATACTTTTTATAATGACTGATACTACCGAATTATTTTTTAATGAAAACATTCGTTCTGTTAATAAAGTTGTAGAGATTCTTCTTTTGACATGTGCTACGGTACCTGTCTCTTTTTACATTCTTACACTTTGCGGAATCTGGCGGGTTCCACATTTATATTCAGCTGTAATATTTTTTTACAGTATTTTTTGTTTTGTAATTGCTCACTGGCTTAATAAATTTCCAAAAACTCAAAAATTCGGAATGTATTTTGGAATTATCTGTACCGCACTTTTTGTTGAGCTTCTTGCAATACGTAATATTATTCAGGTTAATATTACATATGCTGCTGTTCCTTTTTTGAGCTGCCTTTATTTCAATAAAAAGATAACGATAACTTCGACGATTACAAGTTTTGCTCTTATGGTTTTTGCCCTCTTTGTAAGATCAAAAACTGTTCTTACAGTTATGGCAACTGATGTTCAGATTCATACTCCACATACCTGGTTTATTTCAACGCTGGTTGGTTATAGTATTGAGTTTCTTTTTATTTTCCTTATTGCTTTAACTATGGCAAGAAGATCCCATAAGGCAATTGAACTTTTGCATACACAAAATGTAAATCTTCAAAATACTCAGGATATGATAATTGGATTTGTTGCAAGCTGTCTTGGTAGTCATGATCTTTTTACTGGTCGTCACGTTCAGCATACAAAGCATTATGTAAAGATTATTGCAACAAAGCTCAGAGAACTAGGGTATTACGAAGATGTTTTAACTGATGAGACAATTCATTTGTATGAGACGGCTGCCTTCCTGCATGATATTGGTAAAATTCATATTCCTGAAGGAGTTTTGAATAAAATCGGAAAGTTTACGGAAGATGACTATAAGGTAATGAAAACACACCCTGTTGAAGGAAAGAGACTTCTTGAACAGCTTCCAAAAATCGGGGACGGCCGCTTTAATCAGATTGCTATTGATATGGCTTTCTGTCATCATGAAAAATGGGATGGAACTGGATACCCTCGTGGTTTAAAGGGTAAAGAAATTCCTCTTTGTGGTCGTATTATGGCCGCAGCTGATGTTATGGATGCTTTGATAAGTAAACGACTTTATAAAGAGCCATTTACAATTAATGAAGCAATTGATATTTTTAACGAATCAACAGAAAAGCAGTTTGAACCCTGCATTGTAGAAGCAACAAAAGCCTGTCAGGAAGAGATTGAAGAGCTTGCAAGAACATTTAAAAAGCAGGAAGCTGAATCAGAAAAAGAAGAAGTTGAATGGTGGGAAAACTACCATAATTCTATGAAAAAATATGAAGCCAAGAATTGAAAATCTGTTATAAAGAGAGCTGCGACAGCGGGTAATGAGGTAGGGCTAAAAATTGCGATGCAATTTTTTTAACGCCCTGCTATAGAACACCGGCCGCCAGCGGCCTTACACA
>CAKUWD010000132.1 GCA_934699065.1 uncultured Treponema sp.
GTCTATAATTCCAGCCTTCATCTTCTTTATCGATTTCATATTTGGTTTTATAATTATAAGTTTCTTCTACATAACGAATGAACCAAGCTTGAAATTTTAATTTAGATAGAGAATTCCCCTGTTTAATTTCCGTAATTAATTCTTCAAGATAAATAGGCTTCTGCATTTTTTTATTCCATTAATGAGATAATTAATTATACAACTAAAATGGCCAAAAATAAACTTTCTGTCATTTCTATAACTTCATTTGATAATGCTCCTGAATCCATTACTGGTCGGCCTCTGCCTGTCTTTTTGCTTTTCGGATTTCTAGCAGTTCTGCGTAATAATACCAGTCGTTGGTTAGGACTGCTTTATGCTGGAAGTTTTGTTCCAGATTTTTAAGATCTTTGAGTGAGAAATATGAATAGTCTATTTTCTGGACTTTTGTGACTTTGCTGATTTTTGCAACGCGGTGAACGTTGTCGGTTGGTTGAATCATAAAGGCCTCCTTTTGACATCTATAGTAAAACAAAGCAATTCCCAGTGCACGGGAATGGATTGCTCGTAATGACGATGTTTCAATACTACGATGACAATAATTTATAGACATTTTTATCTGATTGTGATAAATTACAGTAAATCGCAGTAAATGCGACACAATTCATCAAATTACAAGGGAAGGTTCTTTGCGTATTTTTTAAGGGCTGACCCGCAATTTTATAGCCCGTAAGCGGGACAAGGAGTTTTATTATGGGAGCACGTGGAGAACTTTTTACTACTCAAATCTATCTGGACAATCGTTCGTATTTTTTCAATGTTAAAGAAAACCGTACTGGTGATGTATTCTTACAGATTGTAGAAAGCAAGAACCGCGACGGTGTTGAAGCTGACCGCCATCAGATTGCGATTTTTGCTGAAGATATGCAGAAATTCCTTCAGGGCTTCGAAAAATCTCTTGATTTTGTTGAGAAAGACAGAAAACAGCGTCAGAAGGCAGCTAAAGAAAAGAGAGCTGAAAAAGATGCTAAATATTCAACAGGCGCAAAAAAGGTTTACCGCGTAAAATCAGAAAAAGGCGAAAAATCAGAAAAACGCGCTGACGACGGAATCAAGAGAACTGGTAAGGTTATTCATATCGTTTCGAAAAAAGACGTAACTAACGAAGAATAGAAAACTGGTGGTTTCGATACGACCTTCGGCCTACTCAACCACCGAAGCATTATGACACAAGAAGCAAAATCATTTTACAAAGACCTTCGGAACGTAGTACAACCGATGGCCATACAAAACCTTATTTCCTCAGCCGTAAACTCTGCAGACGTAATAATGCTCGGCTACATAGGCCAGACAGCAATTGCAGCCTCCTCTCTTGCAGGAAACGTTGCCTTCATTCTTTTTATGATTTCAACAGGACTTTCTTCGGGACTTGTAATGCTTGGTGCCCAGTACTGGGGAAAGAAGGATACAGAAGCAATCAAAACTCTGCTTGGAATTGGACTGAGAATCTGTTGTAGTGTTGAAATTATTGTTGCCCTCGTTGCTGCTTTTTACCCCCGCATTCTCATGCTGATTTTTACAAAGGATGAAGCTTTGATTGCCGAAGGCTGCCGTTATCTGAGAGCAGCAAGTTTTTCTTATGTCTGCCTTTCTTTTTCTCAGATGTTCCAGGCTGGATTCAAAAGTATTGAACGTGTAAAAATCGTAACAATTACATCAACAACCTGTCTCTTTTTGAACATCGGTCTCAATGCAGTTTTCATTTTCGGCTTGTTAGGCGTACCTAAGATGGGAATTACCGGAGTTGGTATTGCAACTTCGATTGCCCGCTTTATTGAAATGGTAATCTGCTTTATTTATGCAGGCCGCCAGACTGACATTAAATTTTCTGTCACTTGTGTATTCCGCCGTAACAAACTTCTCACCAGAGACTTTTTCCGCTATTCCCTGCCAGCCGTTGGTAATGAACTCGTCTGGGGGTCAGCCTTTGCCATGTACTCTGTAATTATGGGACACCTTGGTGAAGACATAGTTGCCGCAAACTCCGTTGTAAATACTGTCCGCCAGCTTGGTTCAGTTTTGTGCTTTGGCATGGCTTATGGTGGAGCAATTGTTGTAGGAAAATATATGGGAGCAGGTGACATGGCAGTTGCAGAACGAAATGCCAGCCGTCTTGCTAGAGTAACAATTTTTTCGGGTGTGCTTGGTGCCGTCCTTTTAATTTGCCTTTATCCAGTACTTCCTTATATTGCTGATTTGAATGAAACAGCCGCTCATTACAGAAACATTCTGCTTTTTATAAATGCATATTCTCTGATTGGAGCTTCTATAAATACAGTTTTGATTTGTGGAATTTTCCGTGCAGGCGGAGACTCAAAATTCGGCTTTGTTGCAGACACAATAAACATGTGGTGTATTTCAGTTCCACTGGGACTGCTGGCTGCCTTCGTTTTCAAGCTGCCACCACTCTGGGTATACTTTATTCTCTTCCTGGATGAGTTTGAAAAAATGCCTTTTGTAATCCGCCACTATTTTAAGAAAGGCTGGCTTAGGAATATAACCAGAGATTAATAATCAATATACGAATTATTAAAATTGGCGGAAGCGGGAAAAGGTTCTAAAAAACATCATTCCCGTTTTTAGTGCCTTTTATCGCTGAGAGCCAATTTTTTGATTCTAGTATTTAAATGTTAATCTTTGAATTGGAGATGGCCCTATTCTATGACAGACTTCACGATGCGCTTTTGTCGGGTAGCCCTTGTGTTTTGCATATCCGTATTCAGGATATTTTTTATCCATTTCCAGCATCAGACGGTCGCGACAGGTTTTAGCAAGAATACTTGCTGCCATTACACAAGGATATTTTCCATCAGCTTTAGGCTCACAGCGGCATTCAATCGGAACATCAGGACATCGAGTACCGTCCGTAATTCCGATAAGTTTTATCTGATTAAAATCACCGAGTTCCTGCAGCCTGCACCACTCAGGAAATTTATTCATGAGCTCTTCAAAGGCATTTTTCATTGCCAGCATGCTTGCTTCGAGTATATTAATTTTATCGATTGTTGTATGATCTACAAGTGCAATTCCATAACAGGCTTTTTCTTTAATCACTAATTCTGCAGCCTGACGTTTTTTTTCTGTAAGTTTTTTTGAGTCATTGAGTATTTCAACAGGAAAATCAGAAGGAAGAATTACTGCTGCTGCACAAACCGGTCCTGCAAGAGGACCTCTGCCCGCTTCATCAAAACCTGCTTCAAGAATTAAATGTGAATCTGCCATTTAGAAGCCCTGCAAGATGTTTTTTTCATCTGTAAGTTTTGTTGCCTTATTCACGTAAAGCGGCTGGATTTTACTTGTTGTATTTGTGAGATGGGCTTTAAAGTTGTTTTCAATAAAAGCAGCTTTTACAGAAAATAGTTCTGCAATACGACCGTTTCCACCGCTTACAAGGAAATCATTTTTTTGAGCCGTTACATTTCCGCCGTCTGCAGAAATAATAACGCTTGTATCAGCATTTGTACTTACAGAAGAATTTCTGATTGAGATGCGGGATTTTACTGCCGCAATAAATGATGCATAGGAAACTGCATTTGCAGAAACCATAGTATCAGAAATATTGATTATCGCATTGCTTGCATCAATTACAGTACCGTTTCTGGTAAAATCTGCAGCAATAACACAATTTTTCATAGTAAGCACAGAATTTTCAAGTTTTATTAACGGCACAATCGATTTCTTACTTATTTCAGATGTGTTTGAAATTCTACAGTCAGAAATCTCCAGTGTAGAAGTTTTTACAACAAATGATCCATCAGCTCCAAATTTAAGCCGAGCATCACCTCCATTAAAAACTTCAAAATTAGAAGAAATATTGTAAGCCTCGCTAATTACCATTTCTCCCTTTACAGAAAGCTTAACCACTCTCTGATTAAGAAGTGCAGATTTGAGCTGCTTAAAATCTGTAAACGGATGAGCAGCCGTTCCATCTGCAAGCTCAGCATCGCCAGAAGCATCAAAATAATAATTTGACTGATCAATTACAACTGCAAACTCAACAGGACTGCTTGCGTTTTCATCAGTTTTTGAATAAGCAGAAACTTTATAATAAACAGGATTCAAACCATTTTGAGCCCAATGCAAAGAGAAACTTTCGCCCTTTACTTTTCGATATTCACCAAGCGGTACATTTTTGAAAATCTTATCATCAGAAGAATAAGAAATATCAGATTCCTCCAGTGTAAGCGGCTCACTCAAAGCAATATATAAATCTGCCCCACGCATACCGGAAATCTTTACATCTACATCTCCGCGTGAAACGAATCCCTGGGCATTAGTTTTTATGACCGGAATTTGAGGAGGTTTTCGGTTGATATCGTATGAGACGGAAATATTTCCCTGATAAACTGAATTTGCAAAAATACCGAGTGTAGCAGAACCAGAAACTTCATCACCATAAAAAGCATCAATTCCAATACGGGTAAAAAGTTCAGAATAAGTTCCGTCCAACTCATTCATTATACTCAAAGCGTAAGCATCATCTCCACGGATGGAATAAACCAGACTTCCATCTGATGTTTCCTCACGTACAATCTCAGGTTTTGGAGGAAGCACAAAAAATTCAATCGGATTACCTGCATCATAATCAATAGGTTGCCATGAAATCATATGGCTCACTGAACGATCAAGTTTTACAGGCTCTCTCGGAAGCCCCCAGTATTCTGAATCAATTTTATAGATAAACTTATTATTTGTAAAAGTTACTGTCTCCCAGTCTGAAACCTCAAAAGGAACATCTCTATGACTGAAGACACCGGCAGATTGTGGATATGTTTTGATTATAAAACGATATTTTACATTTCGAGCTTTATCAAAAATTGTACACGGTATATAGCGAGACAGCACACTTAAAGAAGAAAGCTGTAAGGTACGGGCAGGCATATAATTTTCCGGCATATTATCTTCCGGTGGAAGCCCAATATAAAACAGAAAATCACCAGGAATTGTAAGCTGGCTTCCTGCGCTGTAATTTAATATTCCACCATCGAAAAAGGTTTGTATAAAATTTTTATAAGAAGTTTTAGAACCATCATCTGTTTTTACAGTGTATGTTACAGAAACTTTTTCTTTTTTTCCGTCACCCGTAATACGTGTTACATTAAGCTGAACGTCTCCCGCAACATCAAGCAAAACAGGTCCATCATAAGCAAAACCAAAAGTTTCCGGGTCCGCACCATCAACAGAATAAAGAAAGTCTCCTCCATCAGAATTATCAATAACCAGCATCTGACGATTTGCCCACTCTCCCTTTACCGGGCTGAGCAAATTAATTTCAGCAGAAAGTGGCAGTACAAAAATCAGAAATGAAAGACAGATACAAATAATTGAAGGAAACTTTTTTTTCATAGTTCTCCCTATGATTCAAGGAAAGGTCCGAGAATATCGCGAAGTTCCGGATCTTGAGAATAATAATTCTTTTCCAGTTCTTCTTTTGAAAGGCCTACAAGTTCATGGCTCATATAATGAATCCAGCGGTTTTCATCAGGATTATTGATCACAAACTTACGGCAATAATAATCAGGCTGAATAGGAAGCTGTTCTTCCTGATAAGTAAAATATTTATAGTCATGAACAACAACCTTGATATCCTCACGAGGCATACCGCGGCTGTTAATCAAAGTTTCAACAAGCGAATTGATTGTACGGCCTGAATCAAAAATATCATCAACTAAAAGAATCTTGTCACCTGGACGTAAGTTTTCTGGAGGATATGTCCATCCGTCAATAAAAACTTTGGTATGCTGGGCAACATCAGAATAAGAACGGGCAACTACGCCTGCATACAAAACCGGATGAAAACTTTCGCGCTTACTGATAATTTTAAAATATTCACTAATTACGTTTGCCATGTAAGCACCACCACGTAGTGAACAATAAATTACATCAGGGATAAAGCCGTCTTTATAAATTTTATGAGCAAGTTTTAATGCATCATTGCGAACAACGTCATAAGGTAAAAATTCTTTAATCATAAAGCCCTTCTGTCATTCCGAATTAGTTCCGGAATCAGTTTATAAGATGCTGAAACAAACTCAGCATATCTATAAATTATAACGCTTTTTTATCTTTTATACTACTGATTTTTTCAGCCCGATTTTTTTTCAGGTGTATACCATATTTTAATAAATTATGTTATTATTCTCAAAAATTTAGAAAGAAGGTTTATCATGAATTTATTCAAAAAAATTTTAAAAAATATTGGCGTTATAGTTTTATCAATTGTTATAATTTCTGCTGGAATTCTTTTACAGAATACAGTTCTCAGTCTTTCAGGTAATCAGAATTTGGGATATGTCATCTCATGTCTTTTAAGAATTGCAGTAACTGTATTACTTGCATGGTTTGTTTCAGCAAAAATCTTAAAAATGGATGCTGAAACTCTTGGTATTAAATTTAAGACAATTAAACTTCCATTAATTATTCTTGCAATTCTTTTACCTGTTTTAATACTCTTCTTTTATGCTTTCATATTGCCAGGAAAACCTTACGTTGCAAATGAAGGAAAACTTTTTGATTCTTTAATCTATGGCCTCTTCAAAATTGGACTTCCTGCAGGTATATGCGAAGAACTGATTTTTCGCGGAATGATTTTCCGTTACATGAAAAAGACTTTAGGTCAAAAAGCAGCCGTTATCATACCTGCAATTTTATTTGCCTGTCTTCACATTCTGAATATGCAAAGTTTTAATTTATTAGATTTAATACTTCTTATTCTGGCAGGTTCATCCGTATCGATAATGTTTACATTATTTGCCCTAAATTCTGATTCGATATGGCCAGGTGCTTTAGCTCATAGTCTCTGGAACTTTTTGATAATTGGAAATCTATTTGGAATCGGAGAAATAGTTAATGGAATGCAAAATGTATCTTATATTATAATTCCAGTAGAATCAGCAAGTAAACTTCTTACAGGTGGAAACTTTGGTGTTGAAGCCGCCTTGCCATCTATTATCGGATATATTCTGGTTTCAATTTGCATTTACCTGATTGGTAAAAACAAGAAAGAAACGATTTGATATAGGGTTGAAATATATACCTCACATCGATTTTTCTTCCAAAATCCCACATTCGTATTAACAGTAACACGGTGGTTTCGATACGGCCATTGGCCTACTCAACCACCGTATTTTTTTTATTTCACAAATCAGATTTTACCCTTTATAATAGAAGAATCGGAGAAGAAAAATCGAACAACAGTGAGGTATCTATCATGAACGACATCAGCATTACATTTATAAAAGACGAAAAAGAAATAACTAAAAAACTGGTTCCATATGGAACACCTGTTTCTGTAATTACAGGAAACTTTGGAATCCCGGATAAAGAAATCTACGCAGTAAGAATAAGTAACGAAATCTGTCCTTTGGACATGCCTCTTACTTATGACGCAGTACTTGAGCCGGTTGTGGCAAAATCAAAGGATGGAGCTGCAGTTTACCGCCGCTCTCTCTGTCTCTTACTGGCCGCAGCCGCTCATAATCTTTTTCCAAAAGCCCGCCTTCTTGTAGGCCACAGTCTGGGTTACGGTTACTACTACACTCTTGAAGGTGCAAAAAAGATTACTGACAAGGAAATCAAACAGCTTACTGCCGAAATGAATGCTCTTGTTGAAAAGGATATCCCAATCACAACAGAAACAATTCCTTACGCAAAGGCAGCTGAACTTTTTGAAAAACTCAATCTTGTAGAAACCCGCAAGCAGATTAAATTCAACTGTACTCCGACAATCAAAATCAATTCGATTGGGGACTTTTCTGATTTGTATTTTGGTCCACTTGTTCTTTCTACAAG
>CAKUWD010000133.1 GCA_934699065.1 uncultured Treponema sp.
ATGATAAAAAAACTGAGGGGCGGAGCAGGAAAAGAATACAGACTGCCTCTTGACGTATTTGCAGACTTGCATAAAAAGAAAAAGATGATTTTCGGTGAAAATCATCTTTTTCTTACACAAAAACGGAAAGCGAGCATGTCTGTATACTTTTACTGCGGGAGCCCGTCAGTTTTTTTAGATCTTGGAAATTATTTATTTATTTCCCTGTCCATAATATGCGTTAGGACCATGTTTTCTCATGTAATGTTTATTTACAATATAATCAGGAAGCTCTGTAGCATCCGGGCGAATCTGCAGAGTATACATAGCCATGCGGCAGATTTCTTCGAGTACTGTTCCGTTATAAACAGCCTTGTCTGCATTTTTACCCCATGCAAAAGGTCCGTGGCCTCCGCAGAGAACCATATTAACTTCGCTTGGGTTAAGACCAAGTTCTGCAAAGTGCTTTACAATCAAAAGACCAGTTTCTTTTTCATAGTCGCGCTCAACTGCTTCCTTACTCAAATATGGTGTACAAGGAACAGACTTTTGAATATGGTCTGCGTGTGTAGTTCCAAAAAGCGGAACAGAGCGTACAGCCTGAGCCCATGCAACTGCGCATGTAGAATGTGTATGGATAATTCCACCAACGTCTCCTCCCTGATTCATTGCAAACTCTTTGTAGAGAACTGCGTGAGTAGGGGTGTCGCTCGAAGGATTCAAAGAACCGTCAACCTTTTTTCCATCCAGATCAATAATTACCATTGATTCTGGAGTAAGCTCCGGGTAAGGAACTCCAGAAGGTTTAATTGCGAAAACACCTTTATCCTTATCAAAAGCAGAAACGTTTCCCCATGTATAAAGAGCAAGGTGATTCTCTGGAATTTTCATATTAGCTTCGTAAGCTTCTTGTCTTAATGTTTCGTATGTCATAATTTCCTCGTAATTTTAATGTCATTGTCGGGCTTGACCCGACAATCTATACATTTCAGTGTTGTGTAGATTCCCGTGTCAAGCACGGGAATGACATAATCGTTAAAGATTTTCAACCGCAGCTTTCTCAATAGCAAGGCCTTTCATATATCGTTCAAAATAAATATTGAAGCTTTCAACCAGTTCTGCTTCTGGTGCAGAGGTTGTCTTCTTACAGTTACCAAATACTTCTTTATTCAGGAACTCTGGAAGATTCTTTTTACCTGCAGCGGCAAATGCAGCCAGCAAGGCCATACCCCAAGGTCCACCTTCACCTGCAGTTTCCATAGCGCTAACTGATGTCTTCATGGCTGCTGCCATGTATTTAAGACCAGCTTCGGTCTTAAAATATCCGCCAGCCCCTGTCATGCTTTCTACAGGAACTTTTTCTTCATCATAAAGAATATTCATACCGGCACGCAAAGCACCAAGAGATGCAAACATCTGAACTCGCATAAAGTTTGCTACGTTGAACTTAGCATTTTCTGCACGGGCGAACAATGGACGGCCTGAATTAAAGCCTGTAATTGTTTCACCGGAAAGATAGTTGTAAGCAAGAAGTCCACCGCAGTCTTTATCTGCTTCAAGAGACTTGCCAATCAAATCATCAAAGAACTTACCGATTTTTGGAACGTTAGCTTCGCCACACATAAGTGTAGCAACTTCGTAGAAAAGATCCATCCAGTAGTTGTGTTCGCCTGTACAGTTATTAGCGTGAACCATTGCAACAGGAAGCCCATCTGGAGTTGTTACGATATCGATAATTCCAGGGTAGGCCTTTTTTAAATCTTTTTCTAGAACTACCATACTGAATACAGAAGTTCCGGCAGAGATGTTACCAGTTTTTGCAGCAACTGAGTTTGTTGCAGCCATACCAGTTCCTGCATCACCCTCTGGAGGACAGAATGGAATACCAGACTGCAAATCACCTGTAGGATCAAGGAACTTAGCACCAGCTTCAGTAAGCTCGCCGGCAGATTCACCAGCCATCAAAACCTTAGGGAATACAGAATCAAGCTTAAGACCAAGAGCCTTTACGCCAGGGAGGGCTTCAAACTTAGCTTTGAAATCAGGATTGTAGTCAGCTTTTCCATTATTATATTTTACAGGGAACATACCGCTGGCGTCTCCTACACCAAGTACCTTCTTTCCTGTAAGCATATAGTGAATATAACCTGCAAGTGTATAAACATTGTTTATTTTGTTTATATGAGGCTCTTTGTTCAAAATTGCCTGATAAAGATGAGAGATAGACCAGCGCTCTGGAACAGGGAAGTTGAAGAGGTCAGAAAGCTCTTTAGAAGCCTGTCCTGTAATTGTATTGCGCCAGGTTCTGAAAGGAACCAGAAGATTTTCTGAGCTGTCAAAAGCAAGGTAGCCGTGCATCATAGCAGAAATACCACCGGCCTTGAACTTTGTAAGTTTTACACCGTATTTTTCGGCGACATCTTTTTTAAGATCTGCATAACAGGTCTGCAAGCCCTCGTGAATCTGACTTAAAGGGTAGGTCCAGATTCCATTGTCGAGAGTATTTTCCCAGGTATAAGAGCCGCCGGCAATTGGCTCATATTTTTCGTTAATCAGCACGGCCTTAATACGAGTTGAGCCGAATTCAATTCCCAGAACGGCAGAACCGCTTTCGATAAGTTCTTTGTTTCCCATTTTTTTACCTTCCTTCGTCATCCCGAAATAGTTTCGGAATCCTCTAGTAGATGCTGAAACAGGTTCAGCATAATAGTATTTTATTTATTAAAATAGTAGTTAAACCTTTAACTAATTCTGCTTCAATTATATTTCATATCGTGCATTTATACAATTAAGAAATTTATTAAATAAAGTAGAATTATTTACGCTTTTTTAAGAATAAATTACTATTTGTTTTTAAATTTTTATGCAATAAAATATTTATATGGAATTATCAAAATTACAGAATATTCAACATGTACTGGACCTGTTTACTGAAGAAAAAAATGCAGCAGGGCTAAATCTGCTTCTTTATAAAGATAGCCGGGAAATCGGTTACTGGCAGTCAGGTCTGGCTGATATAGAAAATGAACGGCCTTATCAGAGGGATACAATTGCCCGTTTATACTCAATGACAAAACCTGTAACTGCGGTTGCTGCAATGATTTTGATGGAAGAGGGAAAACTTGATTTTGCAGCCGAATTATACCGTTATCTGCCTGAATTCAAAAATGTAAAGGTTTGTACTGAGCATGGCAGATCTGGAAATCCTCAGCCTGCTTCACGACCTATCCTTATCCAGGATTTATTAAATATGACAAGCGGCTACGGTTACGGAGCCTGGGGTGAAGCATCTTTTTATGGAGAGCATCTTACTTCTAAACTTATAAATGATCTTAATGAAGATGAAAAGGATGGCGGTAAAAATCAGATTACTACAAGAGAATTTGCCCGCCGTATTGCCTCTATTCCTCTTAATTTTGAGCCTGGAACTGAGTATAACTATGGTTATTCAGCAGATATTCTTGGCGCTGTAATTGAAGAAGTAAGCGGAATGAAATTCAGCCAGTTTTTATACAATCGTATCTTTAAGCCTCTTGGTATGAATGATACAGATTTTTATGTGCCGGATTCCAAACAAGGCAGACTTGCTAAGGTTTATCGTTCAGTAGAAGACTGGAGTGAAGGTGTTGAAAAACACCGGCTTGAGCTATTTACTGACTGCAATCTTGGAATACAGGATAAAATGAATCATAAGCCGGCTTTTGAAAGCGGTGGAGCAGGTCTTTGTTCTACTGTTGATGATTATATGAAATTCGCTCTGATGCTTAACAATGGCGGGTGTCTGGATGGCTGCCGTATATTAAGCGAAAATACCGTCCGTCGTTTTAGTGAATCCCGCCTTATGCCGGATGTACAAAGAACTTTTGACATCAAAATGCCTCATCTTGCAGGCTACAGCTATTGTAACCTTATGAGAGTTGCCGCAAATCCTGGTGCCTGCAATGTATTTACAAGCAAAGGTGAGTTTGGCTGGGATGGCTGGCTTGGACCATATATGAGTGTAGACCGGGAATCTGGAATTACAATTGTTATGACAATGCAACGCTGTGATTCTGGAACTACAGCCGCCGCCCGCTGTGCCCGCAATATCATATATTCTTCGTCATGCTGAACTTGTTCCAGCATCTGTTGGGATAGACCCCGAAACAAGTTCGGGGTGACGTTGCATGTTTCTTGACACAAGTGTATGTAATTGTTAAAATATTCTATTATATTTGAGGTGAATAATGGTTTTTCCTTTGGAACAGTTAGTAACATTTAATGGTAATATTTATGAAATTACAGTAGCAGCAAGCCTCCGTGCTTATCAGATGGCAAAGGTTAATGATCCAGAAATTGCTGCTAATCAGGATAAGGTTGTTTGTGCAGCTGCAAAACAGCTTTTTACTAATAGAGTAACATACCGTATTGAGCACAAAGACTAAAGTTTTAGTAATTTTTGCGCCCACAGCTTCGGGAAAGACTGCCTTAACGAGGGAACTGTTTTCACCTCAGGGCAGTCATTTTATTTTAAATGCTGAAATTATAAGTGCAGATTCACAGGCTGTTTATAAAGGAATGGATATCGGAACAGCAAAGCCTGATGAAGCCCTTCAAAAAGAAATACCTCATCATCTTATAAATCTTCTTACTCCTGACAAACAGTATAATGTTTCAGATTTTGTAAATGCCGCAGATATTGCCTGTGAAGAAATCAATTCAAGAGGCCATCTTCCTGTTGTCTGCGGTGGAACTGGTTTTTACATCAGAAACTTTTTATATGGACTGGCTCCAACTCCTGTTTCTGATGAAAAACTAAGGAATGAATTAAAAGACCGAATCAGCCGCGAAGGAAATCAAAAACTCTATAATGAATTAAAAAAAATCGACCCGCAAAGTGCGGCTAAAATACATCCGAATGATGCTTACAGAATCTGTCGTGCCCTTGAAGTTTATTATTTATGCGGTAAACCACGATCTAGTTTTAAGGCAGAAGGTCAGGGGCAACTTCGAAATAAGTTTGATTTTAAATTTATTGTACTTGAGCCTCCCCGAGATATTCTTTATGAACGAATAAGACAGAGGGTAGACCAGATGTTTGATGCGGAGCTTGAAACTGAAGTTCGTTCTCTGATTGCAAAAGGTTATACAAAAGAATCTCCCGGTATGAAAGCAATTGGTTATAGTGAATGGTTTGAATCAGATGATAAGGATCAAATACGCGAAGCAATAAAACATCACAGCTGTAAATATGCAAAAAAACAGTATACTTATATACGTGATATACCAGGAAGTACAATTATAGATTTTACTTCTTCTGAACAGGAATATGTAAAAATAAGCAATATAATAAAATCATTCTA
This sequence comes from uncultured Treponema sp., assembly GCA_934699065.1. Classification (GTDB taxonomy): domain Bacteria; phylum Spirochaetota; class Spirochaetia; order Treponematales; family Treponemataceae; genus Treponema_D. Next base: position 5,322 of record CAKUWD010000133.1, read on the forward strand.
TAAAAACTGAAAAAGAAGCATAAATAAGCATAAAATTTAAGAAAAATTATAATTATTTGATAGAATCTTCTATAAATGCTATAATGTGCCGATAATATAATGGGCAGATTAACGTGAAAAAGAAAGATAAACAGAGAGATAAAAAGATAGACAAAGTTCGGCATCCTATTGGTGTAAAGCTGATAGCGATTATTTCCATGATAGTTCTGGTTGCTTTAGGCGGTGTAACCTATGCCGTCTCATACTTCGTAAGCAACGACGTCCGCACAAGCGCCGAAGAAAATAACCTTACAATCAACAGCCGCACCGCATCCGATACAGAAAACCGAATTACTTCGGCGATTTCTTCTGTTGCTATGTTCCTCGACCTGTTAAACACAGCCGGCGAGAATACAACCGAAATCAAAGCAATGGAGAACCTTTTTTTTGAACGCAACAAAGCCGTTGCGGCCGTATACCTTCCTGAAAACGGACGTGTTTTTACAAATACAGCTTTTTTCCTTTCGCGTGAACTTGATGCAGATACAGCTCTTGCATATTTTCTGCAGGAAGATGAAATGCTTGAAAAAGCAGCAAACGGCTATATTGAAATTCAGAATGCTTCTGTATTCTTTAATGTGCCGGTTCTTTCATTTTTCTATCCTGTTATAAATGGTGGAAATGCAACTTCTGTTGCTTTTCTCTATTCTGCTGAAGATCTTGGCGAAAGTTTTTCTTCTGGAAGTGTAAATCAGTCTTTCTTTGTAAACAAGGATGGAAAAATCCTTATTCACAGTGATAATTCACTTACTATGTCTGCCACAGATGAAAGTTCAAATCCGATTGTAAAAGCTATGCAGGAAAGCCCTGCAAACAACAGTCAGATTACTTATCATACAAAAGATGGTAGTGAATATATTGGTGCTTTCAGAAAGCTTTCATTTGGAGATTGTGCAGTTATTACAACTGTAAGTACTTATATCGTTCTTGAAGGTGTAAGAACCACAACCCGCAGAAATATTTATATTTCTATTATAATTCTGGCTCTTGCAATTCTCATTATTTATTTCTTTTCAAAATCTCTCAGCCAGCCGCTGAAAGTTCTTACTGCAATTGTAAATGAAATTAACGACGGAAATTTTAATACAGAATTGTTTGGTGAACTTAAAGATAAAAGAAAAGATGAAATTGGTGTTCTTGCAAAAAGTACTAAGAATGAACGTGAAATTCTTAATACATTTACAAAACTTACCAATAAGGGTGTAACTCAAGCTATCATTAAAAAGAAGATAGATTTTGAACCTCATCTTAAAGATATTACAATTTTCTTCAGCGATATTCGCGGTTTTACAGCAATTTCTGATGGATTTAAAAACCGCTTTGGTGAAAAATCAGCTGCTGAAATCATAAACTTTTTGAACGATTATATGAGCCGTATGGTTTCATGTATTACAAGAACCGGTGGAGTTGTTGATAAGTTCGAAGGTGATGCAATTATGGCTGCCTGGGGTGTGCTGCGTAACGAAAGTCTTGACTGGGAACAGCTTTCTCCTGATTCTGCTGAATATAAAAAATTAAAAAAGCGTCATGATGCTTATGTAAAACGTGATGCTCTTGCGGCAATTACCTGCTGTATGGCAATGCGCTATTCTCTTATGCTTTATAATAAAGAAGCAGAAGCTTTTACAAAAGCTCACGAAAAAGAACCTCTTGCAAAATATAAACCTCATATCAGAATTGGTGCCGGTTTGAATTCAGGCCGTGCTACAGTAGGTTTTATGGGTAGTTTTGATAAAATGGAATATACTTCTATCGGAGATGCTGTAAACTTTGCAAGCCGTACAGAAGCGTCAAATAAACCATGTGGTACTGACACTCTGATAACTCAGGATACTTATGATATTCTTAAATATGATTTTATAAAGTGTAAAGAAAACAATTTTACAATTAAACCCGAAAACAAAACTTGTGAACTTGTTGTAGAACAGATTCCTGTAGACTTTGAAGTAAAAGGAAAGGGAAAACAGCACTTCTTCGGTGTTGTAAATATGCCTGGTTTTGATATTAAAAAGTTCTTCAGCTTTGACAAGGACTTTGTTGTAGATAAAGACTGTGAGCTTGCTGTTGGTCCTAAAGGACCAAAGACTCTCTCAGAAATGCGTAAACTGCTTGGTATTGCTGAGCCTGATTTTGGAAAGGTGAATTTGGATGCGGAAGAGAACAAGATTCAAGTCGCCGGTTCGTGATACCTTTGTCGTTTTATTCTGTCTTTCAGTTTCCGCATATTTCGGCTATACCTTCTGGAAAGATTTGAATTCAACGGCAGGGCGCAGCGATAAAGAAAAGGTTGCAGAAATTACATACAAAGACAGAATTACTCAACGAAAATTTGATGACCGCGTTGTATGGGAACGTGTGAGTAAATCAACTCCTCTTTATAATGGTGACTTTGTCCGAACTTCTGATCTTGCTGAAGCCCAGTTTTCTTTTGTTGACGGAACAACTCTTTCTC